>CAJKCQ010000009.1 GCA_905198475.1 uncultured Sutterella sp. | reverse complement strand
CCTCCGCCGGAGACGCTCCCTCCCCTTCGCGGGAGAGGCGCCTCCGCCGGAGGCCTTCTTCTTGCCGGCGCGCCGCCTTGGGGAGGCCGGCGCCGAAGGCGGCGCGCGGGGCGCCGCACCGCGGCTGTTAAAATCATCGGATTGTTCAGCAACACCTTTGAGGAAAGAAACCTTCATGCGCTGCCCCTTCTGTTCGCATCCCCAGACGAGCGTGGTCGACTCGCGCGCGCCCGAGTCGGGTTCGGTGATCCGACGCCGCCGCGAGTGCCTCAAGTGCGGCAAGCGCTTCACGACCTTCGAGCGCATCTCGCTCGGCCTGCCCTGGATCGTCAAGAAGGGCGGCGGGCGCGTCGAGTACAACCGCGAGAAGCTGCGCGGCTCGATGATGCTCGCGCTCAGAAAGCGCCCCGTTTCGCGCGAGCGCATCGACGCCGCGGTGGACGCGATCGAGCAAAAGATGGTCGCCACGGGCGAGCGCGAGATCCGCACGACCCGCGTGGGCGAACTCGTCCTTGAGGAGCTCCGCCAGATCGACATCATCGGTTGGATCCGCTTCGCTTCGGTGTACCTCAACATCAGCGACCCGCAGGCCTTCGTGAAGATGATCGAGAGCACGCTCAAGGAGACCCGCACGGACGAAATCCCGCTGGAGCATTGGAATTGACCGGAGAGAAGAGCAGCTCCCAGCCCGCCGAGTCGGCCGAAGCCCTCAGGCGGCGCGTGGACGAGGCGTGGATGCGCCTCGCACTCGACGAGGCGAAGAAGGCCCTGCGCCTGTCGCCTCCGAACCCGTCCGTGGGCGCCGTGATCGTGCGCGAGGGGCGCCTCGTGGGCGCGGGCTTCACGCAGCGCACCGGGGGCCCGCACGCCGAGATCATGGCCCTGCGCGACGCCGCGGCGCGCGGCGAATCCGTCGAGGGCGCCACGGTCTACGTGACCCTCGAGCCCTGCTCGCACTACGGGCGCACGCCGCCCTGCGCGCTCGCGCTCATCGAGGCGAAGGTCGGCCGCGTCGTCGCCGCGACGGGCGACCCCAACCCGAAGGTGCACGGCCGGGGGCTGAGGATGCTCGAGGCCGCAGGCATCCCGACCGAATTGGGCGTCCTTGAGGCGCAGGCGAAGGAGGTGAACGCGAGCTTTCTCACCCGCATGACCCGCGGCACGCCCTGGGTGCGCGTCAAGACCGCCATTACCCTGGACGGGCGCACGGCGCTCCCCGACGGGCGCTCGAAGTGGATCACGGGCGAAGCGGCCCGCGCGGACGGCCAGCTCTGGCGCGCCCGGGCGGGCGCCGTGCTCACCGGCGCGGGCACGGTGCGCGCCGACGACCCGCAGATGAACGTGCGGCTCGCCGACCAGGTGCGCCAACCGCTGCGCGTCGTCGTGGATCCGCGGCTCGAAACCGATCCGGACGCGAAGATTCTCCATTCGCCGGGCGGTCCGGTGCTCTTCGTCACCGCCGCGGCCGGCGAAGGCGCGGCGGCCCGCCGCGCGGCCGTTGAGGCGGCCGGCGGCGAGGTGATCGAACTCCCGGCCGCCGGGAATCCCGGCCGCGTGGACCTCCCGGCGCTCCTGCGTGAACTCGCGCGGCGCGAGGTGAACGAAGTCCACGTCGAGGCGGGTCCGCGCCTCACCGGCGCCTTCATCGAGGCGGGGCTCGTCGACGAGATCCTCGCCTACGTGGCGCCCTGTCTTTTCGGCGCGGGGCTCGCCCCGGCCGACGTCACTCCGCCCGCCTCGCCCTCCGCGGCGAAGCGCTGGCACATCCATTCCGCCCTCCCGCTGGGGGGCGACCTGCGAATTCTCCTGAGGAGCTAAATCACATGTTTACCGGCATTGTTCAGGCCATCGGCAAGGTGCGCGAACCCGAGAAGTTGGGCAACGGCGTGCGCCTCACGATTCTCGCCCCCGAGCTCGGGCTCAACGACGTGCGCGTGGGCGACTCGATTGCCGTCAACGGCGCCTGCATGACCGTCGTGGAGGTGACGGAGCGCGAGTTCAAGATCGACGTCTCGGCCGAGAGCCTCTCGAAGACCACGGGCCTCGACACCTTCGGCGAGGTGAACCTCGAGAAGGCGATGCGCCTCTCGGACCGCATCGACGGCCACATCGTGAGCGGCCACGTGGACGGCGTCGGTCAGGTCGAGTCGATGGAGCCCGTCGCCGAGTCCTGGCGCCTCGTCGTGCGCGTGCCGCGCAAGCTCTCGCCCTACGTCGCCTACAAGGGCTCGATCACGATCAACGGCGTCTCGCTCACGATCAACAAGGTCGAAGATACGGCGCTCGATACGTTGGTCACGATCAACCTCATCCCGCACACCGTGCAGGTGACGACCTTGAAGCACCTCAAGGCGCAGAGCTACGTAAACGTAGAGATCGACACGATCGCCCGCTACGTCGAGCGCATAATGTCGCTCAAGGATGACGACGCGCTTTTCTAAGGGAAAAGAAGCTCCTTCATTCCTGAAGTGAACGATTGCGCGCCCGCGGAGGCCTCCCGGACCAGACGGAGGGGCTTCCCGAGCGCGCTTTTTGTTTGGGCCCGCCCTCCGTCCCCGGGGGCGGACGGACCCGAGAAGACGAAAAGCAGAACAAGACGCGCCCGGCCGGAGAAGCCCTCCGCCGGAGCCCAAGGGAAAGATAAATGGAGACGATGCTTTTTACGCCGATGCAGTTGGGGCCCCTCACGATCCCGAACCGCATTTCGGTGCCGCCGATGTGCATGTACAGCGCCAAGAGCGGCGTTGTGCAGCTCTTCCACAAGATGCACTACGGGCACCTTGCCGCTTCGGGCGCGGGCCTCGTGTGCATTGAGGCGATGGCCGTGACGCCCGACGGGCGCATCACCGACAGCGACCTCGGCCTCTGGTCCGACGAGTGCGAGCAGGGACTGCGCGAGCTCATCGCCCTGATGCGCGAGATCGAGCCGGGCTGCAAGGTGATCGTGCAGCTCAACCACGCCGGCCGCAAGGGCAGCGTCACGCGTCCCTGGGACGCGCCGCAGCGCGCCGTCGAGCCCATGGACGGCGGCTGGCGCGTGCGCGCGCCTTCGCCCGTTCCCTTTGCGCCGGGCTATCCGACGCCGCGCGTGTTCGACTTCAAGGAGTGCGGCGAACTCGCCCTCGCCTTCGGCGATGCCGCGGCGCGCGCCGTGCGCGCGGGCGTGGACGGCATTGAGATCCACATGGCCCACGGTTATCTGATCCATCAGTTCCTCTCGCCCCTCTCCAACCAGCGCATCGACGAGTACGGCGGCGCGCTCGACAACCGCATGCGCTTCGCCCGCGAGGTGATGAACGCCGTGAAGTCGGCCGTTCCCGAAACGACCGCCGTGGGTCTGCGCGTGTCGGCGACCGACTGGGAGCCCGAGGGCTGGACGCTCGAGGACACCGTGAGGCTTGTGAAGCTCGCGAAGTCCCAGGGCCTGCACTTCGTGGACGTCTCCACGGGCGGCAACACCCCGGACGCGAAGATCCCCGTGGGGCCGGGATACCAGGTGCCCTTCGCGAGCCGCGTGAAGGAGGAGACCGGCATGCCCACCTTCACCGTGGGCCTCATCCGCGACGCCTGGCAGGCCGAGACGCTGCTGCGCGAGGGTGCGGCGGACGTGATCGACATCGGCCGCGGGATGATCGACGATCCGCACTGGGGCTGGCACGCCGCGAGCGCGCTGCACGTGAAGGAGGTCCCGGGCCTCGTCGTGCCGCCGCAGTACCTGCGCGGCCTCTCCTACTGACGCGCCGCATCGCCGCCTCCTTTTGAAGGGGGCGGCGCGGCTCACGCGGACCACGTCGCCTCACCTTCAGTGAGGCCGCGTGGTCCTTTGCTTTTCAGGGATGGAAAGCGGGGGAGCGGCACCCGGTCAGCGCAGGCCCTTGGCGTCCCGAGGGCCGGACTCCGGAGGCGAAGGCCCCGCGCCCGTCCTCAGGTCATCTTGGCGCGCCCCGCCGCCCAGGCCGGAACGAGCGCGCAGAGGGCGCCCGCGGCGAGCGTGAGGAGGATGGGGAGCGCCTCCGCCCGGCTGAGTGCGGGCGCCATGACGATGCCGGTCTCGTCGGCGAGCCAGGCCGCGCACCCCGAAGCGATCGCCCAACCGATGAGCAGTCCGCCGGCCGCGCCCGTCACGACCACCGTCATGACGATGAGCCAGATGAGGGCGCCCACGTAGCGCCGCGGCGCACCGAGGACCCGGAGCTGCAGAAGCGTCGGGAGCCGAAGCCGTCCGAGGAGCACCCCGGTGATCAGGGTCGCCGCGAGGGCGACGGCGAGCGTGAGCGCGGTGATGAAGGAGAGCGCGCGGGCGGCGCTCCCCATCGAGGCGTAGAGATCCACGAGCACCTCGCCCGAGAAGACGCCCATGAGGTTCACGACGGCGCCCTCGGGCGACGTGACGGACATCGTGGAGAAACGCTGCCGCAGCCGGTACGCGTCGGCGACCGAGACGGGCTTCACCACCACCGCGGACATGCCGGGCAGATGCGTGAGGTCCTCCTCCATCCAGTGCTCGAGCGGCTCGCGGCCGTGCGCGTGGTCGTCCTCGTGCGCGTGCATTGACCAGATGCGCTCGATCGGAACGAGCACCGCCCGGTCCCAGGGCGTGCCCGTGGCGGGCATCACGCCCACGACCCGGAAGGACGCTGCTTCGTGCGCGTGACCCGCGCCTGCGGCGCGCCCGTGCATCGGCGTGAACGCGTCGCCTACCTTGAGGCCCGAACCCGCGCCCGCCACGGCTTCGTCGGGGGCGGCGAAGACGCGGCCCGCGCTGAGCGGCCGCTCGCCCCCGAGGGTCGCCATCGCGCGCGTCGTGCCGACGAGCGGAGAGTCGCCCGTGCGGTCGCCGAAGGCGACGGGGGCTGCCCAGCGCACGCCCTTGGCGTTGATGAGGGAGGAGAGCGCGGGCGCCGGGACGAGTCCGAGAGGCTCGTCGCGCAGATAAACCGTGCCGAGAAGGAGCGACGCGGAGCTGCCCTTCGCGCCCACGAGGAGGTCGAAGTCGTCCGTGGCCGCGGCGCTCGAAGCGCGCAGCATCCGCTCGGTGAGGCTCGTCGCGAGCGCGAGCGAGAGGGCGAGCGCAAGCACGAGCGCCATGCCGAGGATCACGCCCGCGGAGCGGCGCAGTTCGCTTTTGAGGAGCATTGTGACGTGCATGACATCACCTCCGGCCGGAAAGGTCGATCAGCCGCCCGTCGGCGACTTCGACGAGGCGCGGGAGCTCCAGGAGCACGCGCTCGTCGTGCGAGACGAGGATCAGGGTGGCGCCGAGCGTGCGTGCGGCTTCGAGGAGCGCCTCGACCGCCTCGGCGGCGCGCAGCCGGTCGAGGCTCGCCGTCGGTTCGTCGGCGAGGATCACCTGCGGTTCTGCAAAGAGCACGCGCGCGAGGGCCGTGCGCTGCATTTCGCCGCGCGAGAGGAGCCGCGCGCGGGTGTCGGGCCGCACGCCCCGCGCTTTGAGGAGTCCCCGGGCGCGCACGTGGTCTTCGCTCCTGAGCGCGCGGGTGAAGGTCGTGGGCAGCAGCACGTTCTCCTCGGCCGTGAGGTCCTCGAAGAGCCGGAAGTCCTGAAAGAGGAACCCGCAGTGCTCGCCGCGCCAGCGGTCGCGCGCGGACTCCGTGAGCAGCGAAAGGTTCACCGCGCCCCAGCGCACGGCGCCGCGCGTGGGCGTGAGGATCCCGGAGAGGAGCTTCAGAAAGGTGCTCTTTCCCGCGCCCGAGGCGCCGCGCACGCCGAGCACCGCGCCTTCGGGGAGCGTGAACCCCGAGGTGGAGAAGATGAGCCGCGTCTCCTCGCCGTCCGGCACGCGCAGTTCGGTTTCGGGGAGCGTGAGGTCGAAGTCCGCCATCGCCCGTTCCTTCGTCAGACGACCTCGAAGTGCGCGTTCACGATGCGCACGAGGCTCACGAACCCGGTCTCCTCGTCGGTGCAGCTGCCGAGTTCGAGGGTGCCCGTGACGGCGATCAGCCGGTTGCTCTGCACGAATTCCTGCTTCCGGCCGAGGTAGACCACGATGATGCTGTCGGGCCAGTCCGCGTCGGTGTTGCAGAAGGGACAGAGGCTCACCGGGCTCTTCGTGAGGACGAGGAAGTCCGCGTCCGCCTTGAGGGGCGGGGCCATGAAGCCGAGGATCGTCGTTTCGCGCCCGGCGAGGCTCTTGAGCTTTTCGGAAAACTTGATGCCGAGGACGGAGACGCCCGCGTACATCTCGTCGAAGGCGAGGTTGGGCTTCGGGGCCGCAAGGGCCGCGCGGGGAAGTGCGGCGGCGGGCGCGAGGGTCGCAAGGGCGAGGCGGGTGAGGAGCTGGCGGCGGAGCATGCGAGTTCACATAGGGAGAAGAAGCCGAGGCGGAGCGCCGCCTTCCTGATGGGGAGGAAGCGCTCCGCCTTGAGCGTGAGTCGGGGTTCGGGGGGCGGACCGGGAGCTCTTCCGGAGGGCGGACGCCGGGGCGCTTTCGTCTCCCCGTCGCCCGTCTTGGAAGCGCTTGCGACGTTCCGCGTCCCGCCCCTGCCGGAGATCAGTGACCGAGGGCGAGGGCGTCGGCCATCACGCGGAAGATCTCGGTGGAGTTCATGAAGCCCTTGATCTCCTCGGACTTCGGACCGCGCGCGGTGACGACGAGGTCGTCAACCGTGTGCACGCCCTGGGACTCCTTGCGCGGGAGGTTGCCTTCGACGAAGTGGCCGCCCTCGACGTTCTTGTACTCGGAGTCGGCGACGTACTCACCCTTTTCGTTCTTCACGGTCGGGTTGAAGGTCTTCTCGGGGAAGGGACGGTAGGTCTCGTAGTAGTCCGGGTGCGCGCCGAAGAAGACCGCGAGGCGCTTCGAAGGCGCAAAGTCGTCGGGGAACCCGTCCTTGTCCTTGTCCTCGTAGTTGGGGTAGCCCGCGTCGGCGTAGACGCCCACCTTCTCGCGCATGTCGCGGCCGGGCTTGTTGTCGTCGACCGTGCCCGCGACCGAGATCGAGTGCGTGTGGTCGCCCGTCACGATGAGGAGCGTGTCGGGGTGCTCGTCCACGTACTTCTGCGCGCGTTCGACCACCTTGTCGAAGGCGATCGTGTCGCCCACGGAGCGCGTCCAGTCGAGCGGGTGGGAGAACTTGTCCACGAGTCCCGCCTCGAGCATCAGGAAGAAGCCCTCCTTGTTCTGTTCGAGGACCTTCACCGCGGCGTCGAAGCTCTCGGTGAGGTCGGGCTGGTTGGGGAACTTCTTCACGGTGTTGCCCTTCCACTGGTGGCGGTCGATCCAGCCGTCCATGTTGCCCGTGTGGAAGAGGCCGAGGAGCTTCTGCGGCGCCTTGCCCGCAACGGCGCCGTTGAGCTCCGTGCGGTCGGTGACGAACTTGTAGCCCGCGTTCGTAAAGAGGTCGATGTAGTTGGTCGAGTCCTTGCGCTTGGAGCCGGGGGTGCCCTGCGGGAGGAAGTACGCGGAGCCGCCGCCGAGGATCACCTCGGGCTTGACGTCCCAGAACATGCCGACGATGTCGGCCTTGTCGGCGCGGCGGCGCGTGTGCGCGACCACCGAGGCGGGGGTCGCGTCCTCGATCTCGGCGTCCGAGACGACGCCGATCGCCTTGCCGGTCTTGCGGCGCAGCAGTTCGGCGATCGTTTCCTGACGCGGGTCGTCCTGCGAGGCCTTCGTGCGGTCGGCGTAGACGCCCAAGGCGTTCACGGAGGACTTGTGGCCCGTCATGTAGGCCGAGGCGGTGTTGGCGGAGTCCGCGGCGATCGTGTCGACGGAGCTCGTGCCGAGGAGCGCCATGTGCGGCATGTCGTCCATCGCAAGGGGCGCCTGGTACATGCCGTTCTTCACGCCCTTCGAGAGGATGCGGGCGGCCGTACGGTGGCCGACCGAAAGGCCGTCGGCGAGCAGAATGATCACTCTTCGCCACGGGCTTCTTCGCCGTGGTGTAGAGATCCCACTCGGCGCGCATTTCGCCTTCGGGGCTCTTCACGACGACCGTATAGCGGCCGGGCTTCTTGATCTCGACGTCGCGCATGATGATCGCCGAGCCGTCGGCGTCGATTTCCTGAGCGAGGTAGATCTCGTCGCCCTTGAGAACCTTCTTGTAGTCCGCGCCGTTGATCTCGATCGAGACGTCCTTGCGGGCGGCGACCTTGTCGAGCTCGACCTTGAAGTCGAAGCGCGCGTTCGTCATGAAGCGGGCCTGATCGACCGGGTAGATCTGGGCGGCGTTGGCGGCGCCGCAGGTCGAGGCGGCGACGAGGGCCGCAAGGGCGGCCTGGGTGAGGAGAGTCTTCTTCACGGCGAATGATTCCTGTAGGTGTTGCCGGAGGGGCGGCCGCAGCAGGCGTGAAGGGGCGCGGCCGTCGTTGGGAATGGCTTTCACTCTAGGGAGCGCGCATGAAGCGCCATTGACGGCGGCGTGACGCGTCGGTGAAGTTTCTCGGGCGCGCCGTCACGGCTTCGTCATGAAGGGGGGGGCTTCCCGCACCGGCGCAAACCGCGCGGCGCCCGGGGGCGCAGCGGTTCGACGGAGGCCGCCTGCGGTAAAATCAAGAATTCAGCATGCGGCGCGGTGGCGGGGCGGAGGGCTTCGCCGACGGCGCCGCCTCCGGCAAAGCCCCCGACGGGCGCGCCGAGAAATTCCAGCAATCCGGGCGTGCGCGGACCGGAGGCCGGCTCGAAGGAGTCCGGCGCGTCCGGCGCGCACGCGGCCTGCCCGTTCCATGAAGGAGAAGCAAATGGCAGTTGACATCATTCCGACCTCGACCGACGGCACCGATCTGCGCATCGGCATTGTGGTCTCGCGCTTCAATGAGTACGCCGGCCGCGGCGAGTTCGAGTTCTGCATGGACGAGCTGCGCAAGCTGGGCGTCATGGACGAGGACGTGACGAAGGTCTCCGTTCCCGGCGCGCTCGAGATTCCGTTCGCCCTCATGAAGCTCGCGCAGACCCAGGAGTACGACGCCCTGATCGCGTTGGGCGCCGTGATCCGCGGCGAGACCTACCACTTCGAGCTCGTCTCGAACGAGTCGGGCGCGGGCATCACCCGCATCGGCCTCGACTATGAAATTCCGATCGCCAACGGCGTGCTCACGACCGAGGACGACGACCAGTGCCAGGCCCGCCTCGAGATGAAGGGCCGCGACTGCGCGCGGTGCGCCGTCGAGATGGCCAACCTCGCCAAGGAGTTCGTCACCGCCGACGACTTTGAGGAAGAGGACGAAGACGACCGCGAGGAATAATCCCCGCGCGGACCGTTGATGCGCGTGCGCGTCCGCCCTTCGGGGAGCGGACGCACGCGCCCGGGCCGCGCTAAAATGCGCGGCTTTTCCTTCAGGGAAGTATTTTTTCAGGAATCGCACGATGTCAGAAGCGCAAAAGTCCCGTCATCAGCTCCATTCGTCGCGCCGCCTCGCGCGCGTCTTCGCGCTCCTCGGCGTCTATGAATGGATCGCCGATCCGGAACTCACCGCCGCGAAGATCACCGAAGGCCTCGAGTCGCTCATCGAGGACGAGGACGGCGGCCCCGTCGAGGGCGCCGGCGTCACGACCGCGGACTGGGCGGTCTGCGACCGCGAGCTCTTTTCGACGCTCCTCTCGGGCGTCGTCGCCCAGCACGCGGCGCTCGAAGAGGTCTTCGCGCCCTTCGTGGACCGCGATCTGAAGCGCGTCTCGCTCGTCGAGCGCTCGATTCTCTTCCTCGGCACCTACGAGCTCATGCACTGCCCGCAGACGCCCTACCGCGTCGTTCTGAACGAGGACGTCGAGCTCGCCAAGCGCTTCGGCAGCGGCTACCGCTTCACGAACGCCGTGCTCGAGCGCGTCGCCGAGAAGGTCCGCGCGGCCGAGTTCGCCGACGATCATGCGAAGCGCGCCGCCGAGAAGGCGACGAAGGCTGAAAAGGTCGAGAAGGTCGAAAAGGCTGAGTGAGCCGCCGGGTGTGCCCCTGAGGGACGCCGTCCGATCTGAAGGAGGAAAGGCCGTCCGTCGTCCGCGGGCGGCCTTTCGGCGCACTCCGGCCCTTGAAAATCTTGTTTCAGCCGGTGCGGCGCCGACGAAATATGATGATGCCTGTCGGAAGGAGGGCGGGCCGGATCCTCAGGGTCTGCGCCGCCGCCCTCCGAACTTGATTGGGGAGGCGAGTCGAACAAAATGCCGCAGAGAGGCGAATTCCAGATCATCGAGAAGTTCTTCACGTACCAGAGCTTCGGCGCGTGGAAGAGCGCCGGCGTGGGCGACGACTGCGCGATCATCGACACCGGCGCGGGGCGGCTTGCCGTCACGTGCGACATGATGGCGCTCGGCACGCACTTCCTGCCCGACGCCGACCCCGAGGACGTGGGCTACAAGGCGCTCGCCGTCAACCTGTCGGACCTCGCGGCCGCAGGCGCCGTGCCCCGCGCCTTCTTCCTGTCGATCGGGCTGCCGCGACGCGACGACGGTTGGCTCGCCGACTTCTCGCGGGGCCTGATGGCGCTCGCGCACGAGTCGGGCTGCGCGCTCCTCGGGGGCGACACCACCCGCACGCCCGAAGTCGAGGGCAGGCGCGCTCCCGTGACGATCAGCATCACCGCGATGGGGGATCTCCCCGCCGGCATGGGCCTCACGCGTGCGGGCGCGCGCCCGGGCGACGACGTCTGGGTGTCGGGCACGCTGGGCGACGCCTACGCGGCGCTGCAGTGCCGCTGGGGCGCCTGGGAGGTGATGCCCGACCTCGAGCCCGCACTCTTCGCGCGGATGGACCGGCCGACGCCGCGCGTCGCGCTCGGGCAGGCGATTCTCGGTGCGGCCTCGGCCTGCGCGGACGTCTCCGACGGCCTCCTCGCGGACCTCGGCCACATTCTCGAGCGGAGCGGCTGCTCGGCCGAAGTCGACTGGGACCGCATCCCCGTCTCGACGGCGCTGCGTTCGCTCACCATCGCGCGGCAGCACGAGGCGGCCCTCACCGGGGGCGACGACTATGAGTTGGTCTTCACCGCGCCGGCCGCAGCCGCGGAGCGCATCTACGAGGCGGGACTCAGAACCGGCACGCCCGTGACGCGCATCGGGCGCATCGTGCCGCGCACCACGACCTCGGTCGTCGTGCGCGCGGGCGACGGCGCGCTCGTTCTGACGCCCTCGGTCGGATTCGACCACTTCGCCCCCGGAGAAGAGTAGCTGATGATCGGCAAGTACGACCCCGCCAACCCCGCCAACCGGGTGCGCCTCACGCCCCGGTGGGCCTTCTCGTCTCCGGCGCACGCGCTCGCCGTCTTCTTCGGCGCGGGGCTGCTGCGCCCGGCGCCGGGCACCTGGGGCACGCTCGCGGGCGTGCTCGTCTACGGACTTCTCTACTCCTTCATCCCGACGGCCGGCTGGATCGTCCTCACGGCGCTCCTCTTCGCGGCAGGCTGCTGGGCGTGCGAAAAGTCCGGGCGCGACATCGGCGTCTGCGACCACGGCGGCTTCGTCGTGGACGAGGTGGCCGCGGTCTGGGCGCTCTGCATCGCGCTCCCCGCGGGCTGGGGCTGGTGGGCCGCCGCCTTCGCCGCCTTCCGGCTCTTCGACATCGTGAAGATCTGGCCGGGGTCGTGGATCGACCACCGCGTGAAGACGGGCTTCGGCGTGATGTTGGACGACCTCGTCGCCGCGCTCTACGCCTGGGCGGCGATCCAGATCCTGCTCGCCCTCTACTGGAGCGCCGGACGGCTCGCCGCCTGACGCCCCGCCTATCTCCTCCGTCTCCTTCATCGGCGAGCCTCCCATGAACCTTGAAAAGACCCAAACTCCGTCCGCAGCCGCGCAGCTCAGAAGCCGCGCCGAGCTCGCCGCGGAGATCCTCGGGCGGCGCGCGGGTGAGTCGCGCCGCATGATCACCACGGCCGAGAGCCTCACCGGAGGGCTCGTCTCCGAACTCATCACCTCGGTCCCGGGTTCCTCGGGGTGGTTCGACCGCGGCTTCGTCACCTATCAGGTCGCCGCGAAGATCGAGATGATCGACGTGCCCGCGGAGACGATCGAAGCGGCGGGCGTCGTCTCCGAACCCGTCGCCGAGGCGATGGCGCGCGGAGCGCTCGCCTCGAGCCTCGCCGACCTCGCCGTCGCCCTCACCGGCGTCGCCGGCCCCTCCGGCGGGACGGCCACCACGCCCGTCGGCACCGTCGCGATCGGCTGGGCCGAGCGCACGCCCGAAGGGGCCGTCGTCACCTCCGTGCGCACGATCCATGCGCCGGGAGGCCGCCGCGAAGTGCGCCTCGCCGCGGCGCTCACCGCGCTCCAGGGCCTCATCGCCCTCATCGACGGCGCCGATCCGATGCGCATGCCGTGCGAATTCGACTGACGGCGCGATCTCGGCCTCTTCCAATCCTCTTCACTTCTCCCTCAACACGTCACCCCCACGGGGCACACCACCATGTCGAGTTCACTGGACATACTGCTTCTGCTCGTCCTTATTCTTTTGAACGGCGTCTTCGCCATGAGCGAGATCTCCGTCGTCACGAGCCGCCGCGCACGCCTGCAGAAGCTTCTTGACGAAAAGACCACGGGCGCGCAGCGCGCGCAGGAGCTCAACGCCGATCCGACGCGCGCGCTCTCGACGATTCAGGTGGGCATCACCTCGATCGGCATTCTCTCGGGCATCGTGGGCGAATCCGCCCTCGCGCAGCCGGTGGCCGCGGGCCTGATCAGCCTCGGCGTCAATCCCGAGACCGCCAAGGGGATCGGCGTCGTGATCGTCGTGGTGCTCATCACCTACTTCTCGATCGTCTTGGGCGAGCTCGTCCCGAAGCGCATCGGGCAGATGTCGCCCGAGCGGATCGCCTGCCGCATCGCGCCCCCGATCCACTTCCTCTCGGTGGTCGCCGCCCCCTTCGTGCAGCTTCTTTCGATTTCGACCCGGTGGCTGCTCAAGCGCCTCGGCATTGAGGAGAAGGAGGGCGCCTCGGTCACCGAGGAGGAGATCCACGCGATGATCGAGGAGGGTCAGGAGTCGGGCGTGATCGAGACGGCTGAGCGCGACATGGTGCGCAACGTCTTCCGCCTCGACGACCGTCAGGTCGCCTCCCTCATGACGCCGCGTGCGGACATCAGCTGGATCAACGTTGAGGATCCCGTCGAGGAGAACATCGAGCGCATCCGCACTTCGCGCCGCTCGCGCCTGCCCGTCTGCGAGGGGAGCCTCGACAACGTGAAGGGCGTGTGTTCGACGCGCACGCTCCTGCAGCAGATCCTCGAGACGGGGCGCCCGGACTTCTCGAGCCACCTCTCGCCCGTCAACTACGTGCCCGAATCCCTCACCGGCATGGAGCTCCTCGAGCACTTCCGCAAGACCGACGTTCCGCTCGCCCTCGTCGTGGACGAATACGGCGAGGTGATGGGGCTCGTTACGCCCCGCGACGTCCTCGAGGCGATCGCGGGCGAATTCAAGCCCGAGAAGCCCGGCGACAGCTGGGCGAGCCGGCGCGAGGACGGCTCCTGGCGCCTCGACGGCATCATCCCGGTGCCGGAATTGAAGGACGTCCTCAACCTGAAGCGCGTCCCCGAAGAGGAGGAGGGCCGCTACAGCACCCTCGCGGGCATGCTGATGCTTCTCTTGGGGCGCCTGCCGCGCGAGGGCGACCTCGTCGAATGGGGCGGTTGGCGCTTTGAGATTGTGGACATGGACGGCCGACGCGTGGACAAGGTCTTCGCCTTTGAATTGGGCGAACGCCCGGGAAAGGCGAAGCCCGCCGCGCAAGAGGAAGTTGTCCCCAAGGCGGCGCCCAAGGCCCCCGCTCAGATCCCGTCCGCTCCGAACGCGTCCCATGACGGCGCGGACCGCGCCGCTCCAAAGACTGTGGACAACCCTGTGGATGACCGCAAGCCCGAAGCGCCCCGGCCTGTGGACAAGTGACGCGGTGCACGCCTGGGGCGTCCGTCTCCCGGAGGGGCCGCCCCGGGCGGGATGATTTTTGGTAGCCTTTTGCGGTGAAAAGAATCAATGAAGGGCTGCCCGAGCTCAAAGTGCGCAGGGCGGCCCTTGCTTTCTGCGCCGCTCCCGGGGCCTGCCCGGCCCCGGGAGCGGCGGCGCAGGCCAAGCGCACAGCATCGGGAGAGAAGAGCATGTCGGGAAAGATCTGGATCGGGGGCACCGCGCTCCTCGCCGCCCTTGCCGCCGCCGGCGCGGGGCTCGTCTGCTGGGAGGGCCGCGTCTGGGACGACAAGGTCCGCGAATTCGCCGCCAACCCTCCGGCGGGCATGAAGGTGGTCTACGAGGAGACGGGCCGCACCTGGCGCTCGCGCACCTTCCGGGTGCGCGCCGAGTCCGCGGGCGGCCTCACGGCGCTCTGGCGCGGACACGCTTCGATGGGCTGGGGCACGCACACCTCGCTCTCGCTCGAGCTCACCGAGGGCGTGGGCCTCGCGCTCGCCGGGAAGGGCATCGAGGGGTACCGCGATGCGATGACCGTCGAGACGTCGGTGACGGGCGCGGTGAAGCCGCTCGTCTGGCGCATCGACCCGCTCACGATCAAGGACCGCGAAACGGGCGGCGTCTGCCGCACCGAGCCCCTCGTGATCGAGGCGTATGAGGTCGCGGGCCGGGCGTCGCTGACGGCCGGCCTCGAAGGGATCGTCTGCCGCAGCCCCGAGGATGTGCAGACGGCCGATCTCCGGGGCCTCGCCTTCGGCATAACCTTTGCGGACGGCAAGCCCCTCGCCGACCTCACGGTTTCGGGCGGCGCCTTCTCGGCCGAAGGGCTCGCGGGCGACGGCTTCTCGCTCACGCTCACGTCGGAGAAGATGGCGCGCAAGGCCGGTGCGGAGCCCGATCTCCATGCTGGAGCGAAGGCCTCCCGTTGGGAGGAGCGCATCGCGCTCTCCGTCGAGAAACCGCGCGCGGAGAGCGACAGCGCGGACCGCGTGGGCTTCACGCTGCGCATCACCAACCTCACCGAGGACTTCATCAACGCGTCCACCGGCGCCGCGGCCGCCCTCGGCGTGCTCGCCCTCTGGGGCGGCGCCTTCATGAAGGACGGCCTCACGGTCGAGCTCGACGAGGCGCAGTACGTGCGCGGCAAGAAGCGCGCGGTCCTCACCGGACGCCTCGCCTACGCCGAGGACCTGAAGACGGGCATCCCGCGCTGGGGCGCCTTCTCACTCGCGATCCCGCAGGACCTCGTCGCCCCGGCGACCATCGCCGACCCCCTCGCGCGCGGGCAGATCAAGCTCGTCGACGGCGTCTACCGGGCGCACGTCGAGCTCACCGCGGGCGGGATCTTCTCGAACAACGTGCCGGTGTTCGGCCCGGGCGTCTATCAGCTGCTGCACTGACGACTCAGAAGTCGATGCGCTCGAGCCCGAGCCTCGATGCGCCCGCGCGCCTTCGGGCTCACGCCCAAGCAGTACGTCGTGCGCGCACGGATGCAGGACGAGGAGGTCGCCTGAACTCGGGCCCGCCCCAGCGGCTCCGGACAAGAAAAACGCCCCGCGGGTCGTCCTGACCTCCCGGGGCGCTTCGTTCCAGACGGCCGCCTCGGCGGGGCGGCGCGGACTCCCGGTCAGCAGCCCCGCGCGGCGTTGATCGCGTCGCGGGTCGCGAGCGCGGCGGCGCGCGCCGCCTCCTTCCAGTCGGCGCCGCGGCTCGCGTAGAGGATCGCGCGTCCGGAGTTGATCACCATGCCCGCGCCGCAGGTGTCCATGCCGGCCTTGACGGCCGCCTCAACGTCGCCGCCCTGCGCGCCGACGCCCGGCACGAGGAGCGGAATGTCCGGAGCGATGCGGCGCACGGCGGCGAGCTCCTCGGGATAGGTGGCGCCCACGACGAGGCCGAGTTCGCCCGTGCGGTTCCACTTCTCGGCGACGAGGCGCGCGACGCGCTCGAAGAGCCGCTCGCCGCCGCCCACGTCGAGCATCTGCAGTTCGTCGCCCGACTTGTTGGAGGTGCGGCAGAGAAGGAACGCGCCCTTTTCGGGCCAGGCGAGGTAGGGCGCGACCGTGTCTTCGCCCATGTAGGGCGAGAGCGTCACGCAGTCCGCCTCGAAGCGTTCGAAGGCCTCGCGCGCGTAGTGCTCGCAGGTCGAGCCGATGTCGCCGCGCTTGGCGTCGAGGATCACCGGGATGCCCGGGTGGTTCGCGTGGATGTAGGCGATGATGCGCTGCAGAGCGTCCTCGGCCCCTTCGGAGGCGAAGTAGGCGATCTGCGGCTTGAAGGCGCAGACGAGGTCGGCGGTGGCGTCCACGATGCCGCAGCAGAATTCGTAGACCGCGTCGGGGGAGTCCGCGAGCACTTCGGGGAAGCGCGAGCGGTTGGGATCGAGCCCTACGCAGAGGAGCGTGTTCTGATTGCGCCAGCGCGCCTGCAGCATTTCGGTGAACTTCATCTTTGTTTCTTCTCCGGGGAGGTCCGCCGCTCTCGGGCGGGAGGATTCGTCTTCGGGCGCGTATTGTCGGGCGCGGGGCGTCGCCGGGTCAAGGCGGGGACTTCCTTGAGGAACTCAAACGTACGCGCGGGCGCGGCGGGCGGCCGAAGGCGATAGGATGGACGGAGCGCGCGGTCCGCGCTCCCGTCGGAAGGGGGGGGGTGGGCCGCCTTGAAGAACATACAAGGAGGAGATCCTCATGACGAAGAACATCACCCGCCGCGCCTTCATGCTCGCGGCGGGCGCCGCCGCCGCCGCGGCGATCCCTGCGGTGGGCGCCAAGGAGGCGCAGAAGCGCACCTGGCCCGACCAGCCCGACGTCCCGACCGACTTCCAGGCGGAGCGCTGCTTCGTCGAGCTCGCCGAAAAGGGCGAAGGCGTGGTCTTCGAAGGGCCGAAGGACGGCCCGGTCGTGCGCCTCGCCTTCGACACGCAGTGCCCGTGGTGCAAGTGGCAGTTCGAGCAGCTCAAGCCCTTCCTCGGGCGCGCCACCTTCATCTGGCACCCCGTCGCGGTGCTCAATCCCTGGAGCGAGCCGCAGGGTGCGGCGATCCTCGCCGCGCAGGACCCGAAGGCGAAGTTCCTCGAGCACGAGGCGCACTTCGAGGACAAGGACTTCCGTGGCCTCGACGTGCGCGGGAAGGAAATGCCCTGGGAGAAGCGCGTCAAGGTCTGGGACAACTCCAAGGCCTTCCGCCGCGCCTGCGGCATTTCGGTGCCCTTCGGCGTCGTGCGCACCGCCGACGGGAAGTACCTCCCCTTGAAGCAGTCCACCACCGCTGAATTCGCCGTCCTCACGGGCCTCAAGGCCTGAGCGGCCGGGCGCGCCGCAGCGCCCGGTCCATGCCCCCCGGGGGTGCGGGCCGGCCCGATGACGGAACAAGAAAAGCCCCGCCTCCCACTTCCGGGAGACGGGGCTTTTCAGTTCAGACGTTCAGTCTTGGGATGCGCGGCTGATTACATCATGCCGGGCATGCCGCCCATGCCGTCCATGCCGGCCGGGACGCCCTTCTCCTCGACGGGGAAGTCGGCGACCATGCAGTCGGTCGTGAGGATGAGCGAGGCGACCGAAGCGGCGTTCTGCAGAGCCGTGCGGGTGACCTTCGTCGGGTCGAGCACGCCCATCTCAACGAGATCGCCGTACTGGGCGGTCTGGGCGTTGTAGCCGAAGTTGCCTTCGCCCTGAGCGACGGTGTTCACCACGACGCTCGGTTCGTCGCCGGCGTTGGCGACGATCTGGCGCAGGGGCTCCTCCATCGCGCGCAGCACGATGCGGATGCCGGCGTTCTGCTCGTCGTTTTCGCCCTTGAGGGACTTGATGGCGAGCTTGGCGCGGATGAGCGCAACGCCGCCGCCCGGGACGATGCCTTCCTCAACCGCAGCGCGGGTGGCGTGCAGGGCGTCTTCGACGCGGGCCTTCTTCTCCTTCATCTCGACTTCGGTGGCGGCACCGACCTTGATGAGGGCCACGCCGCCGGCGAGCTTGGCGACGCGTTCCTGGAGCTTCTCGCGGTCGTAGTCGCTCGTGGCGCCTTCGATCTGCGTGCGGATGTTCTTGACGCGGTTCTCAATCGCGGCGGCATCACCGGCGCCGTCGATGATCGTGGTGTTCTCCTTGGAGACCTCAACCTTCTTGGCGGAGCCGAGCTGGGCGAGCGTCGCCTTGTCGAGCGAGAGGCCGACGTTGCTCGAGATGACCGTGCCGCCGGTGAGGACGGCGATGTCTTCGAGCATCGCGGTGCGGCGGTCGCCGAAGCCCGGGGCCTTGACGGCGCAGACCTTGAGGATGCCGCGGATGGAGTTCACGACGAGCGTGGCGAGCGCCTCACCGTCGATGTCCTCGGCGATGATGAGCAGCGGACGAGCGGCCTTGGCAACCTGTTCGAGCACCGGCAGAAGCTCGCGGATGTTCGAGATCTTCTTGTCGTGGAGCAGGATGAACGGGTTGTCGAGGACGGCGGACTGCTTCTCGGGCTGGTTGATGAAGTAGGGCGAGAGGTAGCCGCGGTCGAACTGCATGCCTTCGACGACTTCGAGCTCGTTCTTGAGGCTCTTGCCGTCTTCAACCGTGATCACGCCTTCCTTGCCGACCTTGTCCATCGCCTCGGAGATGATCTCGCCGATCTCGTGGTCCGAGTTGGCGGAGATGGCGCCGACCTGGGCGATCTCCTTGTTGGTCGTGGTGGGCTTGGATATCTTCTTGAGCTCTTCGATGGCGGCGGCAACGGCCTTGTCGATGCCGCGCTTGAGATCCATCGGGTTCATGCCGGCGGCGACGAACTTCATGCCTTCGTCGACGATCGCCTGGGCGAGAACCGTGGCCGTGGTCGTGCCGTCGCCGGCGTTGTCGCTCGTCTTCGAGGCGACTTCACGGACCATCGCGGCGCCCATGTTTTCGAACTTGTCCTTGAGTTCGATCTCCTTGGCGACCGAGACGCCGTCCTTCGTGACCGTCGGGCCGCCGAAGGAGCGTTCAAGAACGACGTTGCGGCCCTTCGGGCCGAGCGTCACCTTGACGGCGTTGGCGAGAACATTGATGCCGCGGACCATCTTGGAGCGGGCGTCATCACCGAAAAGAACCTGCTTGGCAGCCATTTCTTATTCCTTGAAAAGCGTTTCTTTCAAAAATCTGTGCGGAGTTTGTAGAGTGCGGAATTATTCGAGCACGCCCATGATGTCCTCCTCGCGCATGACGAGGAGCTCTTCGCCGTCGACCTTGACGGTCTGGCCGGAGTACTTGCCGAAGAGGACGCGGTCGCCCACCTTCACGTCCGGCGTGATGATGCGGCCGGCCTCATCGCGCTTGCCCGGGCCGACGGCGATCACTTCACCCTGGTCGGGCTTCTCGCCGGCCGTGTCCGGAATGACGATGCCGAAGGCGGTCGTCGTTTCGGCTTCAAGGCGCTTGATGATGACGCGGTCATGCAAGGGACGGATCTGCATCTTGGATATCTCCATTGAGAAATGATCTCGAGGGCCGCCCGGGCCGGAGCTTCGCTTCCGAAACGCTCCCGGCGGACGGTCCGCAACTTAAGAAAACCTGTGCGCGGGCGGAGCGCTCCTCTTCGGGGACGCCCCCTCCGCTACCATTTACTCCCCATATGGGGGCGGTCAAAAAGATTTCAAGCCCCGGGAGGAAAAATTTTTCCTCGAGGTCCTCGGCATGAAGAATTCACTTCAAAAAACAACGGTTTTGGCGCTCTTCGCGGCTTCCTGGGCCGCATTTTCGGGGTTCTGCGCGGGGGCCGGGGCGGCGCCCGCCGCTCCGGCGGCGTCCTCGCGCCCGACGGCGCGGGCGCTTCCCGACGCGCTCGAGCGCGCCGCACGGCGCTTCGGCGTCGACCCCGCGCACGTCGTCGTCTCGGTGGTGCCCCTCGACGCCCCCGCGGCGCCGGTGCTTTCCTGGCGCGACGCCGTTCCCAAAGAGCCCGCCTCGACGGCGAAGCTCGTGACGACGCTCGCCGGCCTCGAGGTGCTCGGCGCCCACTGGCGCTGGCGCACGGACTTCTACTCGCGCGTGAAGCCCGACGCCCGGGGCGTCCTCAAGGGGGCGCTCTACGTCCGCGGCAGCGGCGACCCGACCTTCGTGGTCGAGGCCTTCGAGCTCGAGCTCGAGCGCCTCGCGCAGCTGGGCGTGAAGCGCATCGACGGCGACGTCGTCCTCGACCGCTCGGCCTTCACGATTCCGGCCGCGGACCCCGGCGCCTTCGACGGGCGCGCGACGCGCCCCTACAACCTGCCGCCCGACCCGGTGCTCGTCAACTACCGCAACCTCTCCTTCGAGATGGTTCCGGCCCCGGAGGCGGGCGTCGCGCGCGTGGTCGCGGTCCCGAAGCTCGCGGGGGTTGCGTACCCGAAGACCATCCGTCTCGGGCGCGGCCCCTGCGGGGACTGGAAGACCGCGATCGGCTTCAAGCTCCTCGAAGGCAAGGACGGCGGCAGAAAGGCGGTCTTCACGGGAAGACTCCCGGCCGCCTGCGGCCCGAAGACCTTCAACACGATCGCGATGGGGGCCGACGAATACTTCGAGCGTCTCTTCCGCGCCTACTGGGAGCGCGACGGGCGCACCTGGCGCGGCCGCGTGAAGACCGGCCCCGTCCCGGTGGACGCCGAGCGCCTTGCGAGCCACTTCTCGCGCACGCTCGCCGAAACCACCGCCCTCACGAACAAGTGGTCGAACAACACCATGGCGCGCACGATCCTCCTCACGCTCGGCGTGAAGCGTGTGCACGAGGCCTGGGAGGAGGCGCGTGAGAAGGCGGCTTCGAAGACCGCCCGAAAGGCGGAGAAGAAGGGGCTCGAATTTCCGCCCGCGGCGACGATCGAGGACGGCCGCGCGGCGCTCGCCGACTGGCTCGTCTCGCGCGGGCTCCCCGTGGAGGAGCTCAAGATCGACAACGGCTCGGGGCTCTCGCGCGACGCGCGCGTCACGGGCCGGGCGATGACGAAGCTCCTCGTCGCCGGTTGGCAGGGCCCCTACATGCCCGAATACCTCGCCTCGCTCCCGATCACGGGGCGCGACGGCACGATGGCGCGCCGCAAGGTGGCCGAGGAGCGCGGACGCATCAAGACGGGGTATCTCGCCGACGTGAGGAGCATCGGCGGCTACGTCCAGGCCACGTCGGGGAGGCGCTACGCGGTCTATGCGGGCGTTGACGGCGAGCGGAGCGTCCCGGGCGGGATCGCCTTCCTCAACGCCCTGATCGACTGGGTGTACGCGCTCGAATAAGGCGGCGCGGGAGCGCGCCGTCGGAAGGACGACGGGCGGCCGGCGAGCACTTCTCCCGCCGCCCGTTCCGCGTTCAGGGGGCAAAGCTTCAAAGAAGCGGAAGCTACTTCCGCTCGAGCGCCTCGATCACGATGCCGGGCGTGAGGAGCTCGGGGAGCACCTCCACGCGGCCGCCGGGGCGGTGGATGAGGTAGAGCGGCACGCCGCTTCTGCCGAACTCGGCGAGCACGCGGGCGATTTCGGGGTTGCGGTTCGTCCAGTCGCCTTCGAGCCGCACGTAGCCGAGCTCGTCCATGCGTTGGAGCACCTCCCCGCGGTCGAGCGCGGCGACGCGGTTCGCCTGACAGGTGAGGCACCAGGCGGCGGTGAAGTCCACGAAGACGGGATGCCCCTCGGCGAGCGCCGTCTCGACGGCCTCGGGGCTCCAGGGCGCCCAGCCCGCTGCGGCGGAGGAAGTCTCCTCCGTTCGGCTGAAGACACCGCTCCCGGCGACGGCGGCGGCGGCCGCCGACACGGCGACGAGGAGCGCCATCAGGGCCGTGTTCGTTGCGCGCCCCCACTGCCGGCGCCCGAAGAGCCAGCAGAAGGCGCCCAACGCCCCCATGCCGCAGAGGATCGTGAGCACGCCGCGGAAGTCGAGCTGGCGCGAGAGCACCCAGACGAGCCAGAGCACGGCGAGGAGCATTGGGACGGCCATCACGCGCCGGAAGGTCTCCATCCAGGGACCGGGCTTCGGGAGGCGCTTCGCCCAGGCCGGGAAGAGGCAGAGGAGAAGCCAGGGGAGCGACATGCCGAGCCCGAGGGCGACGAAGACGAGGAGCGCCTCGAGGACGGGCTGCGTGAGGGCGTAGCCGAGCGCCGCGCCCATGAAGGGCGCCGTGCAGGGGCTCGCCACCACGACGGCGAGCACGCCGGTGAGAAAGCTCGCGGGGAGGCCCGCCTGGGGCGCCGCGCGCAGCGCCCGGGCGTCGGCGACGCGGCTGCCGAACGTGAATTCAAAGAACCCGAGGAGGTTGCAGGCGATCCCGGTGAAGAGGAGCGCAAGGACCGACACCACCATGGGCGACTGAAGCTGGAACCCCCAGCCGAGGGCGTGTCCGGCCGACCTGAGGCCGATGAGGGTCCCCGAGAGGACGAGCATCGTGAGGACCACGCCCGCGGTGAAGGCGAAGCCGTGCCCGGCGAGGCGCCGGCCTTCGCCCGCGCCGCGCATGAGGTCGAGGAGCTTGAGGGAGAGGACCGGGAAGACGCAGGGCATCAGGTTGAGGATGAGGCCTCCGAGGAACGCAAAGGCGAGGGCCGAGAGCGCCGTGAAGCCGAGGACGGGTGCCGCTGCGGCGTGCCCGTCCGGATGGGCGGCCGCTGCGGCCGGAGGCGGCGCCACCGGACCTGCCTCAAGCGGAATCGAAGTCTCGACCGCCCAGCCGCCCCGCTGCGGGCCGCCGTCGGCGACGAGGACGCCTTCGAGGGTCTTCGCGGGCGCGAGGGCGAAGCGGTCCGCCGCCGTGAGCCAGAGGCTCCAGGCGGGGGCGGCGCCCGTTTCTTCCGCCTCCCGGACGGCCGACGCGGGTGCGGCGGAGAGCTTGAGGACGTTCTTTTCAAAGGGAAGGAAGTCGAGGCTCTTCGCGACGACCGCGCCCCCGGCGAGGTCGATGCGGATGCGGTTCTCCTCGATCTTCGCGCAGGCGGCCTGCGCATCGGGGGCGCGCTCAGGCACGAGCTTGAGCGCGCGGGCGATCTCGGCCGCCTCGGGCGTCTCTTTGCCGGAGACCGCGATGGGGAGCCTGAGCGTCGCGTCGGCCGATTCGGGCACGCACATCTCGCGGCAGGCGAGGTATTCGACGTGAAGCGCCACGGTGACGTTTCCCGACGCGCCGCGGGGCACCTCGACGCGGAAGGGAAAGAGCGTCACGCCGCCGTAGCCGAAGCTCGTGAGCCCCGAGGTGATCGTGCGCTCGGGGAGCGGAAAGAGCGGCGCGGTGGCGCGGATCTCTCCGGGCAGCGTGAAGCTGAATTCGGGAGGCAGCCCCGCGTCGCCCGGCATCCTCCAGTAGGTGTGCCAGCCCTCTTCATGGGTGAAGCGCACGGCGAGCCGGTTCTCCGCCTGCGGCGTGAGCGCAGTTTTCTCCGCGACGAGCTCGACGAAGACGTGCGGGCGCGGCTTCTCGGTGTGGCTCCCGGCGCTGATGGCGGACATCCAGCCGTCCGAGCTCCCGGCGGCGGGAGCGGTGGCGGGGAGTGCTGCGGCGCAGACGGCGCAGAGAAGCGCGGCGGCGGCGCTGCGGGCGCGGGTGGAGAGGACGTCGGCGAGGGACATGGGGTGCTCGGGGTGCGGCGGGCGGCGCGCAGGACCGCCCGCAGGGTTGCGGCGGAGAAGACCGCCCAGGCCGGGCCCGGGCGGCGGCGGAATTACTTCGCCATCGAGGCGAAGACTTCGCGGGCGGCGGAGACCGTGGCGTCGATCACCGCGTCGTCGTGGCGGATCGAGACGAAGCCCGCCTCGAAGGTCGAGGGCGCGAAGTACTGGCCGCGGTCGAGCATCCCGTGGAAGAACGTGTTGAAGGCGTGCGTGTCGGCCTTCATCACGTCGGCGAAGCCCTGCGGGCGCTGCGGCAGGAAGTAGAGGCCGAACATGCCGCCCACGGAGTCCGCGCTGAAGGGCACGCCCGCCTCATGCGCGGCGGCGGTGAGGCCGCTCACGAGGCGCGCGGTCTGGCGCCCGAGGCGCTCGTAGAAGCCCGGCTCCTGGATCTTCTTCAGGGTTGCCATGCCGCAGGCGACGGCGACGGGGTTGCCCGAGAGCGTGCCCGCCTGGTAGACCGGGCCGCAGGGCGCGACCTTCTGCATGATGTCGCGGCGGCCGCCGAAGGCGGCGACCGGCATGCCTCCGCCGATCACCTTGCCGAGCATCGTGATGTCAGGGGTCACCTTGAAGAGCGACTGTGCGCCGTGGAGCGCGACGCGCAAGCCCGTCATCACCTCGTCGACGATGAGGAGCGCGCCGTACTGGGTGCACAGGCGCCGCATCGTGTCGATGAACTCCTGCGAACCGCGCACGAGGTTCATGTTCCCGGCGAACGCCTCGACGATCACGCAGGCGATCTCGTCGCCGTACTTCCTGAAGGCGTCCTCGAGCTGCGCGGGGTTGTTGTATTCGAGCACGAGCGTGTGCTCGGTGACCGAGGCGGGAACGCCCGCCGACGAGGGGTTGCCAAAGGTGAGCAGCCCCGAGCCCGCCTTCACGAGGAGCGCGTCGGAGTGGCCGTGGTAGCACCCTTCGAACTTGATGATGCGGTTGCGGCCGGTGAAGCCGCGCGCGAGGCGGATGGCGGACATGCCCGCTTCCGTGCCGGAGCTCACGAGGCGCACCTCCTCCATCGAGGGCACGAGGCGCGAGATCTCCTCGGCGATCTCAATTTCGGCGCGGGTGGCCGCACCGAAGGAAAGGCCGCGGTCGACGGCGGCGTGAACGGCCTCGAGCACATCGGGGTCGTTGTGACCGAGGATCATCGGACCCCAGGAACAGACGTAGTCGGTGAAGCGCTTGCCCTCGACGTCCCACATGTAGGGACCCGAGGCGCGTTCGATGAAGCGCGGGGCGCCGCCGACGGAGCCGAAGGCGCGCACGGGCGAGTTGACGCCGCCGGGGATGACCTTCTGTGCGCGCTCGATGAGCGCTTGATTGAGATCCATTGCTTGTCTCCAAAGGATGGGCGGAGCGCGAGCGGGCGGTGCTGCCGCCGCCCGAGTTCATATTCGCCGCCCGCAGGGCGCCCGACGCTCCGCCGGGAGCCCGGGCGCACCCGAAAAACATTCTGTGCCGGGCGGGATTCTAAGGGCGCCGCCTTTCCGCGGGATTAACGCGGCGGGGGGCAGTCTGCAACGGATCTTGAAGGCAGGCGTCAGAAGGCGAGGCCGAGGCCGAGCGTGAAGTTCGTCGGCATCGAGCGGACGGTGTAGCCCGAACCGCGGTCCTCGAGCACGCCCTTGAAGCGCGGGAAGTTCGTGTCCATCGAGGCGGTGAGGAAGAGGTTGTCCAGGGCCGCCCAGGTGGCGCCCAACGTGAGCGAGGGGTGGAGGCTCGTGTCCGAGCCGCCCGACGCTTCGCCCTTCGACCACCCGAAGCCGCCGCCCGCGAAGAGCCGCAGGCGCTTCGTCACGTCGATGTTGTAGGCGATGGTGAGCGAGTAGGTCTCGATCTTGAGCGGCTGCGTGCCGCCCGAGAGCTTCACCACGTCGTGCTCCGAGCGCGAGTACTTGAGGTCCGTCTGCCAGGAGCGGCCCGAATAGCGGCGCAGACCGACGCCCCAGACGGCGGCGTTCCTGATGTGCGAGGGCGAATACTTCTCGCCGTTGTCCGCGTACTGTCCGCCCCAGGCGCCGTAGAGGAGGTTGGGGGACTTCACCCAGGGGCTCGACGCTGGGAGCGGCATCTTGCGCCCCTTGTTGTCGTCCACCGTGATCGAGGAGAAGAAGAAGAAGACGTTCGTGAACGGGATGTAGGTGCCGTAGAACGAGAACCAGTCGTTGCCGATCTTCGCGAGCGGCAGCGGCCCGGCGACGGGCAGCCACTTGTAGTCGCCGCGGAAGGTGACGCCGGCGAGGTAGCCCGCGCCCACGTGCAGGCCCGAGGCGCCAAGCGGCCAGCGCGCCACCCAGGTGTAGCCCACCATCGGCTCGGGCCGGTAGTTGGAGTCCACGAAGGTGACGAGGTAGAGCATGCGCTCGTTGCCCTTTTCGTCGATCACCTGACGCGCGAGCCCCATGCCCATGGGCCAGCCGTTCTCCTCGGCGCGGTTGTCCCAGGCCCAGGTCGGGTGGTTGGTGTAGACGGGCGCCACCCATGTGGTGTTGCCTTCGCTCATGATGCGCGAGGCGCCTTCCTTCGCGTCCGACCAGAACGAGGCCCAGTCGCCCGGACGCTCGTCCGAAGCGCGCGCGAGTCCCGCCGGCATGGTGTCCACCACGGAGGCCCAGAATCCGGCCTGTGCGGCGCCGGCGGCGGCGAGGGCTGCCGCGGCGGCGGTGAAGCGGAGAAGATGCGCGGGGTGAAGCTTGTTCATGACGGTTGCCTGCGGAGGAGTGGAGCGGCGGGGAGGCCTCGAGGGAGGGGTTGGAGCCAGCCATTTTGACACACCGTTTCGGGCGACTGGGCCGCACGGCGCGGGCTTGTTTCATGCGGGCAACACCCGGACGCTTGATCCTCCGGTGAAGTGCGGGTAAAGTAGCGCCCCTGCAGCGGCCAAGTTCTCCGGGCGGTCGTCGGCGGCTTTGCGCCGCGGGAGGAAAGTCCGGACTCCGCAGGGCACCGTAGGAGGTAACACCTCTCCGCCGCAAGGCGCGGATCAGAGCAACAGAGACGAGCCGGCTTCGGGCCGGGTGAAACGGGCAATCTCTACGGGGAGCAACATCAAATAGGCAGCCCATGAACCTGCCCGGTTCGGCTGCGGGTAGATGGCTTGAGGCGGCGCGCGAGCGCCGTCCTAGACGAATGGCCGCCGCCGCGGTCCCTTCGGGGACTGCGGCGACAGAATCCGGCTTACACGAGGGCTTGCGTCCGCTGCACCTTCCCCTTCTCCGTCCGCGCCGCGGTCCCCGCTCATCCCCTCTGCGGGACCCATCCTTCTTCCGGGGGCGCGCGCCGCACCCCGCCGCCGCGGTCTGATCCGCCGCATTCTTTTGCGCTTTTTTTGTGCGTCCCCCTCGCCGGAGCCGCCCGCATCGTCCCCGCACTGTGGGAAAATGTGGGATTCGGTGGGGGCGTTCGTGCGGGACGCCCGCTTCGGGACGCGGACAACAGTTCTTTCATTCGGATTGGCGATGTTTCAGGGCACTTCACTCGTGACGCTCGACGCCAAGGGGCGTCTGGCGCTCCCCGTGCGCGCCCGTGCGGAGGTGGCCGAACGGGGTGGAACGGTCGTCGTCACGCGCCATCCGGACGGCTGCCTCGTGCTCTATCCGCTCGAAGCCTGGGCGCCGCGGCGCGAAAAGCTCCTCGCGCTCCCCTGGAGCGCGCGCGGGTTCGTGCGCTTCGTGCTCGGCAGCGCCCTCGAGGTGACGCCGGACGCGGCCGGCCGCATCCTGATACCGGCGGACCTGCGCGGGCTGGCGGGCCTCGGGCGCGAATGCGCGCTCGTGGGGCTCGGCGAACACCTCGAGCTCTGGGACCGCGCCCAGTTGCGCGCGGCCGAAGAGGCCGCGCTCGCCCAAGGCGTCGACGCGGCGGACTTCACCTTCTGAAGGCCCGCGAAATGCGCCGCACCCCCGGCTCCCCATCCGAAGAGAACAATTTCACGCCACGCTCAAAGGATCGCTCCTCCATGTCCGCCTTCGTTCATCTGCCCGTGCTCAGCCAGGAAGCTCCGGAAGCGCTCGTCTCGCGCCCCGACGGCCTCTACGTGGACGGCACCTTCGGCCGCGGCGGACACAGCCGGCTCATTCTCGAGCGCCTCGCGCCCGAGGGGCGCCTCATCGCCTTCGACCGCGACCCGGAGGCGGTCGCCGCGGCGCGCCGCATCGAGGACCCGCGCTTCACGATCGTGCATGCGCCCTTCTCGGCGATGGCGGACGAACTCGGGCGCCTCGGCGTCGCGCGCGTGGACGGCGTCTTCCTCGACATCGGCGTCTCCTCGCCCCAGATCGACGACCCCGAGCGCGGATTCTCCTTCCGCTTTGACGGGCCGCTTGACATGCGCATGGACACGACGGCGGGCGAAACCGCCGCCGAATGGCTCGCGCGCGCCTCGGTCGATGAAATCGCCGGGGTGCTTGCCGACTACGGCGAGGAGCGCTTCGCGCGCCGCATCGCCGCCGCGGTCGTGGAGCGCCGCCGCACGGCGCCCCTTAAAACAACGGGCGAGCTCGCGCGCCTCGTGGAGTCGGCCGTGCCGAAGAACCGCCGCGACGCGGCGCAGCACCCCGCGACGCGCACCTTCCAGGCCGTGCGCATCGAGGTGAACCACGAACTTGATGAACTCAAGGGCGCGCTCGAAGCGGCGGGCGGGCTTCTCGCACCGGGCGGGCGGCTCGCCGTGATCAGCTTCCATTCTCTCGAAGACCGCATCGTCAAGCGCTTCTTCGAGCGCACGGGACACCCCGAGCGCGGGCTCGACCCGCGCCTGCCGCTTCCGGCGGGGTTCAACGCCGAACCCTGGTTCACCGGAGCGCGACGCATCCTCCCCTCGAAGGCCGAGGCGGAGTCGAATCCCCGCGCGCGCTCCTCAGTGCTGCGCGTCGCCGAGCGCACCGCGCGCGCCTGGACCGGGGAGACCGGGAGGGCGTGATGCGCACCGGCTCGAACGTTTCGCCGGCCGAACTCGGTTGGATCCTCTTTTTGGGCGGCTGCCTCTTCGCAAGCGCCCTCTGCCTCGTCGAGCTGCACTGCCAGACGCGGCAGCTGTTCGTTGCGCACGAGCACGAGGCGGACGTGCACAGAAAGCTCCTCGACGACCAGGCCGAGCTTGAGATGAAGGTGCGCCGCGCCGCCCTGGCGAGCAACATCGGCGCGGGCGCGGCGATGCTCGACCTCTACGGCGCGACGGGCGGCGAGACGGTGACCTTGGTCGAAGCGCCCGACGGCTCGGTGGACTTCCTCCCCGAGATGCGTCGCCAGCTCGAGGACTACCGCCGCCGCCAGGCCGCGGCCGCGCAGGGCGCGAAGGCCGTGCCGGGAGGTGAACCGTGAAGAAGGTCCTCGATCTGATCGCGGCCGCCTTCGCCGCCGTCTGGGCGTACGCCGCGGCGGTGGTGCGGCGCGACCGCACCGCGCGCGAAGTGCCCCCCGAGAGCCCGGCGAGCCCCCTGATCGTCATTCCGATTCCGCGTTGGCGCACGTACCTGATCTTCGGCCTCATCACGTCGGCGTTCCTGCTCCTCGGCGTGCGCGCCTTCTGGCTGCAGGTGGTTTCGAACGACTTCCTGCAGGACGAGGGCGAGAAGCGCTACGCGCGCACGCTCACCATTCCGGGCGAGCGCGGCGAGATCCTCGACCGCAACGGCATCGTGCTCGCGGCCTCGCAGCCCGTGCGCAGCGTCTGGGCGGATCCGCTGCTCTCGAAGGAGGCGACCGAGGAGGATGTGAGAAAGCTCGCCGAGCTCCTCGAGCTCCCCGTGAAGACCGTGCGCGATAAGCTGCACGCGCCCAAATCGCGCTTCGTCACCCTCGTGCGCGCCTGCGACGTGCGCCGCGCCGAGAAGGTGCGCGAGCTCGGGGTCCCCGGGGTCGGCATCCAGCCCGAGGTGCTGCGCGAATACCCCGACGGCCCGGTCTCCGCTCACATCGTGGGCTTCACCGGCCGCGACGACCACGGTCAGGAGGGGATCGAACTTGCCAACGACCGGCTCCTTTCGGGGAGCCCCGGCGCGCGGCGCGTGATCCGCGACCGCAAGGGCCGCATCATCGACGACATCTGGCAGAAGGAGGCCGTGCCGGGCGGGGACGTGACGCTCTCGATCGACTCGCGCGTGCAGTTCATCGCCTACGAGGCGCTGCGCGCGCAGGTCGAGAAGACCGGGGCGCTTGCGGGCGCCGTCGTCGTCGCCGACGTCGATACGGGGGAGGTGATCGCGCTCGCGAACGTGCCGACCTACGACCCGAATGACCGCTCGACGATGCTCTTCGAGCAGATGCGCAACCGCGTGCTCACCGACCAGTTCGAACCCGGTTCGACCCTGAAGCCCTTCGCGATCGCCAAGGCGCTCGACATGGGGCTGGTGGACGCGGCGACCACCATTCAGACGGCTCCGGGCAAGCTCACGATCAACGACCGCACGATCGGCGACACGCACGACTACGGACTCCTCACGGTCTCCGAAATCGTTGCGAAGTCCTCCAACATCGGCACGGCGAAGATCGCGCTCGAAATGGCGCCGCAGACGCTCTGGGACATGTACACCGCGCTCGGTTTCGGCCAGGCGCCCAAGGTGGTCTTCCCGGGCGCGACCGCCGGGCGCCTGCGCCCGGCGAAGTCCTGGCGGCCGATCGAGCAGGCGACGATCTCCTACGGCCACGGCGTGAGCGTCTCGCTCATGCAACTCGTGCGCGCCTACACCGCGCTCGCGCGCAACGGCGACGTGATCGACCTCACGCTCTACAAGCGCCGCCCCGGCGAAGTGGTCGAGGGCGAGCGCGTCTACCGCGGCGAAACCGCGCGGCTCATGCGCGCGATGATGATGAAGACCGTCGGGCGCGGCGGCACCGCCTCGCGCGTGAAGGTCGAGGGCTACACGGTGGCGGGCAAGACCGGCACGGCCAACAAGGTGAAGAACGGCCGCTACACGAAGGACACGGTGGCAAGCTTCGTCGGCATCGTGCCGGCGGTGAATCCGCGCTTCATCGTCGCGGTGATGATCGACGAACCCACGAAGGGTAGCCGCTATGGCGGCACCGTCGCGGGCCCGGTCTTCAGCGAAGTCGCCGCCGGGGCGCTGCGCACCCTGATGGTGACGCCCGACGAGGCGGCTTCGGGCGGCGGCGGCGCGTTCCTCGCGCGCATCCGCAACTGACGCGCTTCCGAACGGAGCCTCACTCAAGGAACAAGATCTACTCGGGAAGGACAGCAATGACCGACACATTCGAAGGCGCCCCCGCGGGCGCCCGGGATCCGGACGACGCCGCGGTGGCGCGCTGGCTCGCGAACCTCGTGCATGAAGGCGCGCAGCTGCGGCTCGACAGCCGCGAGGTGCGCCCGGGCGACGTCTTCTGCGCCGTTCCCGGCGCGAAGGCGGACGGGCGGAGCTTCATCCGCGTCGCGGCCGCCCGCGGCGCCGCCGGCGTGATCTACGAGACGGGCGACGCCCGCGAGACTTCGCCCGCCGCGCACCACCCGGTCGCCTCCCTCGGGGTCGAGCACCTCTCGGAGCGCCTCGGCGCCATCGCCTCGGCCTTCTACGGCGACCCGTCGGCGAAGATGGCGGGCGTCGCGGTGACGGGCACGAACGGCAAGACCACCACCACCTTCTGGGTGAGCGAGCTTCTCGGGAAGCTCGGCCTCCCCACGGCTGTAATCGGCACCGTCGGCGTCTTCCTGGAAGGGGAGAAGATTCCCTCGCCCCACCTCACGACCCCCGACGCCCCGTCGCTGCAGAGCATCTACGCCGAGGTCCTCGCCAAGGGCGCGCGCGCCTTCGCGATCGAGGCGAGCTCGGTGGGGCTCGAGCAGGGCCGCATGACCGGGTCGCACTTCCGCGTCGGCGTCTTCACGAACCTCACGCGCGACCACCTCGACTACCACCACACGATGGAGGCGTACGCTGCGGCGAAGGAGATCCTCTTCACCTGGCCCGGTCTGGAAAGCGCCGTGGTGAACGCGGGCGACCCCGTGTCGGAGCGCTTCGCCGCGACGGCGCGCGCCCACGGCGCGGCCGTCTGGGCGACAGGCCGCGAAGGCGCGGCGGAGGCGTTCGCCCAAAAGCACGGGTGCGCGCACTTCCTCGACGCGCACCGCATCGCGCCCACCGGGCGCGGCACGGGCTTCATCCTCAGCGTGGACGGCGTTGAGCGCGTCCTCCACCTCCCGGCGATCGGGCTCTTCAACGTGGACAACGCGCTCGAGGCGCTCGCGGCCGTGCTCGCCCTCGGGCACCCGCTCGAGGCGGTCCTTCCGCACCTCGAGACCCTCGTGCCGCCTCCGGGCCGCATGCAGATGGTCGAGGCCGAAGGGATGCCGCTCGGCGTCGTCGACTACGGTCACACGCCCGACGCGCTCGAGAAGGCGGTCACGAGCCTGCTGCCCAACGCGCGCGCCCGCGGCGGGCGCCTCTGGACGGTCTTCGGGTGCGGCGGCGACCGCGATCCGGGCAAGCGCCCGATGATGGGCGCCGTTGCGGCCGAACATTCCGACGAAGTGGTGATCACGAGCGACAACCCGAGAAGCGAAGACCCGCAGGCGATCGTCGAGGCGATTGCGGCCGGGTGCCCGGGCGCCCGGAACGTGCGCATCGTCACGGACCGCCGCGAGGCGATCCACGCGGCGGTGCTCGCGGCCGACCCGCACGACGTCGTGCTCGTCGCGGGCAAGGGTCACGAGAGCGAACAGATCCTCAAGGACGGCCCGCACCACTTCCTCGACGCGGAGGTGCTGCGCGAAGCCTTCAACGAGCGGCGCATCCGCGACGCCCGCGGCGAGTAGCCCCACGTGGAGACGCCCATGCATCAGGAAAAAACGCTCGCCCGCCTCGTCGAGGCTCTGGGCGCGGAACTCGTCTGCGCCCGGGGCGGCCTCGCGGCGCTCAGGACGACGTGGACGACGGTCACCACCGACTCGCGCGCCGTGCGCGCGGGGTCGGTCTTCGTCGCGCTCCCTGGCGAGCGCTTCGACGGCCACGACTTCGCCGCAGCCGCGGCCAAGGCCGGCGCAGCCGCACTCGTCGTCGAGCGTCCGGTCGAAGGTGCGGGCGACGTCCCGCAGCTCGTCGCCGCGAGCTCCCGGCGCGCCTTCGGGCGCATCGCCCGTGCGTGGCGCCTCGGCTTCACGGTCCCCGTCGTTGCCGTGGGCGGCAGCAACGGCAAGACCACCGTGACGCAGATGACCGCGGCGGTGCTGCGCGCCCGCTTCGGCGAGCGGCACGTGCACGCGACCGCGGGGAACTTCAACAACGACGTGGGCGTGCCGCAGACGCTCCTCGGCCTCTCGGCGGCGCATTCCGCCGCCGTGGTTGAGGCCGGCATGAACCACCCGGGCGAAATGGGGGCGTTGGCGGACCTGATCCGCCCCGACCTCGTGATCCTCACCAACGCGCAGCGCGAGCACCAGGAGCACCTCGCCTCGGTCGAGGAGACGGCCTGGGAGAACGGCATGCTCATCGCCGCGCTCCCCGAAGGGGGCGGCGCCGTGATTCCCGCCGACGACCCGGGCACGCGCGTCTGGCGCTCGATCGCCGCGGCGCGCGGCGCGCGCCTCCTCACCTGGTCGATGACGAAGGACGTTCCGGCCGACGTCGTGGGAGAACTGCTCCCCGACGGGGAGCTTCTCGTGCGCGTTTGCGCAGAGGAGCACCGCACGCGCCTCTCGATTGCGGGCGCGCACAACGCGAGGAACGCCCTCGCGGTCTTCACGGGCGCGCTCGCGCTCGGGATCGACCCCGATCAGGCACTCACGGCGCTTGCCGGCTTCCGTGCGCTCGCCGGCCGCGGCGAGCGCACCACGGTCGAGAGCGCCCGCGGGACCTTCACGCTCGTGGACGACGCCTACAACTGCAATCCCGACAGCGCGCTCGCCTCGGTACGGATGCTCGCCGCCGAGCCCGCGCCCCGGATCTTCATCTTCGGCGACATGGCCGAATTGGGCGGCGCGTCCGAGCGCTGGCACGCCGAAGTGGGCCGCGCGGCGGCCGCGGCCGGCGTCGAGCGCTTCTGGACCACGGGTGCGCACGCGAAGCACGCCGCCGAGGCCTTCGAAGCGGCGAAGTCCGAGGGCGCCTCCGGGCGCTGGTTCGCCTCGCGCACCGAGCTCGTCGCGCACCTCGCCGAGCTGCCGCTCGCGGGCGCCGTGGTCGTCGTGAAGGCGAGCCATTCGTCGGGCTTCGCCGACGTGGTGAAGGCGCTCAAGGCGCTCTAAAGGACGTCGGGACACCGGTTTTTTCATTGATTCGAAGTCAACTCCATCATGCTTCTTGAACTTTTCCGTTCGCTCTCGACGAGCTGGTCGGGCTTCGGGGTCTTCAACTACCTCACGCTGCGCGCACTCCTCGCGTGCCTCACCGCCCTCGTGATCGGCTTCGCCTTCGGGCCCTGGATGATCCGCGAACTCAAAAAACTCCACTTCGGGCAGGCCGTGCGCACGAACGGCCCGAAGACGCACCTCGTGAAGGACGGCACGCCCACGATGGGCGGCGCCCTCATCCTCTTCGCGATCACCGTCTCGACGCTGCTCTGGGCGGACCTCTCGAACCGCTTCATCTGGGTCGTGCTCTTCGTCACTCTGGGCTATGGCGCGATCGGCTGGATCGACGACTACCGCAAGGTCGTGCACCACAATCCGCGCGGCATGAGCGCGAAGGAGAAGTTCGCCTGGCAGTCGGTGATCGGCTTCGCCGCGGCCTTCTACCTCGCGCTCGCGCTCTCGGTGGAGCCGGGCGGCACCTTCGCCGAAGCGGTGGCGAAGTGGTACGACGCGCGCTTCCCGCTCGACCTCTCGCCCAACATCCACCTCCTCATCCCGTGCTTCAAGGACGTCGCGCTCCCCTTCGGGCTGATCGGCTTCCTCGTCTTCACCTACGTCGTGATCGTCGGCTCGAGCAACGCGGTGAACCTCACGGACGGCCTCGACGGCCTCGCCATCCTCCCAACGGTTCTCGTCGGCATGGCGCTCGGCGTCTTCGCCTACGTCGTGGGGCGTCCGGACTTCTCGGCCTATCTGATCTTCCCCTTCATTCCCGGGGCGGGCGAGCTCGTTGTGATCGCCGGCGCTCTTGCGGGCGCCGGCCTCGCCTTCCTCTGGTTCAACGCCCACCCCGCGCAGGTTTTCATGGGCGACGTGGGCGCGCTCGCCTTGGGCGGGTGCCTCGGCACCATGGCGGTCGTCACGCGCCAGGAGCTCGTCCTCGCCGTGATGGGCGGCGTCTTCGTCGTCGAGACCCTTTCGGTCATGATCCAGACCACGTACTTCCGGCTCTCCCACGGCAAGCGCATCTTCCTGATGGCGCCCATCCACCACCACTTTGAACTCAAGGGCTGGCAGGAGACGCAGGTCGTCACCCGCTTCTGGATCATCACCTTCATCCTCGTGCTGATCGGCCTCGCGACCCTCAAGATCCGCTGATCCGCAAAGGAAGAGAAGTTTTTTTCGCCGGAGTGCGCAGCGCCTCCGGCGCTGGAGCCAAGTCATGCTGAAGGAAGCCGATCAGGGCTACATTGAACTCAACGCCGCCGAAGGGGCGGGCCGCCGCGCCTTCGTCGCGGGTCTGGGCGCCTCGGGGCGCGTCTCGGCCGCATATCTCGCGCGCCGCGGCTGGCGGGTCGCGGCCGCTGACACCCGCGCCGCGGTCGCGGGACTCGACGACTGGCGCGCGCAGAACCCCGCCGTCGAGGTGACGCTCGGGGGGCTCCCCGCAGCGCTTCCCCCCGGCACGGACCTCCTCGTGATGTCGCCGGGCATTTCGCCCTGGCACGGACCCGCGGCGGCGCTCGCGGGCGACGCGCGCGCGAAGAACGTCCCCGTTGCGGGCGAGATCGAGCTCTTCGCGCAGCACCTCGCGCACCTCGGCCGCACGAGCGGGTACAAGCCCGCCGTGATCGGCGTGACCGGCACGAACGGCAAGACCACCACCACGACCCTCACGGCGAAGATCGGCGAGGCGTCCGGGCGCTCGACCATCGCGGCGGGCAACATCGGGCCCAACGCGCTCCTCGAGCTCGAGAAGGCCGAGGCCGCCGGGACGCTCCCCGACCTCTGGGTGCTCGAACTCTCGAGTTTCCAGCTCGACACGACGCACACGCTCTACTGCGACGCCGCGGCGCTCCTCAACATCACTGAGGACCACATCGACTGGCACGGCTCGATGGAGGCCTACGCCCGCGCCAAGGCGCGGATCTTCTCGAAGGACACCGTGCGCGTCGGAAACCGTGAGGACGCGCTTGCGCTCGCGATGACGACGGAGGATCTGGAAGACCCGAAGCTCCTGCGCACCTTCGGCGCCTCGCGCCCGAAGCACCCGGGTGAATTCGGGCTCGAACTCGCCGCGCACGCCTCGCAGGGCCTGTGGCTCGCCTCGATGGACGAGATGGAGGTGGAGATCCTCTACCTCCCCGAAGGAGAGCTGCTGATCCGCGGCCGCCACAACGCGATGAACGCGCTCGCCGCGCTCGCGCTCACGGCCGCCGTCGGCATCGACCGGCTGGTCGCCGTCGGGGTGCTGCGCACCTACCGGGGCGAACCCCACCGCGTCGAGCTTGTGCGCACCGTGGCGGGGCGCGACTTCATCGACGACTCCAAGGGCACGAACGTCGGGGCGGTGGCCGCCGCCGTCAGGGGGCTCGCCGCTCAGGGCCGGCCCATCCGCATTCTGCTCGGCGGCGACGGCAAGGGGCAGGACTTCACGCCCTTGGCCGAGGTGCTCAAGGGCCGCGTCGCCGCCGCCGCGCTGATCGGCCGGGACGCCGAAGCGATCGGCCGGGCGATTGCGGACGACGCGATGGCCATGGAGCGCTTCGCGACGCTCGAGGACGCGGTCGAGTGGCTCTGGAGCACGAGCGCTCCGGGCGACCAGATCCTCCTCTCGCCCGCCTGCGCGTCCTGGGACATGTTCCGCGACTACGCCGAGCGCAGCGACCGCTTCAAGACCGCGACCGCAGCGATCGCCGCGCGCGAGGAGCCTGAAGCGTCCGGACGGACGAAAGAGACCGGGAAGCCGGAGGGGGCCGCGTGATTCCCCGCGACGACTGGGCGGGGGGCGGCTCCGCCGCACCCGGGCTCGACACGGAAACCCTCATCTGCGTGGGGGCGCTCCTCGCCTTCGGCACCGTGATGGTCTTCTCTGCCACCTCGTCGATCGGCGCGGGCGCCGCCTTCGCGTTCGCGGACACGGGGGAGCTGAAGCGCCACCTCGCGAGCATCGTGCTTGCCCTCGCTGCGGGCGCGGTGGTCTACCGCGTGCCGATGAGCTTCTGGTTCCGGTGGTCCAACGTGATCGGCGTCCTCGGGATCCTTGCGCTCATGTGCGTGCTCCTGCCCTACGTGGGCAAGAGCGTCAACGGCGCGCGCCGCTGGATCCTGCTCGGGGGCTTCTCCATCCAGGCCTCGGAGCTCGTGAAGGTGGGCGCGCTCATCTTCGCCGCCGCCTTCACCGTCAAGCGCCAGGAGTACATGCACTCCTTCCTTTCGGGCTTTACGCCGATCGCGCTGCCGATGGTGCTGATTGCCTTCCTCCTGATGCAGCAGCCCGACCTCGGCGCGACGGCCGTGATCGTCGTGGAGATCATGGGGGTGCTCTTCCTCGGCGGGCTTTCGCTCACGATCTTCCTCTCGGTGACGGCGATCGTGGTGGCCTTCGTCGGCCTGATGATCTACATGACGCCCTGGCGCCTCTCGCGCGTCTTCGCCTATCTCGACCCCTGGTCGGAGGAGTACGTGCTCGGGCAGTCCTACCAGCTCTCGCACTCGCTCATCGCCTTCGGCCGCGGGGAGATCTTCGGCGTGGGACTGGGCGGCTCCGTCGAGAAGCTCAACTATCTCCCGGAAGCCCACACGGACTTCATCATGGCCGTGATCGCCGAGGAGACCGGCTTCGTCGGTGTTATCCTCGTACTCTTTCTTTTCTACTGGCTCATCCGCCGCGCGTTTGAAATCGGACGCCAGGCGATCAAGCTCGAGCGCTACTTCGCGGGGCTTCTCGCGCAGGGCGTGGGTCTGTGGTACGGCGCGCAGGTGGTGGTCAACGTCGGCGTCGCCTCCGGGGCGCTGCCGACCAAAGGCCTCACGCTCCCCTTCGTGAGCTTCGGCGGCTCGGCGCTCCTCTCTTCAATGATCGCGATCGGACTCCTTCTGCGGGTGGACCGGGAAAACAAAATTCTGATGCGTGGAGGTCAGGTGTGACTGAGAATCTCAAAACCCAAGCGTCCGGCGGGCGCACGCTCGTCATCGTTGCGGCCGGCACCGGCGGACACGTCATGCCCGGCCTCGCCGTGGCGCGCGTGATGAAGCGCCGCGGCTGGCGCATCGTCTGGATCGGCACCACCACCGGCATGGAGGGCGCTCTGGTCGCCCGCGAGGGGATCGAGTTCCACGCGCTCAACTTCCAGGGCGTGCGCGGCAAGGGCCTGATGGGCGCCGTCAAGGGCGGCCTCAAGATGCTCAAGGCGATCTGGGAGAGCCGCGCGCTCCTGAAGAAAATCAAGCCCGACCTCGTCTTCTCGACGGGCGGGTACGTCGCCGTGCCCGTGGGCTTCGCCGCGCAGAACCTCAAGCGCCCGATTGTGCTCATGAACTGCGACGCGGACCTCCTGATGTCCACCAACACGCTCATGCCCTTCACGAGCGCGCTCGCCTGCGGCTTCGCCGGGGGCGCGCGCACCTTCGCGGGGGCCAAGGGCCATACGACGGGCAACCCCGTGCGCGCTGAAATCGCCGCGATTGCGGCGCCGGCGGAGCGCTTCGCCGGCCGCTTCGGACCGCTGCGCCTCTTCGTCTTCGGGGGCTCCTTGGGCGCCCAGGTGCTCAACGACGTCGTCCCCGAGGCGCTCGCCCGCATTCCGGCCGAGCGCCGTCCCGTGGTGCTCCACCAGACGGGCCGCGGGCGCGACGCCGAAGTGCGTGCGCACTACGAGAAGCTGGGCGTCGCCGCCGAGGTCGTGCCCTTCATCGACGACATGGCCGCGCGCTACCGCGAGAGCGACCTCGTGATCTGCCGCTCCGGGGCGACGAGCTGCTCGGAGCTCTGCGCCGCGGGCGCCGCGGCCGTCCTCGTCCCCTTCATCGCGAAGACGACGAAGCACCAGCTCGGCAACGCCCGCTACCTTGCCGAACGCAAGGCCGCGTGGGTCGTTGAGCAGCCTGAATTCACCCCCGAGAAGGCCGCGGCCCTCATCGAGGGCATGGACCGCGAGAAGCTCCTCGCCGTCGCCGAAGCCGCCCGCGCGATCGCGGTGCCCGACGCCGCGGTGAAGGTCGCCGACCTGATCGAGGAGACCCTCGTCGAGCATGAAAAGAAGCGCGCCACGAAGTAGCGCGCCGCGGAAAAGAACACAGCAAAGACTGAGAGAGAAGAAGACGTGAAGTTTCTGGTCAACCATCTGCATTTCGTCGGCATCGGCGGCGCGGGCATGAGCGGCATCGCCGAAGTGCTCCTCAACCTCGGCTACGTCGTGAGCGGTTCGGACATCGCGCACACGGCCGTCACCGAGCGTCTGCAGGAGCTCGGCGCGCGCATCGCCTACGGGCACGACAAGAAGAACATCCGCGGGGCGGACGCCGTGATCGTCTCCTCGGCCGTGAAGGCCGACAACCCCGAGGTGGTCGCCGCCCGCGAACTCGGCATCCCGGTGGTGCCGCGCGCGGTGATGCTCGCCGAACTGATGCGCCTGCGCCGCGGCATCGCGATCGCGGGCGCCCACGGCAAGACCACGACCACGTCGCTCACGGCGTCGCTGCTCGCCGCGGGCGGCCTCGACCCGACCTTCGTGATCGGCGGGAAGCTCAACAGCGCGGGCGCGAACGCCCGCCTCGGCACGGGCGAATTCCTGGTCGCCGAAGCCGATGAGTCGGACGCGTCGTTCCTCAACCTCACGCCCGTCATCTCCGCGGTCACCAACATCGACGAAGACCACATGGACACCTACGGGCACGACTTCGAGCGCCTGAAGTCCGCCTTCGTGGACTTCCTCGAGCGGCTGCCCTTCTACGGCGTTGCCGTCCTCTGCGTGGACGACGAGAACGTGCGCGCGATCCGTCCGCGCGTGACGAAGCCCGTGATCGGCTACGGGCTCTCGCCCGACGCCGACGTGCGTGCGATCGACGTGGCGGCCGAAGGCACCCGCATGCGCTTCACGGCGCTGCGCCCCGACCATCCGCCGCTGCCCGTCGTGCTCAATCTGCCCGGCGTGCACAACGTGCGCAACGCCCTCGCCGCGATCGCGATCGCGACGATCGCGGGCGTGAAGGACGCCGACATCACGCGCGGGCTTGCTGAATTCCGCGGCGTCGGGCGGCGCTTCGCGCAGTGGGGCGAAGTGCCCCTGCGCGACGCCTCCGGACGCATCACCGGGAGCTTCACGCTGATCGACGACTACGGCCACCATCCGCACGAGATGGCCGCGACGCTTGCGGCCGTGCGCGGGGCCTTCCCCGGGCGGCGCATCGTGGTCGCCTTCCAGCCGCACCGCTACACGCGCACCCGCGACTGCTTCGACGCCTTCGTGAAGGTGCTCGAGGACGTGGACGGACTTGTGCTCGCTGAGGTCTACCCGGCGGGCGAGGCGCCCATCGAGGGCGCCGACAGCGCGCACCTCGCCCGCGCGATCGCCGCGCAGGGCTTCCACGGACCCGTGGTCGCGAAGATCGAGGACGTGCCGCAGGCCGTGCACGCCATCGCGCGCGACGGCGACGTGGTGATCACGATGGGCGCGGGCTCGATCGGGCGCGTCGCGCCCCTGCTTGCCGGCCGCGTCTGAGAAGTGCGCGGCCTCCCATGATGGATGTAGGAAGAGAAGAGAAATGACCAGAGCAGCCAATGAATTGAAGCGCGTGGTGGTCCTCCAGGGCGGCATCTCCGCCGAGCGCGAGGTGTCCTTTCTTTCGGGCCGCGGCGTCGTCGAGGCGCTCCGCTCCAAGGGCCTTGAAGTCGAGACCTGGGACCCGGCCTGCGACGCCGTGGGGTTCCTCGAGGAAGGGCGCTTCGACGCGGCCTTCATCGCGCTTCACGGGAAGCTGGGTGAAGACGGCTCCGTCCAGGGGCTCCTCAACTGCCTCGGGATTCCCTACACGGGCCCGGGCGTCACCGCCTCGGCGGTCGCCATGGACAAGGAGCTCACGAAGACCCTCTGGCGCGCCGCGGGGCTGCCCGTTCCCGAGGGCGAGCGCGTCGTCGCCGGCGCCTCCGACGAGGAGCTCGCGCGCCTGATCGCGCGGTACGGCGCTTCGGGCCTCGTCGTGAAGCCCGACCACGACGGCTCGTCGATCGGCGTGACGAAGCTTCAGAAGGACGACGTGACAGTTGAGAGCCTGCGCGCGGCTCTCGATGCCGCACAGCGCGGCGGCGCCGACACGGCGCTCGTCGAGGAGTACGTCCACGGACGCGAATTCACGATCGCGCTTATTGACGGGAAGGCGCTCCCGGTGATCGAGATCATCGCTCCCGAGGGCAGCTACGACTTCCAGAACAAGTACTACACCGACGTGGTGCGCTACGAATGCCCGGCGGCGCTCGACGAGGCGCCCGCGAAGCACCTCGCCGCGATCTGCGAAAAGGCCTTCGCCGTTCTCGGCTGCCGCGGCTGGTCGCGCGTGGACGCACTCCAGCGCCCCGACGGGAGCTTCGTGCTTCTCGAGATCAACACCGCGCCCGGCATGACGCCGCATTCGCTCGTGCCGATGGCCGCCCGTGCGGTGGACCTCGACTACGCCTCGCTCTGCATGAAGCTGCTCGGCCTCGCCGAGACCGACTGACGCGAAGGAAGGCGACGTTGTCCGACCGGCATCCGGAATCGGTCGCGCCCGGCGAGGCGCTCCGGCAGATTCCCCTTGACGAATCCCGACGGGAGGGGGCGGGCGCCGCCCGCCCCCGGCGCCTGCGCACGGGCCTTCTGCTGCGCCTCGGGTGCGCCGCAGTCCTCATAGGGACCGCGGCCCTTCTGTGGACGCAGGTTCCGGCCGCGGGCAAGGACTACCTCACTCTGAAGCGCCTCGAGATGAAGGGCGACACGGAGAAGGTGCCTCTTGCGCGCCTGCGCGAGGCGGTCGAGCCGCTTCTCGAAGGGACGACCTATTTCTCCGCCGACCTCGACGCGGTGCGCGCAGCCGCCGAAACCGTGCCCTGGGTGAAGTACGCGGTCGTGCGCCGCGTCTGGCCCGACCGGCTTGTGATTGAGGTGACCGTCTACGAGGCGGTCGCGCAGTTCGAGGACGGGCGGCTCGTGAGCGTCGAGGGGCGGCTCTTCGCGGCCAATCCCGACGAGGGCGTGGAGGCCTCGCATCTGCCGAGCCTCTCGGGCACGGCCGACGAGGTGCCCGAGCTCCTGCGTCGCTACCGGCGCTTTTCGAGCATGATGCGCGACCTCGGCGTCTTCGTCTCCGACGTAACGCTCTCGGACCGCGGCAGCTGGTCGCTCACTTTCCAGAGCCCGACGATTCCGCCGACGAAGGTCGAGCTCGGGCGCGAAAGTTCGGGCGCACCCGTCGAGGAGCGCCTGCGGCAGGTGGTTGCGGCCTATCCGAAGATGGCCGAACTCCTGGGCGGCCCCCCGTCGTCGATCGACGCGCGCTACCGGCGCGCGATCGCCGCGGGCAAGGTTGACCGGACGGCCCTCGCCGCCTATCTTGCCGAAGTCGCCCGTGCGGCCGAGACCGAACGGGCGGAGGACGCGGCGGGCGAGGCCGAGGGCGCGGAAACCGTCGACGACGCCGAAGACGCCGCGGCCGATGCGGCCGATGCGGCCGAGACGACCGCGGCGGAGCCCCTTCCGGCCTCCCCCGTCGTCCCCGCAGCCGGGGCGGCGCCTCAAGCAGACACACCCGACACCCCTCAGACACCCCTCTCAGCACTATGAAGCCGCAGAAGCAGACCAAGGAGAACGAAGTCTTCGCCGCACTCGACGCCGGTTCGAGCAAGGTGCTCTGTCTTGTCGCGCGTCCCGGGAACGAGCCCGGGTCGCTGCGCATCCTCGGCATCGGACAGGCGGAGTCGGTGGGTCTCGAAAAGGGGTGCGTCACGAACGTGCAGGAGGCGGTCGCCTCGATTCAGAGGGCCGTGCGCGACGCGCAGTACACGGCCGACCTGCAGATCAGCGGCGTCTGGGCCTCGATCGGCGGCGGGTCGCTCGTGAGCGCGAACTGCACCGGTCAGACGGTGCTGCGCGGCAGCGAGGTGCGCACCGTCGACGTCGATCAGGTCGCGGAGAACGCGCGCCAGTCGGCACTGCGCGCCGCTCCTCCGTGGCGCGACCTCATCAAGCTCATCGAGCAGGGCTACAAGTGCGGCGACGTCGTCACCGACGATCCGAAGAGCCTCATGGGCCCGAAGCTCGAGTGCCACGTGCACGCGCTCTACGGGTCCGCGCTCGCCGCGAAGAACCTCAAGCGCTGCATCCAGCGCGTGGGGCTTGAGCTTCTCAACTACGAGCCGCACCCCTGGGCGGCCGCGATGGCGGCGCTCTCGGAGACGGAGCGCATCTGCGGCTCGGTGCTGATCGACATCGGCGCCGAAACCACCTCACTCATCGTCTTTTCGGAAAACCGCGTGCAGTTCACCGACGTGCGTCCCTGGGGGGCGGAGCTCCTCACGCGCGACCTCGCGATGGTGCTCGGCATCGGGCTCGACGACGCCGAGCGGCTCAAGTGCGCCGTGGGCGAATGCCGCCCCTCGGAGGTCCTGCCGCACGAGGTCGTGCAGATCGAGCAGAAGGGCGGCGTTTCGCGTCCCTACCTGCGCGAGCTCGTCGTGAAGACGCTCTCGGCGCGCGTACGGCAGTTCTTCGGCATCTACAGAAAGCTCCTCGCCGACGCGGGCGCGCTCGAGCACGTCGAGCTCGTGGTGCTCACGGGCGGCGGCGCAATGCTCCCCGGCATCACCGACGAGGCGGCCGAGGTGCTTGGGCGCCGCGTGCGCATCGGCATCCCGCGCGAAGTCGAGGGCGAGACGCACGTCACTGGCCGCCCCGACGCGGTGGTGGCCGCCGGGCTCATCAAATGCGCCTTGACCGAGAGCGCCAAGGGCGACGAGCGCGCGTACGGCGTGCGCCGCGGTGCGGGTTTCTTCGGACGCGTGAAGACCTTCTTCATCGGGGACTACTGACGCGCGCCGCCCCCACGGGCCCCCGACATATTGGATAATTTCGAGACTTTTCCTCCTGAGGTTAGAGATGCCTTTTGAAGTCCTTCCTGATTTTGATCCCCTCAAGACCGTGATCAAGGTGATCGGCGTGGGCGGCGGCGGCGGCAACGCCGTCGAGCACATGATCACGCACGGCGCCAAGGGCATTGAGTTCATCGCTGCCAATACGGATCATCAGGCGCTGCAGCGCTCGAAGGCGCACGTCAACATCCAGCTCGGCAGCACCGGGCTCGGCGCGGGCGCGCGTCCGGAGATCGGCGCGGCGGCGGCCCAGGAGAAGCGCGAGCAGGTCGCCGAGGCGATCCGCGGCGCCAATCTGCTCTTCATCACCGCCGGCATGGGCGGCGGCACGGGCACGGGCGCCGCGCCCGTGATCGCCGAGATCGCCAAGGAGATGGGAATCCTCACGGTGGCGGTCGTCACCAAGCCCTTCAGTTTCGAGGGCGCGCGCCGCATGCGCACGGCCGAGCTCGGCATTGAGAACCTCAAGAGCAAGGTGGACTCGATGATCGTCATCCTCAACGAGAAGCTCGAAGAGGAGTGCCCGCCCAACGCGACGATGAAGGAGTGCTTCGAGACCTCCAACGAGGTGCTCTACAAGGCCTGCGTCGGCATCGCCGAGATCATCCACACGCCGGGCACGATCAACGTGGACTTCGAGGACCTCAAGACCGTCATGAGCGAGCGCGGCAGCGCCATCATCGGTCTCGCGACCGCCGCGGGTCCGGACCGCGCGCGCGTGGCGGCCGAAAAGGCGATCGCCTGCCCGCTCCTCGAGGGCGCGAACCTGCAGGGCGCCCGCGGCATGCTCGTCTACTTCACGGGCGACGAAAGCCTCACCCTCGCGGAGATCCGCGAGGCGATGGGCGTGCTCAACACCTTCGTCGCCAAGCAGGCGAACGTGATCTTCGGCTCGGCTATCTCCGAGGAGATGGGCGACGAGGTGCGCGTCACCGTCGTGGCGACGGGCCTCGACAACCCGTTCGACCCGGCTTCCCCCGACGATGGCTCGGGCCAGCCCGGCATGCCCAACATGGGCGCGGGCTTCACGAATCCGGCGGCCGCTCCCGACATTCCGACCTATTCCGCGCCGACCCTGAACGACATCGGCCGCGGCGCGCAGCAGCAGCCTGCGGGCGACGCCGCGCAGCAGCCGCCCGCGCAGAATCCGGGCGAACCCGCCGCGATTCCTTCGGCCGGCGGCTACGCGATTCCGACCTATCTGCGCACGAGCGGCAGCTAAGAAGATGTTCCGTCAGCGCACTCTCGGCGAATCGGTCGCCGCGGTGGGGATCGGGCTTCACAGCGGCCGCAAGATCCGGCTCGTGATGCATCCCGCCCCCGCCGACACCGGCATCGTCTTCCGCCGCGTGGACCTCGAGCCCGCGGTGGACATTCCGGCGAAGCCCACCAACGTGAATGACACCCGCATGGCGACCACGGTGAACGTGGGCCGGGCGGCGGTCGCGACCATCGAACACCTGATGAGCGCCTTCAGCGGCCTCGGCGTGGACAACTGCCTCGTCGAGGTGAACGCTCCCGAAATTCCGGTGATGGACGGCTCGGGCGCGGCCTTCGTCTACCTCATCCACAGCGCGGGTTTGGTCGAGCAGGATGCGCCGCGGCGCTTCGTGCGGATTCTCAAGCCCGTCGAAGTGCGCGAGGGCGACAAGCTCGCGCGCCTCGAGCCCCATGAAGGGTTCCGGCTCTCCTTCAAAATCGCCTTCGGGCACCCCGCGATCGACGCGACCGACCAGTACGCCGACGTGGACTTCGCGAAGGTGAACTACGAACAGGCCGTCTCCCACTGCCGTACCTTCGGCTTCGTGCAGGACGTCGAGATGCTCCGCCGCATCGGGCTCGCTCAAGGCGGCTCGCTCGACAACGCGATCGTGATGGACGAGTTCCGCGTGCTCAACCCCGGGGGGCTGCGCGAGCAGGGCGAGTTCGTGAAGCACAAGATCCTCGACGCCATGGGCGACCTCTACGTCCTCGGCGCTCCGCTTCTCGCGCACTACGTCGCCGAGAAGTCCGGCCACGGCCTCAACAACCAGCTCCTGCGAAAGCTCCTCTCCGAGCCCGACGCCTGGGAGGAGGTGACCTTCGAGCACGCGAAGGACTGCCCCGTGGACTTCTGGCCGCAGCCCGCCGCGGCCCGGCCCGAAGACGACGACCGGGGGCTGCCGCTCTGAGGCTCCGCCCCCGCATCCTCCGAAGCGCCCCGGCGCTTCCCTGAAACGCCCGACGACTTCATGCCCGCCGGGCGTTTGCGTTCCTGAGGGCGGCGAGCTCCTTGGAGAAGCCCTCCGCGTCGGCGAGGAGCGCATCGACGAAGGACTGCGTCTCGGCCGCGTCGGAGAGCGGATTCCCGAGCCGCGCCTTCGCTTCGGCGAGCCGCGATTCGATCGCGTCGATGCGCGCCGAGAAGCTGCGCCGGCGCTCGGCGCGCTCGAGGAGTCGCGCGCGCAGCTCCGCGAGGTCGTGGCGGGCGGCCGCATCCTCCTCCGAGGGAACGAGGTCCGCGAGCACGGGCTTCGGGAGGTCGGAGCGCCAGACGGGAAGAATGTCCCGCAGCGCCTCGAGGTCCTCCCGGCGGTCGCCGGAGGCGGCCGCGCGGGGCGTCTCCCGGGGCGCGGGCGGCGCCTCCCGGACGGTCGGGACGGGGGGCGTTGCGGGAGCCGCCGGCACATCAGGCGCCCCGGCCGCCGCCGCGTCGAAGTCGAGGGGCGCAGCGGCCTCCCCCGCCGCGCCGAGGGCCGAGCGCGCCTCGGCGTCGAGCGCGAACCCGTGGCGGAGCGACTTCTCGAGCATCGCGAGCTTCTGGGCGGAGAGCGGGTCCTTCGTGGGCGCGAGGAAGACCGAGCGGAAGTCGGCGAGCGCCCGGGCGGCGGCGGCGATTTTCTCCGCCTTCGCGTCCCAGAGGGCGAGGCGCTCGAGCATGCGGGGACGCGCCTGGGCGGCCTTCTCGTCCCCGGCAGCCTCCGCTTCGGTCGGAATGATGTCGGCGTTGGGGCGGCCGCCGAGAAGCGCGCGCAGGACCGTGAGGTGCTGTGCCAACGCTTCGGAGGCGCGCGCGAGGCGCGCCGCGTCGGGCGACTCGAAGGAGACGCCCTTTTCCGGGAGGCTCGCGCGGAGCACGTCCGCTTCTTCCTCCAGCGTTTCGGAGCGGGAGGCGAGTTCGACGAGCCGTTCGGTGTCGGCCGCATGCCGGCGGTCGATCGCCTGCAGGGCCGCAAAGTCGGCGGCGAGCGCGGCCGCGCCGAAGCTCCTCGGGGCGCGCAGCTGCGGCGCGTCGCCTGTGAGTGCCGCGTCGATGCGCTCGAGCTCAGCCCAAAGGGCCTTGAGGCGCGCTTCAAGCGTTCGTTTGGAATTCCAGATGAGGATGCGGCGCGTCGTCTCGGGCGAGAGCGCCTCCTCGGGGTTCGATGCGCCGCGGCGGCGTGCTTCGCCGAGGGCAGCCACCTCTTCGGAGAGTTTTTCGTCCGTCACGGGAAGTTCGTTCCCGGGCGGGAGCTTGTCGAGCGCCGCGAGAACCGTCCTGCGCACCGCCTCCGAGGCCTTCCGCAGGCGCTTGGCGGAGAGCCTCAACGCACCGCGCAGCGCCGCATTGGGGGGCGGCGCCTTGAGGCCCGAGCGCAGCGCCGCGGAGCGCTCAAGGTCGGCCGCGGCGCTGATCACCTCCTCGCGCGCTTCGGCGTCGGCTTCGGCGAGCCGCTCCGTGCGCATGCGGCGCTCGAGCGCCGCCTGCGCCGCGTCGAGCCGGTGCATCCCTTCGGAGATGCGCTGCGAGAGCGCAACCGTCTCGGCGCTCAAGGCTTCGAACCGTTCGGTCTGGTCGGGCGCTGTCTGCGCCTCGAGGGCGGCTTCGAGGAGGCGCTCAAGCTCGGGCCCCGCGACGGCGGACTCCCGCCGGACCGCCTCCACGGCGTCGGCCGCGTCGCGGCGCCGCGCGATGCGCGCGAGCTGCCGCGTGCGCACGCCGGCGAGTTCGGGCACGG
>CAJKCQ010000008.1 GCA_905198475.1 uncultured Sutterella sp. | reverse complement strand
ATATTTCAGAGGTTCCGAGCGATGCTCAGCTTTTGAAAGTCATGCAATCGCCCTGCTCTCATTCGGGATTTCCCGCCGAGGGCCCCGCCCTCATCAACCTCCCTCCCCGACGCCGCCCCATGTCTCTGCCGCGCTTCTTCATCGACCTTCCCTCCAACGCCTTCCGCATGAACGCCCCCTTTGAACTCCCGCCCAAGGCCGCGCACCATGCGGGCCGAGCGCTGCGCCTCTCCGCGGGCGAGCGCGTGGAGCTCTTCAACGGATCGGGCACGGCCTGGCAGGGCGCGGTCGGCTTTTCAGCCGACCGCACCTGGGTCGACATCGACGCGGCGACCGAGGGCGCCTGCGAACCCCCCGTCTTCATGACGCTCGTGCAGAGCTTCGTCTCGCCCGAGAAGACCGACTGGATCGTTGAGAAGGCCGTAGAAACCGGGGTCTCCGCCGTGCGGTTCGTACCCGCGGAGCGCTCGGTCACCCGCCTCTCGGGCGAGCGGCTCGCAAAGCGTCTCGCGCGCCTCACCGACATCGCCCGCGCCGCGGCCGAGCAGTGCGGCCGCAACCTCGTCCCCGAAATCACCGCCTCGCCTTCGCTGGCGGCGGGTCTTGCGGCCGTCGCGGCCGACGTCCGCCTCATCCTCGCGCCGGGCGCGAAGGGCGGCGTTCCGGCGGAAATCCGCCCCGGTCTCAGGTCCGCCGCCTTTGCGGTGGGCCCCGAAGGCGGATTCTCCGCCGCGGAGATCGAGGCGGCCGAGGCGGCGGGCTGGCGCCCGACGCTTCTCGGCGCGCGCGTGCTGCGCACGGAAACGGCGGGGCTTGCCGCCGCGTGCTGGTTGGAGACGCTCGCGGGCGACTACCCGCGTCGCGAATAGGCGGGAATCACTCGAACAGGACTTCAGTCAAGCCCGGTGCGGCCGCGCGCTTCACGTCGGCCACCTCCGTGGTCTTCATCGAGGCCGCGGGCGCAGTCTTCCCGGGAGCATCAAGCCTCACGACGGCGCCCGCCGTGGAGAGGCGCGTCTCGAGCGCTTCGGCCAAGGCCGCCCACTCGCTGAAGGCGAGTGTCTTCACGCGGCCCTGCGCCGCGGAGTAGTCCGGGCCCGTGCGACTGCGGCGCGAGAGCTGCACCGCGGCCGAGGCGTCGCCGCCCGCGGCGACCAACATGCGGCTCCTCTCCTTGAAGACCTTCGCGGCGTAGCCGCCGTCCGTCTTGTCGTTCGCCGCGCCGTAGTACCACTTGAGCGCCTTGGCGACGCTGCCGGTGCGGACGATGAGGCGCGAGAGGATCGACGTCCCCACGACCATGTTCGGATAGGGTTCGAGCGCGGCCTTCTCGCCCCCGAAGGCCTTGAACTTGTCGGTGTGCACGCGGGTCATCACCTGCATCAGGCCTTCGGCGCCCGCGCCGCTCTTCGCCTTCGGGTCGAAGCTCGATTCGGTGGCGGCCACCGCCAGGATGAGGAGCGGATCGACGTCGAAGCCCTGCCCGATCTCGACGGCCCAGGCGGTGTACTGCCGGGCGTCCTCGCGCGAGATGCGGTAGCTGCGCGCAATGTACTCAGCCACCTGGCTGCCCGAAGCGCCGATCGGGTCGAGCGTCTCCCCGCCCTGCGGGTGGTTCTTCTCCCAGGCGCTCACGAGCTCCGCGGCCTTCTCCTCCTCGGCCTCCACGGCCGCGGCCACCGCCTCGCTCGACTCAACGACGCCGGGCGTGTTCGCAAACGCATCGGGCGCGGCGGTGAAGCCTTCAAGATGGAGCCAGAAGGCGGCCGCGACCGCCCACAGGGCGGCGAAGCCCGTCGGCCAGAAGCAACCGAGACGGGAGGAGGCGTCGCGGACAGGCTCGGGCGTCAGGCGGTGAACGAGGGGCGTGGTGGAGTGGGCGTCGTGCTGCATTGGATTCTGGGGGCGGGAAGGCGCCGGTCCGGAGGCCGGTCGGGACGTCCGTGCGCGGCGCACGCCGGAGGACTCCCGCACGCCGGCGCTTCGAGGGACCGCTGCGCGGAGTTCTTCGGCGTGCGCCCGGCTGCGCCGGGCGTGCGGACGGGCGACCCTTCTGAATGAAGCGCCCTCCGGGATCCGTACGGCTCCCGGGTGGGGCGCCCTGAGGCTCGGGCGTCCGCTCCTTCTCCTTTCGTCTTGTTCTGTGAGCGGGGGCGGCGAAGCTCACGACTGAACGCTGGTTCGTCTACAAAGCGAAACAAACCGGTCCGGCGCATGCGCCGCCCGATGAAAGCGGAGAAGTCGTGGGAGGATCAGGGTTTCCCCGACCTCCCGGAACTGCATTTGGCGGGAGGTTAACAGAATTCGTGGAGCGGCTCACGCATTTTTCTGCAACGAAAGGAACGGCAAGCGTCATGCGGCCGCTCAGGACGGGCGGCGCTCCGGCCCCGGAGAGCCTCCTACAATTCTGGGACGGCCGCCCGCCCGCGCGAGGAGGAGCGGCGTCTTTTCGATCAGGAGTCCGGACATGAAGCGCAGACCCATTCACCGCGGCGGCATCGCCTCCGCGGGCTACGACCGCTCGCGGCGGTGCCTCGACGTGGAGTTTGAAACAAAGCGCGTGCTGCGCGCCGAGTCGGTCGGCCCCGAAGTCGCCGAGCGCTTCCTCCATTCGAGCGCCCCGCACGTCTACTGGAAGGAGGAGATCGAGGACGTCTACACCGTCCGCGAAATCTCCGTGCGCGAGAGCGACGAGGAGAAGCCCGCCGCGAAGAAGTCGATCGACGACCTGAAGCGCCTCTTCGGGGACCTTTGACGCCGCCCGGAAACAAAGCGAGCTCCTGCAGAGGAGCCCGTCCGGAATGATCAGCGGAAGAAGGCCGTGGCGAGTCCGAGGAAGATCAGGAATCCGCCCGAATCGGTCGTGAAGGTGAGGAGAACCGAGCCCCCCATTGCCGGATCGCGCCCGAACTTCTTCAGGATGAACGGCACCGCGAGGCCCACGACCGCGCCCTGCAGAATGTTGAGGAACATCGCGAGCGCCATCACGAGGCCGAGCAGCCGCCCCTCGGGCATGTTCCAATAGAGCCCCCAGGCGCACGCGCCCGCGATCACGCCCCAGATGAGGCCGTTGATGAGCGCGACGCCGATCTCCTTCTTCCAGATGTCGACGGTGTTCGCCATCGTCACCTGGCCCATGGCGAGCGAGCGCACGAGAAGCGTGAGCGTCTGGTTGCCGGAGTTGCCGGCCATCCCCGCCACGATCGGCATGAGGGCGGCGAGAGCCACGACGCGCTCGATCGTGCCGTCGAAGGCCGAGATCACGCGCGAGGCGAAGAAGGCCGTGCAGAGGTTGACGCCGAGCCAGAGCCAGCGGCTCTTGGCGGAGTCCCAGACGCCGCCGTACATGTCCTGTTCGTCGTCGAGACCGACGGCGCCGAAGGCGTCCTCCTCGCTCTCTTCACGAATGACGTCGACCACTTCGTTGACGGTGAGTCGGCCGACCAGACGCCCGGCCTCGTCCACCACCGCCGCGCTCACGAGGTCGTAGCGTTCGAACGCCTGCGCCGCGTCGCTCGCCGAATCGAGCGGATTGAGCGTGAAGGCCTCGGTGTTCATGATCCGGCGCACCTGCTTCGTCGGATCGTTGGTGAGCATCTCCACGAGGGGGAGCGTGCCCTTCAGAATCCCCATGCGGTCCACGACGAAGATCTGGTCCATGTGGTCCGGGAGGGTCTTAAAGCGGCGCAGGTACCTGAGCACCATGTCCACCGTCACCTCCTCGCGGATCGAGATCATCTCGAAGTCCATGCGCGCGCCGACGGACTCCTCGGGGTAGGACATCGCGGCGCGCAGCTGGACGCGCTCTTCGTGCGAAAGGCCTTCCTGAACCTCCGCCATCACGTCGGGCGGCAGGTCGTCCACCAGATCGGCGATCTGGTCGGTGTCCAGAGTCTCGACGGCGTCCACGAGCTCGTCGCGATCCATCGCGTCGATCAGGGTTTCGCGGACGCCCTCGTTGACTTCAAGAAGAATGTCGCCGTCGGACTCGCTCTTGACCTGATTCCAGACGGCAAGTCGGTCGTCGAGCGGCAGCGCCTCGAGCACCCAGGCGATGTCGGCGGGGTGCAGGGGCTCCAGGACGTCGCGCAATTCCTGCGCGGCCTCGGGGGTGATCGGACGAGCGTCGTCGTGCTGGTCGCCGCGCTCCTTGGCGAGCTCGCGCGCACGGTCCTCGTCCTCGTCGAGGATCTGCTGAACGCGTGCGAGGGCGCGGGAGGCCTCGTCGGAGTCGAGCGTCGGAGCGTTCTCCTCCTCGTCGCCGGGCTTAAGCGCTTCGTCCTCGCGGCTCATCAAAAATACCTCAGGAGACCCCTGCCTTCAGGCCGGGGTAGTTGACGGGATTCCTCAGGGGTGACTTGGCGCCCTTCCGGGTGCGACGCACCGCGCCCGAAAGAACCGCCCGAGAGGCTAACACAAGGCCGGCCGGCCCGGGCGGACGGCCGGCAGGGGGAACCGGCCTCAGATCAAGAAGCGCTCGAGGCGGGGGCTTCGTGAGCTTCTTCGTGCGCCTCGGCCTTCACGGCGTCTTCGGATTCGGCTTCGGCCGCCGCCTCGGCGAGCTCCTCTTCGAGCCCCGACTCCTCGCCGGGCGAGAGCGATTCGTCCAACACGCCGATGAGCTGCGCGTCCATCACGAGGTCCACGAGGTCGCAGCCGAGGATGCGCAGCCGCACCTTGCGTCCGCGCTCGAGGTCTTCGGGCAGCCCCGGCACGCGCTGCATGAAGGGCAGGCCGTCGATGCGCACGAGGTCGCCCTTGACGACGATCGCCTCGATCTCCTTGAGGCCCTCCTGGAGGATCCAGCGCAGCGACCAGTAGCGCTCCATGCGCGTCTGAAAGTCGCCGTAGAGGCTGTAGATGTTCTCAAACGAGCTCACGATCGTGAAGAGGTCCACGTCGTTGCGGGCGTAGGCGGGGGGCTCGCCGCGCAGCGCCGTGATCATCTGGCGCTGGTTGACGAGGTCCACGTAGCGGCGCAGCGGCGACGTGCTCCACGCGTAGCGCAGCACCCCGAGGCCGTCGTGGGGCCCCGGCGACGTGCTCATGCGCACGCGCCCCATGCGCTGCGAGCGGTAGATCCCCGGAGTGTCGTGCTCCTCGAGCCAGAGGCCCCAGGTGCTGTTGGCGAAGATCATGAGTTCGGCGACGAGGAGGTCCAGGGGCGCGCCGCGGCGGCGGCCCTTCACGCGGATCACCGCGTTCTCCCCTTCACCCTCGAGCGCGAAGAACCAGTCCACGCGGCCGACGGGCTCGGGGCGGCCCCGCACCTCCTCGCGGCCGTGCTGCAGGACCTTGGCGAAGTGCCAGAGCCAGCAGATCTCGTGCGCGAAGGGGATGTCGAGCGTCTGGTCCTGAATCGCCTCCTCGGTGACGAGGGCGTCAATCTTGTCGTAGCGCAGGTTCGCCTTGAGGGCGATGCGCTCGAGGCGCGTCTCGGTCTTCTCAACCGCGTACGTGTCGTCCTTCACCCAGGCGTAGAGCGAGAGGCAGGGCACGGTGACGCCTTCGTCGAGCGAGGCCGCCTTGATCCAGTCCTCGGGGAGCATCGTCGTCTTGAGCCCCGGCGCATAGACCGTGCTCATGCGGGTCTTGGCAACTTCATCCAGGGGGCTGCCGCGCGTGATCATGAGCGCGGGCGCGGCGATGTGGATGCCCACGCGCGTCACGCCCCCGTCGAGATGCACGACGCTCGCCGCGTCGTCGATTTCGGTGGTTTCCGAATCGTCGATCGAGAAGGCCTCGACGTCGGCGAGCGGAAGCTCAGACCAGTCGTTCGCCGGAGGCTTCGGAAGGTTGTCGGGGAACCCGCGTCCGCGGGGAAAGTTCATCGCGTAGAAGCTGTCCACGTGCCAGCGCCAGGGCGAGGCGATGCCGCCCAGCTGCAGCATGAGCCGCAGGGGCGTGAGCCGCGCTTCGGCGGCGGCGTCCGAGAACGCCTTCCATTCGATCGAATTGCGGTCGGGGGCGATGAGAAGCATGAGCGCCTGACGGGCGATCGGTTCAGGGAGCCGCCCTTCGACCATCTCCTTCGTCCATGCCTTCTTCTGCTCCTCCTGACGGCGCTTGCGCTCAAGGGCCTCGAGCGCCTTGGCGAGGATGTCGGCCGGGGCCTTTCTGTAGGCGCCGCGCCCCTTGCGGTAGAAGTAGACGGGGTTGGCGTGCAGTGTCGTGAGGAGCGCCGCCTTCTCGACGGGCGAGGCGCCTTCGCCCCAGTACTCCGCCGCGAGCTCGAGGAAGGTGAACTCATCCGCGGGCGCCGCCTCCCAGAGGAAGGCGGGGTCGAGCTCCTCGGCCGCCGCGGGAATCGCCGCGATCAGCTCCGCGGCCGAGGGCGACTCGAAGGAGAAAAAGACGTGGGACGCCTTGATCTTCGTTCTGCGCCCGGTCGTGAGCTCCACCTGATAGGCGCTGCCCGCCTGCGAGAGCACCGTGCCCGCCTTGAAGGCGCCGTCTTCTTCGAAATAGATGTACATGTCGTTCGGTCGTTCCTTGCTTTCTTCTTCCGCTTCGCCGTCCTGAGGGACGGGGGGAGCGCCCCCCCTGCGAGGCCGATATTTTGCCCGATCCGCGCGCGGCAGCCGGGCCCTCCCGGGCGGATTCTCAGCCACGCACGGCCGCGCGCCGCGCGAAGAAAGCGGCGACGGCGGGGAGATACCGGGCGAAGCGCTTCATGCGGTGGTCGTCGCCCACGGAGAGGATCCGCGGCGAGGCGGCGAGCGCCTGCGCGGCCTCGCGCCAGTCGAGCACCTCGTCGGCGGTCGAGAGGAGTACGAGCAGGTCGGCGGGGTCGCGGGGTGCGGGCGGCGTCTCCCGGGCGAGCGCCCGGAAGTCGTCGGCGAACCCGGCAAGCACCTCGATCCACCGGTCGGTTCCGTAGATCCGCTGCGGCCCCGTGTGTGCGGGGACGAACCGCCAGGGCTCGAGGCAGGGGTTCACCACCGCAGCGGGAAGTCCGAAGCGGCGCGCGGCGCGCAGCGCCCAGAACCCGCCGAGGCTCGAGCCCGTGACGAGCGTGCGCCGGCGGGCGTCGGGCGTGAGCTTCCCGAAGAGGCCTTCGAGAAGCGCCTCGACTTCTCGCGGCGGCAGATTGAGGTCTGGAGCCTCGAACCTCCGTCCGGCGGCCTCGGCCGCGGCCCGGAGCTCCCGCCCCTTCGCCGAGGCCGGCGACGAGAGGAACCCGTGGAGGTAGACCACCGTGAAGGGCGCCGTCATATCAGTCCCTTTCGCTCTCGAAGCCCCCGACGCGGGCGGCCTTTTCGGAGAGCCCCGCGAGGAGCTTGCCGTGGATGCCGCCGAAGCCGCCGTTGCTCATGCAGAGGATGACGTCGCCGGGCTTGGCGTCGGCCACGACCTGCTCGACGAGGGCGTCGAAGTCGTGCGTCACCCAGGCGCGGGCGCCGAGGGGCTCGAGAGCCGCCTCGGGCGACCAGGCGACGCCGCGGCCCGCGTAGCAGCAGACCTCGTCGGCGCCGGCGAGCGCCCCTGCGAGCTGATCCTTCATGGTCCCCAACTTCATCGTGTTGCTACGCGGCTCAAGGACGGCCACCAGGCGCCTGCCGCGGTACTTCGCGCGCACGCCCGCGATCGTCTCGCGGATCGCCGTCGGGTGGTGCGCGAAGTCGTCGATCACGACGCAGCCGTAGGCTTCGCCCTTCACCTCCTGCCGGCGGTGAACGCCCGGGAAGCGCTTCAGGGCGGCGATCGCCTCGACGGGCGACACGCCCGCAGCATGGGCGGCGGCGACGGCGGCGAGCGCGTTGAGTTCGTTGTAGCGCCCGGGCATCGCGACCTCGATGCGGCCGACGACGCGCCCCTCGAAGGCGGCTTCGCCGCCCTCGGAGAGCGACCATCCGGCCGCGGTGCCGAAGTCGGCGTCGAAGCGCTCGAGCCGCGACCAGCACCCGCGCGCAAGGACGCGCTCGAGCGCCGGGCTCTTCGCGTTCGCGATCACGACGCCTTCACCGGGCATCGTGCGCACGAGGTGGTGGAACTGCGTTTCGATCGCCTCGAGGTTGGGGAAGATGTCCGCGTGGTCGTATTCGAGGTTGTTTAGAACGGCGATCCGCGGGCGGTAGTGCACGAACTTGCTGCGCTTGTCGAAGAAGGCCGTGTCGTATTCGTCCGCCTCGATCACGAAGGGACCGGCGGGGTCGCCCAATTCGGCGGACTTCTCGCCCCAGCACGGCAGTCCCCCGATCAGGTACCCCGGGCTGAGGCCCGCCTCGCGCAGGATCCAGGTGAGCATCGACGTGGTCGTGGTCTTGCCGTGGGTGCCGGCCACGGCGAGCACCGTGCGGCCCTGCAGGATCTGCTCGCTCATCCACTGCGGGCCGCTCGTGTAGGGCAGTCCCGCGTTGAGGATCGCCTCGAGCAGCGGGTTGCCGCGCGAAATGGCGTTTCCGATCACCCAGAGGTCGGGCGAGAGCACGAGCTGCCCCGGGTCGTAGCCCTGCGTGATCTCGATGCCGTTCTGCGCGAGCGCCTCGCTCATCGGCGGATAGACGTTCTGGTCGCACCCGGTGACGCGGTGGCCCGCGGCGCGGGCGATCTGGGCGACGCCGCCCATGAAGGTTCCGCAGATGCCGAGGATGTGGATGTGCATGTTGAATGCCTCTCGCTGGTGTTCTTTGTCGGTGAGGCGAATTTTCGCCCATCCGCCGCCCTCGCGATGCGCCCCTCACAGAGACGGATACACTTCTCCGGGTCCCAAGGCCCCGGGAAGTTCCCCCCGAAACGCAACTGGAGAAGGCTCATGCCGCAGGAAACCCGTACGGAGACGCGCGCCGCCGCGATCGCCGCGAAGCTCATCGCCGGCGAATCCCACACCTGGCGCTCGGCCTTCGAGACCGCCCGGCGCGAGACGGGCGCAAATCCCCCGGAGGGCGCGGTCGCGCGCGAGATCCGCCGCTGGTACGCGCTCTTCGCGCCCGAGGCGCACGCGCGCACGCTCCGCGAAAAGCGCCGTGCGGCGCTCGCCTTCATGCGGCGCGCCCGCGGGCTTGACCTGTGCCTCACGGGAGTCGTTCTCTCGGGGTGCGCAACGGAGGATTCCGTCGTGGAGCTCGCCCTGCGCGCGGAGTCGGAGAAGGAGGCGGCGATCGCGCTCCTCAATGCCGGGCTCCCGGCCGATCCCTTCGACGGCGCCTACCCCACAGCCTTCGCGCGCGCGGCCGCCAAGCGCGGCGCGCTCACCGCCACGCTCGCGAGCTCGTCAGCGGACGAGCCCGTCCTCATCCGCGTCGTCGCGCCCCATTGGGCGCTCCCCGCCGCCGCACGCCCCGACGAATGGCAGCACCCGCTCGAAGCCGCGGGCGCCCTGGATGCGGCGGGCCTCTCGGAGCTCCTCGAATTCGCCGCCCTTCATCCGTCCGGAATGAAGGATTAGCCCATAGAGGGCATCCCGAAGCGGAGCCCCGTCAATAGACTGAGGGGACCAAAATGGTGAGGTCGGCGTGAAAACCTCGATTTTCCGTTCGTTTCCGTGCAATTTCGCCGAAGAACGCGCCCGAAGGGCGGGAAAAAACCTTTGACAAGGGGCCCCGGGCGGTTGAGAATTGCGCTGACTTGTCCTCCGATGTGTCCCCGTTGGGGCGATTTGGCCGCGTTTTGCGGCCCTTCGTCGTTCCCCGACGCACCGCGCGGCCCGTTGAACTCCGGCCCGTCGAGCTTCCGTGAAGGAGCGGCAACGGCACGCCGTGACGCCTTCCGTCGGCCGCCGGCACGTCCCATAAGCAACCCAATCGATCAAAAACATGGATCTGCGTAAACTCAAGACACTGATTGACCTCGTGAGCGAAAGCGGCGTGGCCGAACTGGAAATCACCGAAGGCGAAGACCGCGTGCGCATCGTCAACCGCACGAACACCCCCGCGCAGCCCGTGCAGAACACGATCGCCATCGCGCCGCAGCCCGCCGCGGCCCCGGTCGTGCAGGCCGCTCCGGCCGCAGCCCCCGCTGCCGCTCCGGCGCCCGCCCCCGCGCCCGCCTCGCTCTCGATCACGAGCCCGATGGTCGGCACCTTCTACCGCGCGCCCTCGCCCGGCGCGGCGCCCTTCATCGAAGTGGGCGACCAGGTGAAGAAGGGCCAGGTGATCGGCATCATCGAAGCCATGAAGCTTCTGAATGAAGTCGAAGCCGACAAGGACGGCGTCGTCAAGGCCTTCGCCGCCGAGAACGGCCAGCCCGTCGAATACGGCCAGCCGCTCGTCATCCTCGAATAAAGACTCCCCCGGCAGAGCCTCATGTTTGGAAAAGTACTCATCGCCAACCGCGGCGAAATCGCGCTGCGCATCCAGCGCGCCTGCCGCGAGATGGGCATCAAGACCGTGGCCGTGCATTCGACGGCCGACGCGGACGCGAAGTACGTGCGTCTCGCCGACGAGAGCGTGTGCATCGGACCGGCGGCCTCGTCGCTCTCCTACCTCAACATCCCCGCGATCATCTCCGCGGCGGAGGTGACCGACGCCGAGGCGATTCACCCCGGCTACGGGTTCCTCTCTGAAAACGCCGACTTCGCCGAGCAGGTGGAGCGCTCCGGCTTCGCCTTCATCGGCCCGCGCGCGGAGACGATCCGCCTGATGGGCGACAAGGTGAGCGCGAAGAAGGCCATGCGCGACGCGGGCGTGCCCTGCGTTCCGGGCTCCGAAGGGGCGCTCCCCGAAGAGCCCGAGGAGATCGTGAAGATCGCCCGCCAGATCGGCTACCCGATCATCATCAAGGCCTCGGGCGGCGGCGGCGGCCGCGGCATGCGCGTCGTGCGCACCGAAGCCGCGCTCCTCACCTCGGTCTCAATGACCCGCGAGGAGGCGCGAGTCGCCTTCGGCAACCCGACCGTCTACATGGAGAAGTTCCTCGAGAACCCGCGGCACATTGAAATCCAGGTGCTCTCGGACAACTTCCAGAACGCGGTGTACCTCGGCGAGCGCGACTGCTCGATGCAGCGCCGCAACCAGAAGGTCCTCGAAGAGGCGCCCGCGCCCGGCATTCCCCGCCGCGCGATCGAGCGGCTCGGGAGCCGCTGCGTCGAGGCGTGCCGCCGGATTGGCTACCGCGGGGCGGGCACGTTCGAGTTCCTTTACGAGAACGGCGAGTTCTACTTCATCGAGATGAACACCCGCGTGCAAGTCGAGCACCCCGTCTCCGAGCTCATCTCGGGCGTGGACATCGTCTGCGAGCAGATCCGCATCGCCGCGGGCGAGCGGCTGCGCTACAAGCAGCGCGACCTCGAGTTCCGCGGGCACGCGATCGAGTGCCGCATCAACGCGGAGGACCCGTTCAACTTCACGCCCTGCCCGGGCAAGGTGACGGCCTGGCACCTCCCCGGGGGCCCGGGCATCCGCATCGACACCCACGTCTTCGCGGGCTACACCGTGCCGCCCTACTACGACAGCATGATCGGCAAGCTCATCGCCTACGGTGACTCCCGCGAACAGGCGATCGCCCGCATGCGCGTGGCGCTCTCGGAGTTCGCCTGCGAGGGGATCAAGACAAACGTGAAGCTGCACCGGCTGCTCCTCTCCGACGAGCGGTTCGCGCGCGGCGGCACGAGCATCCACTATCTCGAAGAAAAGCTGAGGAAGCGCAGCGACGCGGGCGTGAGCTGACGCCCGTGCGCATCCTTCCTTAGAATCCCAAAGAAGCGGAGGCCCCGAAGAGGTTTCCGCTTCTCTTTTTTTGTTTTTTCTCCCGGAGGGGCCGCACGCCCGTCGTTTGTGCTGCGCCGCCTCCCTGAGGCATGACCCATGCGTGAATACAAGATCCTCGCCGACCAGCGCTCGGCCGAAGAGCTCTCCGACCTTCTTCTCGACGCGGGCGCGCTTTCCGCGTCTCTCGAAGACGCCGACGCCGACAGCACCGACGAGCAGCCGCTCTTCGGCGAACCGGGGCTCGAACCCGAGACCCAGGCCTGGCCGCGCTCGATCATTTCGGTCCTCACCGAGGACGGGTTCGACTTCAAGGCCGCGCTTGAAACGGCCTGCCGCGACGTGAAGTGCGACGTACCTGAACTCATCGAGTCGAGCGACGTCGAAGATCAGGACTGGGTGCGTATCACCCAGGCGCAGTTCCAGCCCGCCCACGTCTCGCCCCATCTCTGGATCGTTCCGTCCTGGAGCGAACCGCCCGAGAAGGACGCGCTCGTCGTGCGCCTTGATCCGGGCGTCGCCTTCGGCACGGGCTCGCATCCGACGACGCGGCTCTGCCTCAACTGGCTCGACGACAACCTCCGGGGCGGCGAAGCGGTCCTCGACTACGGCTGCGGCACGGGCATCCTCGCGATCGGCGCGAAGAAGCTCGGGGCCGGGCGCGTGAGCGGCGTGGACATCGACCCGCAGGCCGTTGAGGCCGCGCGTTGGAACGCTCAGGAAAACGGCGTCGAAGCCGACTTCCATCTTCCCTCGGCGACGCCCGAGGAGCGCTTCCCCGTCGTGGTCGCCAACATCCTCGCCAACCCTCTGAAGCTCCTCGCCCCGGCACTCCTCGGCCACGTCGCTCCGAAGGGCAGCCTCGTTCTTTCGGGCATCCTCGAGCGTCAGGCCGACGAGGTGATCGCCGCGTACCGCGCGGCCGATCCGACGCTGCCCCTGAAACTCTGGCGCGCCGAAGAGGGGTGGGTGTGCCTTGCGGGTACCCGCGAATAAGGTCCGACGATTCAATCCTGGAGAAGGAGCCTTCACATGGCGACGATCATCAAGTGTCCCGGCTGCGGCGCGCTCTGGCGCCTTGACGAGAAGACCGCGAACGAGCCGCAGTACCGCTGCGGCGGATGCGGGCGCGTCTTTGAGGCCGCCAAGGCCGAGCGCCTGACGGTGCCCGACGCCGAGCTCGACCGCCTCACGGCCGAGGCCCGCGCGGCCGAGCCCGAAGACGTGCCGCCGATGCCGTCGGCTGCGCACGCCCGGCCCACGGCGGAATTCTCCGCTGACCCGCGCGCGGCGCTCTACGTCCCGAAGCGCTCGCCCGTGAAGGCCTTTCTCCTCCTCCTCGTCCTTCTCGTCTGTACGGCCGCAGCCTGCGCGAGCGCCTTCCTGATGATGCATGAGTTCGTGCTCGCTCAGGCGCCCTTCCTACGGCCCGTCTACGAGAACGTCTGCGCCAAGGTCCCCTGCCCGGGCTTCGTGTGGCGCGACGTCTCGGCCTTCCGCACGAGCGGCACGCTCGACGAGGACCCGGAGCTCGGGTTCCGCCGTCCGGTGCTCCACGCGACGATCGTGAACGCCTCGGCGCACCCGCAGGCACTCCCCGTGCTTGAGGTGAAGCTCCTCGATCCGGCGGGCGAAGTGCTCGTGACGAGCGTGCTCGAACCCGCCCAGTACGGCTTCCCGCAGAAGCCCGCGGTGCTCCCCGCCGGCGCGTCCGTCAAGGCCGAGGTCCGCTTCAAGACGACGCTCCCGCACGACGCTTCGGAAGCCTCCGTGCGTCCGGTGGCGGCGGACGAAGGCCGCTGATGACGGTCCTCATCACGGGCGCAGTCGCCTACGACACGGTCTTCACGCACGAGGGACGCTTTGAGGAGCGCCTCGCGGGGAGCGACCTCTCGCACCTCAACACGACCTTCCTCACCCGCGGCATGCGCCGCGACTTCGGCGGGTGCGGCGCCAACATCGCCGTCGCCGTGAGGCGCTTGGGCGGCGACCCCGTCCTCTGGGGCGCGGTGGGCGCGGACGGCGGGGCGTACCTCGAGCGCTTTGAAGCCCTCGGCATCTCCACGGCCGGCATCGGACGGCTCGAAGACGCCTTCACCGCGCAGTGCGTGATCTTCACGGACGCCGCGGGCGCGCAGCTCGCGGCCTTCCATCCGGGCGCGATGGACCGCTCCCGCGAGGTCCCCTGGCCGCGCGGCGCCGACCATCGCGCGCTTCGACCCTCCTGGGCCGTGCTCGCGCCTGGCGGGCGCGAAACGACCCTCAACGCCGCACGCGAATGCACGGCGCGGGGCGTGCCCTATCTCTTCGACGTCGGGCAGGAGCTGCCGCTCTTTTCGCCCGATGAGCTCACGATGCTCCTCGAGGGCGCCTTCGGCATCGCCTACTCGGACTATGAGGCGGAGGCCTTCGCTCAGCGCACCGGAATCGACGCCGCAGGGGCGGCGCAGCGCGGCAAGGTGGCGCTCCAGACCCACGGCGGGCGCGGGGCGGACCTCCACCTGCCGGGGGAAGCGAAGCCGCACTTCATCGCCCCCCTGCGGGTGCGCGCGCAGAGCGCCGTGGGCGCGGGCGACGCGATGCGCGGGGGATTGCTCTTCGGGCTCGACCGCGGGCTCGGGTTCCTCGAGGCGGCGCGCCTCGGCGCCGTCACGGCGGCGGCGAAGGTGGCGGGCCCGAACGCACAGGACTACCCCCTCACGCTCGAGCGCGCGAGGCGGGACTACGAAGGCATGTGGGGGGCGGCGCCCTTCTGAGGGCTCAAAGAACGATGAAGCCGCGCGAGAGCGGCACCACGAACATCAGGAGCACGTTCGTGATGACGATCAGCACGAGGGGCGAGAAGTCGATCCCGCGGAAGGTCGGCAGGAACCGGCGGATGGGCCGCAGGAACGGGTCGATCAGCATCGCGAGCGTGTAGGTCATCGGGTGGCCGCGGTTCATCCAGCTCATCACCGCCCAGATGATGGCGCCCCAGGAGATCATCTCGAGCGCCCAGCGCAGCAGCATCGCGAAGGGCGCGATCAGGAGCCCCACGGGCGTCGCGGGGAGCTGCCCCACGGTGCGGTGCACGAGCACGGCGACGAAGGCCGTGAAGAGCGCTGCGGCGAGCGACGCCCAGTCGATGCCGCGGCGACGGCGCAGCACCTTCGAAATCGGCGCGACCATCCAGTCGGTGATGCGCGCCGTGAGCTCGCAGAGCGGATGGCGCGGCGAAAGCGCCCAGTAGTAGAGCCAGGCCCGCAGCAGCAGCACTGCGCCGAAAAAGCCGAAGAGGATGCCGAGCACGTATTGAAGAGCCGTTGCGAGCATGAGCCTAGCCGTTTTGTCTGGTGGAATGGAAAGTGCGCCCATTATGCCAAAGGGCGCGTAGGCAGAACCGGACCTTTGACAGACCTTCAGCGGGCGAGCTCGGCCGCGCGCCGCGCGAGCATCACGCGGTCGCAGTCCTCAGCCGCATGCGCCGCCGCGACGCCCGCGGGCAGCCCCCGCTCGAGCCGCTCCCAGTCGAAGAAGGGGCCGGGATCGGCCTTTCGCCCCGGAGCGATCGTCTCGTGGCCGGTGACGTACTGCAGCGGCAGGAGCGCCTTGAGGCGGTGGAGAAGCGCTTCGAGCGCCGCATACTGCGCGTCTTCGAAGGGCCCCTCGCCCCAGCCTTCGAGCTCGATGCCGACCGAGAAGTCGTTCACGGCGTTGCGCCCCCGGAAGTTCGAGAGCCCCGCGTGCCAGGCGCGGCGGAAGACGTCGGCGTACTGGATGGTCTCGCCCGTGCGGCGGATGAAGAAGTGGCTCGAGACCCGCAGGCCCGCGAGGGATTCCCAGCCCGGGAGCGAATCCCCAAGCGTCCCCATGAAGAGGCGGTCCACCTCATCGCCGCCGAAGCGGCCCGCGGGAAGCGAAATGTAGTGCACAACCGCGACCGTGACGGCTTCGCCCGCCGGGCGGTCGTCCACGTGGGGGCTCGGGCGGTGCGTCACCCCCGCGAACCACCCGGAGGGCGCGGCGCCGGAGGTCATTCGCCGCGCTTTTCGGCCGCGTCGCGGCAGCGCGCCGAGCAATAGACGCGGGCGCCGCGGCGTACGGCGTCGCGGCGTGGGAAGAAGACCCCGCACTCCTCGCAGCGCTCCATCGGCTCGCCGATCTGCGCGGCGGCCTTCTTGCGCACGCGCTCGTTGCGGCGCAGCTCATCGAGCTCATCGCGCTCCTTGATCGAGAGCGCCTGGCGGCGGCGCGTCACCGCCCAGGCGATGCCGATGATGAGGAAGATGCCGAGAAAGAAGAGGATGCGGCTCATGAATGGCGTCCCTCAGAACGGTCAGCGCAAGACTTCCAGAATGAAGCTGTAGCCGAAGTAGGCGACCACGAAGACGATGAAGCCCGCCCAGAAGAGGCGCAGCGCCGTGCGGGCGCGCCAGCCGGCGAAGACGCGGCCGAGGAGGAGCACCCCGAAGACGATCCACGAAATCCACGTGAGGGTCATCTTGTGGTCGAAGAGGAAGTAGACCCCGTGGGTGTCCTTCGTCACGCAGGCGCCCATCACGAGCACGGCCGTGAGGAGCGCGAACCCGCAGGCGACGATGCGGAAGAAGATGCGCTCCATCACGACGAGGCCGGGGAGCGAGTCGAGGAAGCCGTTGCCGACGCCGGGCGACTTGAGGTGGCGGTTCTGCATCGACATGAGGACCGCGTGCACGAGGGCGATCGTCATGAAGCTGTAGGCGCCGAGGGCGGTGAGGAGGTGCCAGCGGAAGAGCGCCGTCCAGTCCGCCGCCGGGAGCGCCGTGCCGGGGAAGATCACCGGGAAGACCGCGCCGAAGGCCGCCGCGATGAGGATGATGCCGAACTGCGCGTGCAGGCGGTGCACCCAGGATTCGATGAGCAGGACGAGCACCGCGAGGAAGAACATCACCGAGACGGCGTAGCCGAAGCCGAAGTGCACGGCCTCGGGTTGGAACATCTCGCCCTGGATCGCCCACCCGTGCAGCACGAGGCCGAGCACGACGGGCCAACGCAGCAGGCTCGAGGCCTTCGCGTCCGCGCCCTTCTTCATCGCGCTCAGAATGGCGATGCCGGCGAGCAGATAAAGGATCGCGGCGAAACCGGTTGAGATGAGAAGCACTGACATGAGTTGATCCGTTGCGGGTCGCAGATGGGCTTGAGGGAGGTCGTGCGCGCGTGCGCTTCGCCGTCCGTTGGAATGTTTTCGGGTCCTCCGTCCTCCAAAGAAGTCCCGCGCCCGGCGGGGGCGCGCGGGGCCTCCCCGGAGATCCGGAGGGCGGCTGCTTCATTCTACGGCCGCGCCTTAGAGCGCGCTGAAAGACCTCGGGGCGCGCCCGGCGGGAAGGGCGCTCAAGCGCGTCCAAAACCCCGCGGTGCTCTTTTAAAATGATGGATTCGCCTCCCCGCCGCGCATTCTCGGAATGCGCGCCCGGCACGGCCGCCCGGCACGACCTTCTCTTCGACTGCGCGGCCCCCAGACCGGGAGGCCGAAGGAATTCCTTTTGCAGGCCGCCCTTCCGGGAGCGCGCTCTCAGGCGCCCCGGGCGGCCCGAACCTCATCATCAGCGTCCAGACACATGCTCGATTCACTCAGCCAGCGGCTTTCCAAGATCGTCAAGACCATGCGCGGCCAGGCGCGCCTCACCGAAGCCAACACCAAGGAGATGCTGCGCGAAGTGCGCCTCGCGCTCCTCGAGGCCGACGTGGCGCTGCCCGTCGTGAAGGAGGTGCTCGCGCGCATCAAGGAAAAGGCGATGGGCGAGGAGGTCGTGGGCGACCTCAACCCCGGCCAGGCGCTCGTGGGCGTCGTGCAGCGCGAGCTCACGGCGATCATCGGCGGGGACCTCCCGCAGAGCGAGCGCGAGCTCAACTTCCGCGTCCAGCCCCCGGCGGTGATTCTTCTCGCGGGCCTGCAGGGCGCGGGCAAGACCACGACCGCGGGCAAGCTCGCGCGCTGGCTCGTGCACGACCAGAAGAAGAAGGTCCTCACGGTCTCGTGCGACGTGTACCGCCCGGCCGCCATCGAACAGCTCAAGGCCGTCACCGAACAGGCGGGCGCCGACTGGTTCCCGAGCGCGACGGGCGAGAAGCCCCTCGACATCGCCTCGCGGGCGGTCGCCGAGGCGCGCCGGCGCTTCTACGACGTGCTCATCGTCGATACGGCGGGCCGCCTCGCGATCGACGAGGCGATGATGAAGGAGGTTGCGGAACTCAACGCCTTCCTCAAGCCCGCCGAAACGCTCTTCGTGATCGACGCGATGCTCGGTCAGGACGCGGTCAACACGGCCCGCGCCTTCAATGAGCGCCTCCCGCTCACCGGCATCGTCCTCACCAAGGCCGACGGCGACAGCCGCGGCGGCGCGGCGCTCTCCGTGCGCCACGTCACGGGCAAGCCCATCAAGTTCATCGGCACGGCCGAAAAGCTCACCGGGTTCGAGCCCTTCGATCCCGAGGCGATGGCCTCGCGCATCCTCGGCATGGGCGACATCGTCGGCCTCGTGAAGGACGTGACGAAGTCGATCAACGTCGCCGAAGCCGAGAAGCTCGCCAAGAAGCTCGCCACGGGCGACAAGTTCGACCTCTCGGACTTCCGTGCACAGTTGGCGCAGGTCGGCAGCTTCGGCAGCTTCTCCTCGCTCATGGAGAAGCTCCCCGCGCAGTTCCAGGAGGCCGCGGGCAAGGTGAAGGACGAGGACGTGCAGAAGAGCCTGCGGCGCACCATGGGCATCATCGACTCGATGACGCCGCAGGAGCGCAGGAAGCCCGACCTCATCAAGGCGAGCCGCAAGAAGCGCATCGCCGCCGGTGCGGGCGTGCCCGTGCAGGAGGTGAACCGCCTTCTGAAGCAGTTCGAGCAGACCCAGGAGATGATGAAGCGCATGAAGAAGGGCGGCCTCGCCAAGATGATGCGCATGATGGGCGGCCTCGGCTCCAAGATTCCGGGCCTCGGGGGCGGCTTCCCCGGCATGGGCGGGGGCTTCCCCGGCATGCCCCGCTGAGCGCGCCTCAGATGGTGCGCATCCTCGGGATCGACCCGGGCCTCAACCACACCGGCTGGGGCGTTCTGGAGGTCGAAGGCGGCCGCTGCCGGCGCGTCGCCTCGGGCGTGATCGACCCGCCCAAGGGCGAGGTGTCGGCGCGCCTCGGGCACATCGCCCGCGAGCTCGCCCGCGTGATCGCCGAGCATGCGCCCACGGCCGCCGCCTGCGAACGGGTCTTCGTGAACGTCAACCCGCAGAGCACGCTTCTGCTCGGCGAGGCGCGCGGGGCGGCCCTCTGCGCGGCCGACCTTGCGGGCCTCGCCGTCGAGGAGTTCACGCCGAGCGAAATCAAGCAGTCCGTGACGGGATCGGGGCGCGCCGACAAGGAGATGGTGCAGACGATGGTCGTGCGGCTCCTCGGGCTCGACCAAACGCCCCGCACCGACGAAGCTGACGCGCTCGCCTGCGCACTCTGCGCGGCGAGCATGATGAAGCTGCGCGCCCTGGAGAAGTCGGGCGGCACCGCGCGCACCTATGCGACCGCCCGGCGCGGCGCCTCGGGGCGCGGAGCGCGCGCCGCCTGGACGCGCCTCGTGGACAAGAAGGGAGAGAACTAAATGATCGGACGGCTCAAAGGCACCCTCGTCGAGAAGAATCCGCCACAGGTCCTCGTGGACGTCGCGGGCGTGGGCTACGAAGTGGACGTGCCGATGTCCACCTTCTGCAATCTGCCCGCCGAAGGGGGCGCGGTGACGCTCTGGACGCACCTCGTCGTGCGCGAGGACGCGCATCTCCTCTACGGGTTCGCGACCCGCGCGGAGCAGACGGCCTTCCGCGCCCTGATCCGCATCTCGGGCGTGGGGCCGAAGATCGCGCTCGCGCTCCTCTCGGGGATGACGACCGAGCAGCTCGCGCAGGCGGTGGAGTCGGGCGAAACGGGGCTCCTCACGCGCGTTCCCGGCATCGGGAAGAAGACGGCCGAGCGGCTCGTTCTCGAACTCAAGGGGAAGCTCGCCGGAGCCGCCTTCGCGCCCGCCGCGAGCACGGCTGCGGGCAGCCGCGCCGACGTGGTCGCCGCCCTCGTTGCGCTCGGCTATTCCGAGCGCGAAGCGCTCGCCGCCGCCAAGCAGGTGCCCGAAGACGCGGGCGTCTCCGAGGGCATCCGCCTCGCCTTGAAGCACCTCGCGCGCTGAGAAAACCTGGTACCGCCCGCCGCAGGGCGCCGCGTTTATCATGTGGGTCCGCCCACTTTCCATTCATCACGAGTCCCGCCGAAATGTCCGAACCGCGCATCATTGAAGGCGCCTGCGCCAATCCCAACGAAGAGAACATCGACCGGGCGCTGCGTCCGGTGCGGCTCGCGGACTACGTGGGCCAGAAGGCCGTGCGCGAGCAGCTGCAGATCTTCATCGAGGCGGCGCGCCGCCGCGGCGAACCGCTCGACCACCTGCTCCTCTTCGGTCCCCCGGGGCTCGGGAAGACCACGCTCGCGCACATCGTCGCCGCCGAAATGGGCGTCAACCTGCGTCAGACCTCGGGCCCCGTGCTCGAGCGTCCGGGCGACCTCGCGGCCATCCTCACGAACCTCGAGAAGAACGACGTCCTCTTCATCGACGAAATCCACCGGCTCTCGCCCGTCGTGGAGGAGATCCTCTACCCGGCGCTCGAGGACTACCAGATCGACATCATGATCGGCGAAGGCCCCGCGGCCCGGTCGATCAAGCTCGACCTCCCGCCCTTTACGCTGATCGGCGCCACCACCCGCGCGGGGTCGCTCACGAACCCGCTGCGCGCCCGCTTCGGGATCGTCAATCAGCTCCAGTTCTACACGCCCGAGGAGCTCGTCTCGATCGTCGAGCGCTCCGCGCGGCTCCTCGGCGTCGCGATCGAACACGAGGGTGCGGCCGAAGTCGCGCGCCGCAGCCGCGGCACGCCCCGCATCGCCAACCGCCTGCTGCGGCGCGTGCGCGACTTCGCCGAAGTGAAGCACGACGGCGTGATCACGCGCGAAGTCGCCGCCTCGGCGCTTTCCATGCTCGACGTCGATCCCGTCGGGCTCGACTTCATCGACCGGAAGTTCCTCCTCACGATCCTCGAGAAGTTCTCCGGAGGGCCCGTGGGCATCGACAACCTCGCCGCCGCAATCGGCGAGGACCGCGAGACGCTCGAGGACGTCGTGGAGCCCTATCTCATCCAGCAGGGGTTCCTGCAGCGCACGCCCCGCGGGCGCGTCGCCGCGCACCGCGCCTGGGAGCACTTCCGACTGACGCCGCCCGCAGCCGCGGGCGCGGCTTCGCTCTTCGGCGCCTGACCCGTCTTCAGATCTTCAGCGCTCGAGCCGCGGCACGCTCCTGAGGAGCCGCTGCGTGTAGGGGTGCTGCGGCCGCCCGAGAACGTCGGCGGCCGGGCCCGACTCAACGATCCGCCCGCCCTGCATCACCGCGACGGCGTCGGCCATGAACTCCACCACGGCGAAGTTGTGCGTGATGAGGAGGTAGGAGAGGCCGCGCGCGGCTTGGAGCGACTTCAGAAGATTGAGGATCTGCGCCTGCACCGAGACGTCGAGCGCCGACGTGGGTTCATCCAGAACCACCACTTCGGGTTCGGCCGCAAGCGCTCGGGCGATCGCAATGCGCTGCCGCTGCCCGCCCGAAAATTCATGCGGGAGCCGCTCCGCCGCCCCTTCGGGGAGTCCCGTCTCACGCAGAAGCGCCGCGGTGCGCCCCACCCGCGCCGCGACGTCGAGGTCGGGGCGCAGCGCAAGCAGCGCCTCTTCAATCACCTCGCCCACGGTCATGCGGGGGTCGAGCGACGAAAAGGGATCCTGAAAGACGATCTGCACCGCGCGGCGGAAGGCCGCAGAGCGCCCGGCGCCGACGGGCGCGCGTCCGCCCGCGAAGCGCACTTCGCCCTTCGCCTCGAGCCCCGCGGAGAGCAGCCCGAGCGCAGCGAGGGCCGCCGTCGTCTTGCCGCTTCCCGACTCGCCCACGAGCGCGAGCGTGCCGCCGCGCCGGAGCGTGAGCGTGAGGTCGGGGAGAATCACGCGGCCAGTCTTGCGCCCGCAGAGCGCCCGGATGGACTCCATGAGGCCCTTCGGGGCCGTGCGCACCGAAACGTGCTCGAGGGCGAGCGCGGGCTCCCCGGGCTTCTGCTTCGGCCCGCTCCCGTCGCCTGCGGGAGCGCGGACTTGGGACTTTGATGCGCCGCCTAACGGCGCCTCCCTCCGCCAGCAGGCGACGACGCCCGCGCCAGCGGGTCGGGGGCCGGGCTTGGGCGCCTCCCGCCGGCACTTCGGGAGGGCGAGCGGGCAGCGGGGCGCAAAGGCGCAGCCCGCCGTCGGCCGCGTCAGGTCGGGAACAGCGCCTTCGATGGGCGTGAGGCGCGCCCCGGCCCCGTGCGGGAGCGCGTCGAGGAGCGCCCGGGCGTAGGGGTGCGCGGGCGCGCGCAAGAACTCCGCCGTGGGGGCCGATTCGACGATCGAGCCCGCATACATGAGAGCGACGCGGTCGGCCATGCCCGGGAGGAGCGCGAGGTCGTGCGTGATGAGAAGCAGCGTGAGGCCGCGCTCGCGCTTGAGTTCCTTGAGGAGTTCGAGCACCTGCGCCTGCACCGTGACGTCGAGCGCCGTCGTGGGTTCGTCGGCCACCACCACTTCGGGTTCGGCCGCGAGCGCCATCGCGATCATCGCGCGCTGCTTGAGGCCCCCGGAGAGTTCGTGCGGATAGGCGCAAAAGCGCGCCTCGGGTTCGGGCACTCCCGTGCGCGCGAGCCACTCGAGGGCCAGCCTGCGCGCCTCGGCCCCCGATACCGCGCGGTGCGTGCGGATCATCTCGACGATCTGCTCGCCCACGGTGAGGACGGGATTGAAGGCCGTGGCGGGCTCCTGGAAGATCACCGCGATTCCGGCGCCGCGCACGGCGCGCATGTCGGATTCGGTGAGCGAGAGGAGCTCGCGGCCGTTCAACCGCACCTCGCCCGACGCGACGCGGGCGTCTTCGGGCAGCAGCCGCATCAGCGCCATCGCGGTCATGCTCTTGCCGCACCCGGATTCGCCGACGAGGGCGAGCGCTTCGCCGCGCCTGAGGTCGAACGAAACCCCGCGCACGGGCGTGAGGACGCCGCCCTCGAGCGGGAGCTCGATCGTGAGGCTCTCGACCGAGAGGACCGGTTCTGCGGCTGCGGATGCGTTCATAGCCCCTCCTTCGGCTTCTCCTTTGCCGGAGCGGGCGCGGGGACGGCGCGCCGCGCCGCGCGCGGATCAAAGGCGTCGCGCACGGCCGAGGCGAAGAGGTTCGCCGAGAGCACGATCGCCACGAGGAAGACGAAGCTCGCGGCGAGGTTCCACCAGACCATCGGGGAGCGCGAGAGTTCGCTGCGCGCCGCGTTGATCATCGTCCCGAAGGAGTGCATCGCCGGGTCCACGCCGACGCCCACGTAGGAGAGCACCGCCTCATAGAGCACGATTCCGGAGAAGTCGAGCACGGTGACGATGAGCACGACGTGCAGAACGTTCGGGAGCACGTGCCGGCGCATGATCGTGAAGGGCTTGACGCCGAGGGCCTTGGCGGCCGTGACGAAGTCGAGGGTCGAGAGCTTCATCGTCTCGGCGCGCAGCAGGCGCGCCAAGGTCGCCCAGCCGGTCATGCCGATGATGAGCGCGAGGAGCATGAGCCGCAGGTCGGCGCGCTCGAGGCTCGTCTGGTACCACTCGGGATTCTTGTCGAGGAAGACCTGCACCATCAGCACCGAGGCGGCGATGAGGAGCACGCTCGGGATCGAGGAGATCGTCGTGTAGACGTACTGGATCACGTCGTCCACCCAGCCGCGGAAGTACCCCGCGGCGATGCCGAGCGTGAGTGCGAAGGGCAGCGTCGCGAGGGTCGCGAGCGTGCCGATCACGACCGCGGTGCGGATGCTCTTCACCGCCTCATAGAGGACGTCGTTGCCGACGGCGTCCGTTCCCATCACGTGCCAGTTGGGCCAGACGAGCGCAAGCCACACGCCCGCGAGCCAGAAGAGCGTGAGGACGATGAGTGCCGGCCGGAAGGGATAGCCCCCGTCGCGGTTGCTCATCTCCTTGAGGGACTCGAGAAAGGTGACGTTGCGGCGCCTTGCGCGCGCGAGCGCGATGAAGATCCACGTGAGGAAGGCCGTGACGCCGCCGAGAATGCATGCGAGGAGCGTGAGGCGCGCGATCTCGACCGCCCGCAGGCGCCAGGGCGGCAGCTTCCCCGCGTGCTGGAGCGGCTGGTAGTCGCGCACGGCGACGCCGTCCTTCACGACCGTCGTGCGGTCGAATTCCGTCCTTGCAAAGGGCCGCGAATAGCTCCGCTCGTCCCCGGCGGCCTTGAGGCCGTCAAGGAGAACCGCGTCAAGCAGCGACGTCACCTCGGCCGAATAGGCCGCGGGCGCTCCGGCGGGCGCGTCCGGCACGGGCGGGAGCTCCGCGCGCCAGTGGACCGAGTCGAGGAGCGCCGTGAAGAGGAAGACGGCGAGAACGGCCGCCGAGGCGGTGGCCGCCGGACGCGCGAAGACGAGCCGCCAGCGGCGCGCGAGCTCGGGCGTGCGACGCACGTGGCGCACCGCGAGGGCGAGGAGTACGAGCAGCCCCCAGGCGACGATGTCGGTGGGGAGGATGACGGGAAGCATGGGTCGGATTCTGAACGGGTGTCGGGTTCTTCTGGGAAGAGTCTTCAGCCGAGGCGGATTCTGGGATCGGCCCAGGCGTAGACCAGGTCCGTGAGGATAAGGCCTGCGATGTAGGCGAGCGTGCCCAAAAAGACCATCGTGCGCACGATCGAGAAGTCCTGCGCGCCGAGGGCGTCGAGCGTATAGCTCCCGAGCCCCGGGATGCCGAAGAAGTTCTCCATGATGAGGCTTCCCATGAAGAGCATCGGAATCACCGCGACGGAGGAGGTGATGATCGGCAGGAGCGCGTTGCGCAGCACGTGGCGCCGCAGCACCTCGCCCTCGGTGAGGCCCTTGGCGCGGGCGGTGCGCACGTAGTCGCGGCTCATCTCCTCGAGGAACATCGCGCGGTAGAGGAGCGTGTCGCTCCCCAGGCGCGAGAAGACCGCGATCGCGACGGGAAGCGCGAGGAAGGCGACAATGCCGGGGCCGTCGGTCCACCCCGAGACGGGGGCGAGGCGCATCACCTTCGAGAAGAGCCACTGCCCGACGATGATGTAGAAGAGCCCGGAGATCGACATCAGAAGCACCGAAAAGCCAACCGCCGCCGCCTCGACCTTCGTGCGTCGGAAGAAGACCACGAAGAGCGACCACGCGGTCATCACGATGAGGCCGAGGAGGAAGGTCGGCGCGGCGAGCGCGAGCGAGGGGCCCATGCGGGTGCGGATTTCGTAGCCGATGTCGCGCCCGGCGTCGCTGCGGCCGAAGTCGAGCATCAGGAGCGGCACGCTCTTTGTGAAGAAGATCGTGTCGGTCACCTTGGCGAGCCCTTCGGCCGCGTCGTTCACGAAGAGCGGCTTGTCGAGGCCCTTCGCGGCCTTCCAGGCCTCGAGCGCCTCGGCCGTGACGCGCCGGCCGCCGAGGTTGAGCCGCGCCATGTCGTCGGGCGTGTTGACGGCGAAGAAGAGCACGAACGTGAGGAGGTTCACGCCGAGGAGAATGAGGACGCCGTAGACGATGCGGCGCAGAAGGTACTGGATCATCGGCGAACCTCCTTCGAATCGACGGCGGGCCGCAGACGCCTTTCGTCTCGGCGCACCATGAGGCGCGCCGCCCCGGCGGCGGCGAGCAGCAGCCCGAAGACGAGGAGCCCGAGGGGCCAGAAGACCGGCCGGTTCCATTCGCGGATCCGGGCGAGGCGCTCCGCGGCGTCCACCTTCATGTACTGCAGGCTGTTCTGCACCATGCCCGAGGGCTTGGCGTTGCCGACCCAGGACTGGTAGGCGGCTGCTCCGGGCGGGAAGTAGCCGAAGAGCACGGGCGAATCCTCCTGCAGCATGCGGATCATGCGGTCGATCACCTCCTGGCGGCGCGGGCCGTCGGGGAGGAGCCGCATCTCGCGGAACGCTTCGTCGAACGCGGGGTTCTCATAGTTCGAGGCGTTCTCCCCCTCGTGCCTCACCTTGCCGCTCGGGCCGTAGAAGAGGAAGAGGAAGTTCTCCGGATCCGGGTAGTCTGCGTTCCAACCCCAGAAGAAGAGCTGCGCGGCGCCCTTGCTCATCTTCTCCTGGAAGCGGTTGTAGTCGGTCGCGCGGATCTCGAGCTGCACGCCGAGCTTCTTGAGCTGCCGTTGATACCACTCGAGGTAGGCGCTTGCGCCCTGCGCGGCGTTCTGGTAGTCGAAGTAGAGGACGAGGGGCGCGCCCGTCTTTTCGTCGCGCCCGTCGGGGTAGCCCGCGAGCGCGAGGAGGCGCTTCGCCTCCTCAATGGGCTTGCGCTCGACGCGGCCCGCCTGCGTACGCTCGTAGACCACCGGGTTGAAGGCCGCGGGCCCGTCGTCGCGCCAACCGAAGAGCCCGGGCGGAATCGGTCCGTGGGCGGGGAGCCCCTGGTTCTTCTGGAAGATCGCGAGGTTCTCCTCCCAGTTGACCGCGATGGCGACGGCCTGGCGCAGATAGCGGTGGCGGCGCGCCTCCTCCGGGGTGGCGCCGCCCCCCACGACCGGATCGAGCCAGTTGAAGCCGAGGTACCAGAGTCCGGCCTGGACGGTCTTGGGGAACTTCATCCCCCGACCGCCGTAGAGACTCGCCTTTTCCGGGTCGTCCTCCATGGCGACCAGGTACCCGAGCCCGGTGTCCACGCGCTCGATGAAGGGGCTGTCGTAGTAGCCCGCGAGGAACTTCGACTGCAGCGGCATCGCCTCCTTCTCGATCTCGAAGACCACGCGGTCCACGCGCGGGAGGGGCTTGCCGCAGTCGGCGAGAAGTCCGGCGGCGCGGTCCGCGGGCTCGCCTTCGCACGGATAGGTCCCGTGGCGGTAGACGGGGTTGCGCTCGAGCACGTGGCGGCGGTTCTCGAGAAACTCCCGCATGCGGAAGGCCCCCGTGCCGACGGGCCAGGTGTCGAGCGAGACGTTGTTGGCGCGCAGCCCGGGCTGCGCGTAGAACCGCTCCGCTTCGACCGGCACGGGCGCGAAGAAGGTCATCGCGAGCCAGAAGGCGAACTGCGGGTCCTTGCCCTTGACGCGCAGGCGCAGCGTGCGCTCGTCCACCGCCTCCACGCCCGGGCAGGGAACGGAGTCGAGGTCGAGCCAGGCGTCGGGCGAGGCGCCCGCCCCGCGCATCGCGCGCCACTTCGCCTCGAGTCCGCGCCGGTATTCCGTGAAGCCCACGATGCGCGCGGCCATCGTGCCGAAGATGGGGCTCACGACCTGGGGGCTCGCGATGCGGCGGATGCCGTTCACGTAGTCGCGGGCGGTGAGTTCGCGCGTGGCGGCCTCAGGGAGGTCGAAGGGGCTCCTCACGCGGGCGGCCGTTTCGGGGTCGAGGTGGTGGTAGAGGAACCTCCCCTGGGCGTCCTTCGCGAAGGCCGGATGCGGCGCAAAGAGGATCCCAGGGCGGATCTTCACGTCGTAGCGCGATTCGGCGATCGCTTCGGACGGCGCGTCGGCGGGGAGCTCCCGCCCTTCGGCGTCGAAGTACCGGGGCTCAACCACCGCTTCGGCCGTCCGGGGCTCGAGCACGTAGGGGCGCTTCAGGTAGGCGTACTGATAGGGCGGTTCATAGACCGAATAGGTGTAGGCCGTTTCGTCCGACGAATAGGAGCGCTGCGGGTCGAGGGTTCGGGGGCTTCTCGAGCCGAAGGCCGTGAAGAGCGTCTTCGCGCCGTATTCGGAGAGCGGCCGGGGGCTCGAAGGGACTTCGGGGAGCGCGGCCCAGAGGAGCGCCGTGAGGAGGATTGAGAGCGCGGCGGCCGAGAGCACCGTCGCGGCCGGAGACATCGCCGCGACGCGCGCGGCGAGGCCGCCGCGGCGCTTCGCGACGCCGCCCGCCCGGGTTTCCGGAGTCCCGTGCTCCGCCGTCCGCCTCTGCATCTGCGATTCCCTTTTCGAAATTATGCTGTCCGGCCGCTGCGGGCTTTCCCAGCGCGGCGACTCCCTATACTACGGGATGGCCCGGATCCGGCGCGGGTCCGGCCTTGAGCAATTCCACGCCACTACCCTGTTCACCCATGTCTGAATTCGCAGCTCGCTTCCCGGTCCACGTCTACTGGGAGGACACCGATGCGGGCGGTATCGTCTACCACAGCAACTACCTGAAGTACATGGAGCGCGCGCGCTCGGACCTGATGCGCCGCCTCGACGTCTCGCAGGCCTCGGCCCTCACCTCGCCCGACGGGCAGCTCTTCGTCGCCGTCAACGCGGCGCTGCGCTTCCGCCGCACGGCGACCCTGGACGACGACCTCACGGTCGTCACCCGCGTGAAGCAGCTCCGCCGCGCCTCGATCGTCTTCGAGCAGAACATCTTCAAGGGCGAAGAGCTCGTCACCGAGGGCGAAGTGCGCGTCGGTTGCGTGAACCGCTCGACCATGGCGCCCGCGCCCATGAGCGAGACGCTCTACGAGCGCATCCGCAAAATGCTCGACGCCGCCCAAGACTGACGCCGCCCTCCGGCCCTTCCGGTTTTCCACTTCTCCGAACCTTTCCTTCGTCACTCCAAAATGAACGCCACCGCCGATCTGTCGATCCTCACGCTCATCGCCAATGCGAGCATCGTGGTGAAGATCGTCCTCGCCATTCTGATCATCCTGTCGCTTGCGAGCTGGACGGTCATCTTCAAGAAGTTCTTCGCGGTCACCCGCGCCGTGCGCCAGACGGACGACTTCGAGTCGCGCTTCTGGAGCGGCACGGAGCTCACGAAACTCCTCGAGACAGCGAACCGCAACCGCGACGCCGCCGGCATGGAGGAGCGCATCTTCGCCGCGGGCATGAATGAATTCCTCAAGCAGCGCCAGGCCCCTGCGGCGGGCGACGTCGTCAACCGCGTCTCGCGCGCCATGCGCGCGGTCTTCACGCGCGAGATGGACCACCTCGAGAGCGGGCTTCCGCTCCTCGCCTCGATCGGCTCCACTTCGCCCTACATCGGCCTCTTCGGCACGGTCTGGGGCATCATGAACGCCTTCACGGGCCTCTCGAGCCTCGAGAACGCGAGCCTCGCGGTCGTCGCCCCGGGCATCGCCGAGGCGCTCGTCGCCACCGCGATCGGCCTCTTCGCGGCGATTCCGGCCGTGGCCGCCTACAACTACTTCAACAACCGCACCGGGCGTCTCTCCAACCGCGTCGAGGGCTTCAGCGAAGAGTTCCTCAACATCCTCGAGCGCCAGGCGCGCGGCTGATCGAGAACGCACGAGAGGCACTCCAAGATGGCTTTGCGCTCCAACTCCCGCCGCCGCGGTCTGATGGCCGAGATCAACGTCGTGCCCTACATCGACGTGATGCTCGTGCTCGTCGTGATCCTGATGGTGGCCGCACCGTTCGTCAATCCGAGCGTGGTGAACCTTCCCTCCGTCAACAAGGCCTCGAACGCCCCGGAAAAGGTGGTCGAAGTGGTCGTCTACCCGGACGGGCGCATGTCGATCCGCGCGGGCAAGGACATGAAGCCCATCGACATGCCCGGGCTCGTCGCCGCGGTGAAGACCGCGCAGGCCGACGACCCGAAGACACCCGTCGTGATCGCCGCGGACCGCGACGTGCGCTACGAAGAGGTCGTGAACGTCATGAAGGCGCTTCAGGCGGCCGAAATCGAACGCGTCGGGCTCTCGCTCAAGGTTGAGCGGTCTGCGGCCGCACGCTAGTCCGGAGGCTGCCGCGACATGATCAAGCTCACCGAAGAAGAGGCCGCACGCGAGCGGTTCCGCCGCGAAGACCGCAGGGACGACCTCCCCGCAGCCGCGCTCTCGGTCATCGTCCACGGCGTGCTCTTCGTCGGACTCTTCACCGTCTTCCAGTGGAACACCTCCCCGGAGACCGTCTACGCGGAGCTCTGGGCGACCGAGGACGTCTCGGGCGGCAACGACCCGCAGGGCGTCGCCGAGAAGCTCCCCGAAGAGAAGGGCCGCGACGAGACGGACGCCCCGGAGAAGAAGGCCGCCCAGCCTGAACCCAAGCCCGAGAAGGCGCCGCCGCCTCCCGAGGAGAAGACCCCGCCCGCGGGGCCGACGCCCGAGGAGATCGCCGCCAAGGAGGCTGCTGAAGCGCAGCGCCTTGAGGACGAGCGCATCGCCCGCGCCGCGCAGGCCGAAATGGAGGCGCGCCGCGCCGAAGCCGAACGCGTCGCGCAGGAGCGCGCCCGCGCCGAAGAGATCGAGCGCATGCGCCAGGAGGCGATCGAAGCCGAGCGCCGCCGCGCCCTCGAGGAGCAGAAGCGCCTGGAAGAGGAGCGCCTCGCGCAGGAGCGGCTCGCCGAACAGGCGAGAAAGGCCGAGGAGGCGAAGAAGGCCGAAGAGGCCCGCCGCGCCGAAGAAGCCCGCATCGCCGAAGAGAAGCGTAAGGCCGAAGCGGCGAAGAAGGCCGAAGAGGAGCGTCTCGCCGCCGAAGCGGAAGCCAAGCGCGTCGCCGAGGAGCTTCGCCGTCAGGAGGAGCAGCGCGTCGCCGAAGAGCAGGCTAAGAAGGCCGCCGCCGAGAAGAAGGCCCGCGAAGAGGAGCAGCAGCGCCGCCGCGTCGCGCAGCGCATCCGCGAGCAGGAGCTCGCGCGACTCTCCGCCAAGGTCGATCCCAACGCGCAGCGCTCCGGCACGACCACGGGCGACCAGAGGAACTTCAAGCAGAACCTCACGGGCTCGGCCTTCGCCTCGTGGTCGAACAAGGTCCGCGCCTGCATCCGCCCGCACATCACGATCGACGTGCCGGCGAACACTCCAAAGGGACGCTACAAGGCGGAGTTCCGTCTGAAGCTCATGCCGACGGGCGAGCAGATGGGAGCGCCGAACCTCATCACGCCTTCGGGATGGTCCGCCTACGACGCCGCGGTCGAGCGCGCCATCCGCCGCTGCAGCCGGCTCCCGAGCCCGGGACCGGGCGAGCAGATGCCCCGCGAGATCACGCTCGCCTTCGATCCGGTCGAAGACAAGCAGTAGCGCCGTCGGGGGTGCGAGGAAAAACGCCCGCAGGCCTTTCGAAGGCCTGCGGGCGTTTTTCCTTTTTCAGTCGCGCCGGGAGGCGTCGGTTCAGGAAGAAGCCCCGGGACGCCGCTCTTCGGCGAGCCCCGCGGACTGCGCTTCGGCGAGCTGCCGGAAGCGCCCGTTCTCCTTGGCGAGAAGCTCCTTCATGGAGCCCCGCTCCTTCATCACGCCCCCCTCGAGAACGACGATCTGGTCCACATTCTCGATCGTCGAATAGCGGTGGGCGACGATGAAGACGGTCCTGCCGCGGGTGACGGCCTCAAGCGCATCCTTGATCGAGGCTTCGGCCTGCGCGTCGAGCGCGCTCGTCGCCTCGTCGAGAATGAGGATCGGCGCGTCCTTGAGGAGCGCCCGCGCGATCGAAAGACGCTGCTTCTGACCGCCCGACAGAAGGCCGCCGCCTTCACCGACGGGCGTTTCAAGTCCCTTGGGAAGGCTCTTCACGAAGTCCGCAAGCGCCGCGGTCTCGAGCGCCCGCCAGAGGTCGGCCTCCTTCACGTCGGCAAGCCCATAGCGCAGGTTCGCCCCGATGGTGTCGTCAAAGAGCACCACGTCCTGCGAGACGATGGAGATCTGCCGGCGCAGCGACTCGAGCGTGAGGTCGCGCAGGTCGTGGCCGTCCAACGTGATGCGCCCCTCGGAGACCTCCCAGATGCGCGGGATGAGGTTCACGGCCGTAGTTTTGCCGGAGCCGGACTGGCCGACGAAGGCGACGTGTTCGCCGGGCTTCACCTCGAGCGACACGTCCGACAATGCGAGGCCTTCCTGGCCGGGATACCTGAGGGAGACGCGCTCGAACTTCACCTCGCCCCGGGCGCGCTCGAGCGTGATCGTGCCCTCGTCCTTTTCGTGCTCCGCGTCGAGCGTCTCGAAGATGCTCTTGGCGGCCGTCGACATGGCCGCGAAGGTGCCGTTCAACCCCGAGAGGTTCTGGATCGGCTGCTGCATGAGGAGCATCGCCGAGAGGAAGGTGATGAACTCCCCGAAGGTGAGGAGCCCCTCCTGGGCCTGGTAGAGGGCGGCGCCCACTACGAAGGCGACCGCCGTCATCACGAGGATCTGCGTGAGCGGCGTGGACATGCTCTGCGTCTTGATCGTCTTGAGGGCAAGCCGTCCCATGAGGTTGTTCACCTTCGCGAAGCGATCGTCCTCGAAGTCGTAGGCGTTCGAGACCTTCACGAGCCGCTCCGCCCCGTAGGTCTCCTGCACGCGGGAGATCACGTGGGCAAGGTTTTCCTGCGAGTTCTTGACGATCACGCGCATGCGCCGGCTGATGCGGGTGAGGACGAAGGCGAGCGCCGGAGCCACGAGCAGCATCACGAACGTGAGGCGCCACGAGTACCAGAAGAGGATCGTGATGAGCGCGATCACCTGCACGACGTCGCGGATGAGGACCACGAGCGAGTCGGTCGCGCCCCCGAGCGCCATGGCCGCTTCGTTCACGAACTTCGAGGAGACGAGCCCGGTCGGATTCGACTGATAGCGGTCCGCAGGCCAGCGGAGGATGTTTGAGAAGAGCTCCGTGCGCAGCTTCACGAGCACGTTCTGACTCACCTTCGTCATCAACACCGCGCTCATCACGGTCGAGACCGCGAAAATGAGCGAGACGCCGATCAAGGCCGCAGGCGCCGCGAAGATCACCCAGGCCTCCTTGTCGTAGAAGCCGATGTCGGTCAATTTGCCGAGCAGGGTTGCCGTGAGCGAGGACATGGAGGCCGAGCCGAGGAGGAAGACGCAGGCGAGCGCGATCGTCCACTTGTAGGCCCAGAGGTAGCGGTAGAGCCGGATGAGGTTCGGGTCGATGCGGTTCTTGAGGATTCTGCGCAGGAGACTCATGCCGGCACCTCGTTGTGAGCGTTGCGGGAGGAGGCTGCGGCCGCGGGATCGATCCCCTGGAGGCGGCAGAGGCGCGCAAAGAGACCGTCCCGGCGGGCGAGCTCGGCCCAGGTGCCCGACTCGACGACGCGGCCTGCGTCGAAGGCGAAGATCTGCGTGGCGTCCGCGATGGAGGAGAGCCGGTGCGCGACGATGAAGGTCGTGCGCCCCTTCATGAGGTGCGCGAGCGCGTCGCGGATCTGGAGCTCGGACTTGCTGTCGAGCGCCGAAGTCGCCTCGTCGAGGATGAGGATCGGCGCATCCTTGAGGAGCGCCCGGGCGATCGAGATGCGCTGCTTCTGCCCGCCCGAAAGCCGGTCGCCGGCTTCGCCCGCCGGCGTGTCGAGCCCCTCGGGGAGCGAGTCGATGAATTCCGTGAGGGCGGCCGCGTCCACCGCGCGGCGGATCTCCTCCTCGGTGGCGTCGGTCTTCGCGTAGGCGATGTTGGCGCGGATCGTGTCGTCGAAGATGAGCACGTCCTGCGAGACGATGGCGATCTGGCTGCGCAGGCTCTCGAGCGTTGCGTCCTGGGCGTCCACGCCGTCGATGAGGATGCGCCCGGAGGTCGGATTCCAGAAGCGCGGGATCATGTTGACGAGCGAAGTCTTTCCCGACCCCGACAGGCCCACCAGGGCGACGACGTCGCCGGGGCGGGCCGTGATCGTAACGTGCGAGACGGCGTCGCGCTCGGCGTTGGGGTAGCGCAGCGACACGTCCTCGATTTGCACTTCGCCCCGCACGCGGCCGAGGACCGTCTTCCCCTCGTCGCGCTCGAGCGGCGTGTCGAGCGTGTTGAAGATGCTCTCGGCCGCGACGTTCATCATCACGAAGGTGGCGTTCAGACCCGCCAGGTGCCGCAGGGGCGGCATGATGAGGAGAAGCGCCGCGAGGAACGTCACGAAGTCGCCCATCGTGATGAGGCCCGCCTGCGTCTGATACATCGCTGCCGTCAGCACGACCGCCACGCCCGACATGCCGAAGAGCTGCGTGAGCGGAGTCCCCAGAGAGGAGACCTTCGTCATGCGCACGGCGAGGTCCCGGAGCCTCACGTTGAGCGCATTGAAGCGGCTGACCTCCTCGTCGTAGGTGTTCGCCACCTTGATCACGCGCTCGGCCTCATAGGCCTCCTTCACGCGCACGAGGACTTCGGCGATCGAGTGCTGGCTCGAGCCCATCACCGTCTTGAGGCGCCGGGAGATGTACCTGAGGAGCCAGGCGACGCACGGACCGATCAAGAGCGAGACCAGTGCAAGGGTCCAGTTGTTCCAGAAGAGCATCACTGTCAGGGCGATCACCTGGACGGTGTCGCGGATCAGCGTGATCGCCGACTTCGCCGCGCGTCCGAGGGCGTAGTTCGCCTCGAAGACGAACTTCGACGTGACGATGCCCGTCTGGTTCTTCTGGTACTCCTCGGCGGGCCAGCGCAGGATTTTGTGGAACATCTCCCGGCGCAGGTCGATCAGCATCGACTGGGAGACCTTGCCGAGAAGATAGTTGCTCATGAACATGCTCCCGCCGTGCAGGAACGCGATGAGGATGAGGCCCGCGGGGGCGGCGAGCACCACCCAGGCCTCCTGGTTGTAGAAGCCCGCGTTGGTGAGCTTGCCCAGAAGGGCCGCGATGAGCGAGGAGGAGGCACCGGCGGTCAGCATGAAGCCGACGGCGCAGGCGAGCTTGCCCTTGTGGGCGGGAAGCATGGCCGCGAGGCGCCTCAGGCTCGGAGAGAGTTTTTCACTGAGCTGGGTGAGGAGTTTCATTCTGCAGTTGTTCGATGGCGCTGCCGGGATGCAGACGGAACGCGTCGGGGCCCGGCTCTGCCGTACATCCGGACGAGGCCCTCAGGAGGAGCTTCCGGCAGGAAACAACCGAGCGTACCGTCTATCGCGCGAAAGGGCAAGGACCTCCGGCCGAAGTCTTCCCGAAACGGCCGTCTGCCCGCTTCGGAGCGCCGGGGCCTCCCGCTCGAGGAGGCACGCCGTTTCTCTTGGGAGCGGGCGTCGCCCGGGAGGGCCGTCCTTCACCTCCGTCCGAGGCTAGGCGGAGGAACCATAAAAGACAATTGATTTATATTTATGTCTATTGATGCAGATTCCGCATGACTTGGGGCCCCCTCGGCCAACCCTGAAAAGCCTTCGGGCGGCCCGCAGAAACGGACCGCCCGAATGAGCTTCCTGGGGCCGGCTGGAGGCGGCTCCCGCACCTGTTTGTCCCGCCGCCGGCGGCTGAGGTGCGGGGCGCCAAGGCGTCAGCTACGCTTGATGCGGCCGGCGACGAAGTCCGCGGCCTCTTCAACCTTCACCATCGTCTTTTCGCCGAGGTTCTCACGGTCGGCGTACTCCACTTCGCCCGTCTTGAGGCCGCGGTCGCCGATCACGACGCGGTGCGGCACGCCGATGAGCTCCCACTCGGCGAACATCACGCCCGGACGCATGTCGCGGTCGTCGAGGATGACGTCCACGCCGCGGGCGAGGAGCTCCTCGTAGAGCTTGTCGGCGGCGGCCTTCACGGCCTCGCTCTTGGCGTAGTTCATCGGGCAGATCACCACTTCGAAAGGCGCGATCGAGTCGGGCCACATGATGCCCTTGTCGTCGTGGCGCTGTTCGATCGCGGCGCCCGCGACGCGGGTGACGCCGATGCCGTAGCAGCCCATCTGCATGGGGCGCGGCTTGCCGTTCTCGTCGAGGAAGTTCGCCTGCATCGGCTCGGAGTAGCGCGTGCCGAGGAAGAAGACGTGGCCCACTTCGATGCCGCGCTGCAGGCGCAGCGTGCCCTTGCCGTCGGGCGAGGCGTCGCCTTCGACCACATTGCGCAGGTCCATGACCTTCGGTTCGGGCAGGTCGCGGCCGAAGTTGACGCCCGTGTAGTGGTAGCCCTCTTCGTTGGCGCCGCAGCAGAAGTCGCTCATGTCGGCGGCGGTCTTGTCGGCGTAGACGGCGACCTCTTCGGAAAGGCCGACCGGCCCGAGGTAGCCCGGCTTGGAGCCGAAGGCCGAGAGGATCTCCGCGTCGGTCGCGAAGCGGAAGCCCTCCTTGAGTTCGGGGATGTGGCCCGCCTTCACTTCATTGAGTTCATGGTCGGCGCGCAGCAGCACGAGGACGATCTTCGCCGGGAGCGGCTCGCCCTTTTCGTTCGTGCGGTCGGCGGCGAGCACCACGCTCTTGATCGAGGAGAGGAGCGGAATGCCGAGGTATTCGGTGACGAGCTCGCACTTCTCCTTGCCCGGAGTGGCGCGCTTCTCCATCGCCGCGGTCGGGGCGGCGCGGCCCGGGAGTACGGAGGCGGCTTCGGCGAGCTCGATGTTGGCGGCGTAGTCCGAATCCGGGCAGTACGCGATCACGTCCTCACCGGCGTTGGCGATCACCTGGAACTCGTGCGAGCGCGAGCCGCCGATCGAGCCCGTGTCGGCGCGCACGGCGCGGAAGACGAGGCCGATGCGGTTGAAGATCCGCTGATAGGCCGCGTACATGCGGTCGTAGGACTTGCCGGCGCCTTCCTCGTCGCGGTCGAACGAGTACGCGTCCTTCATCGTGAATTCGCGGCCGCGCATCACGCCGAAGCGCGGACGGCGCTCGTCGCGGAACTTCGTCTGAATGTGGAAGAAATTCACCGGGAGCTGACGCCAGCTCTTGATCTCCTGACGGGCGACGTCGGTGATCACCTCCTCGGAGGTGGGCTGAATCACGAAGTCGCGCATGTGGCGGTCCTTGATGCGCAGAAGCTCGGGACCGTACTTCTCCCAACGGCCCGTTTCCTGCCAGAGCTCGGCGGGCTGGACCATCGGCATGAGCAGTTCGATGGAGCCGGCGCGGACCATCTCCTCGCGGATGATTTTCTCGATCTTGCGGATCACGCGCAGGCCGAGCGGCATGTAGGTGTACACGCCCGCGGCGAGCTTCTTGATCATCCCTGAGCGGATCATGTACTGCTGGCTGATGACGTCGGCGTCGGCGGGAGCTTCTTTAAGCGTCGAAATGAAAAAGGAACGGGCTCGCATAACTGTTCTATTCGTCCGCCCCGTGCGTGAACGGGTCCGTCCGTGGACCCTCCGCCCGAGGGCTTCTGAGGCAGAAAAAAGGCCGCCTGCGGATCGGGAGGCGGCGCGAAAAAGGAACAAACGGTGAATTCTAAAGCTTAGAGGACCACGAGGTTGTCGCGGTGGATCATCTCAGGCGAGTCGCAGGCGCCGAGAATGCGCACGACGTCCTCGGTGTGCGCGCGGCAGATGCGCCGCGCCTCGTCGGAGGCGTAGCTCACGAGCCCGCGGGCGACTTCGCGCCCCGCTTCGTCCACGCAGGAAACCACTTCGCCGCGCACGAAGTCGCCTTCGACCGCGACGACGCCGACGGGCAGGAGCGACGTGTGCCCGTCGCGCAGCGCCCGCACGGCGCCCGCGTCGAGCGTGAGGCGGCCGGCCGAGCGCAGGTGGTCGGCGATCCACTGCTTTCTGGCGTGGAGAATCGACGAGGCGGGCTTCAGGTGCGTGCCGATCGCCTCGCCCTGCGCGAGGCGCACGAGGACGTCCTCCTCGCGCCCCGACGCGATGATCGTGCCCGCGCCCGAGCGCGCGGCGCGCTTCGCCGCGAGGATCTTCGTGATCATGCCGCCGCGCGAGAGCTGGCTCGCCGCGCCACCCGCCATTCTCTCGAGCGCGGGGTCGCCCGCCGTCGCCTCGGAGACGAACTGCGCGTCCGGGTTCGAGCGCGGGTCGGCCGTGTAGAGCCCCCGCTGGTCCGTGAGGATCACGAGGACGTCGGCTTCGACAAGGTTCGTGACGAGGGCGCCGAGGGTGTCGTTGTCGCCCACCTTGATCTCTTCGGTCACCACGGTGTCGTTCTCGTTGATCACGGGAACGACGCCGAGCGAAAGAAGCTCGATCAAGGTCATGCGGGCGTTCAGGTACTGCTCGCGGTCGGCGAGGTTCGCGTGCGTGAGCAGCACCTGCGCCGTGCCGATGCCGTGGCGGGCGAAGTGCTCCTCATAGGCCTGCACGAGGCCCATCTGGCCCACGGCGGCCGCGGCCTGGAGTTCGCACACGCGCGTCGGGCGCGTGCTCCAGCCGAGGCGCTTCATGCCTTCGGCGATGGCCCCGGAACTCACGAGCACCACTTCGCGCCCCATGCGGCGCAGTTGGGCGATCTGGTGCGCCCAGCGCTCGATCGCCTCGACGTCCACGCCGCGGCCCTCGTTCGTCACGAGGGCGCTGCCCACCTTGACGACGATGCGGCGGGCGTTCTGTAGGAGTGAAGTCATTTCCGGGCCTCCTCGTGTCCGAAGTCTTGATGCGGAAAGGCCGCCGGAGGCGTCTCTAGCCTCTGCGGCGGCCGGTGGATTCACTTCCAGATCTTAGTGCGCGGCGGGGTCGTAGGGTTCGGCGCTGCTGCGCTCCTCGTCGAAGCGTTCGTCGTCGAGGAACTGACGCTCGGCGCGCCGGTCCTCGTCGATCTTCTGCGCGAGCGCGTTGATGAGCTCGGGGAGCCCCTCGCGGGTCGCGGCGGAGACCGCGAAGACGGGCTCGTGCTCGCGCGCGAAGGCCGTGCGGAACTTCTCAAGAAGCGCCGCGCGGTCCTCCTCGGGGACGAGGTCCATCTTGTTGAGGACCACCCAGCGGGGCTTGGCGGCGAGTTCGGGGTCGTACTTCTCGAGTTCGGCGACGAGCGCATGGGCCTGCTCGAAGGGGTCGACGGACTCGTCGAGCGGGCAGGCGTCGATCACGTGGAGTAGCACCTTCGTGCGCGAAAGGTGGCGCAGGAAGAGGTGCCCGAGGCCCGCACCCTCGGCGGCGCCTTCAATGAGGCCTGGGACGTCGGCGAGCACGAAGCTCTGCTCGGGGCCCACGCGCACCACGCCGAGATGCGGGTGCAGCGTCGTGAAGGGGTAGTCCGCGATCTTCGGGCGCGCATTGGAGACGGCCGTGATGAGGGTGGACTTGCCCGCGTTCGGCATGCCGAGAAGGCCCACGTCGGCGAGCACCTTGAGCTCGAGTTCGAGCGAGCGGTACTGCCCGGGCTCGCCCGGCGTGAACTGACGCGGCGCGCGGTTCACCGAGCTCTTGAAGTGCAGGTTCCCGAGGCCGCCCTTGCCGCCCGCTGCGAGCAGCGCCTTGGCGCCGTGCTCGGCGAGGTCGGCGACCACTTCACCGGTGTCGGAGTCGCGGATGATCGTGCCAACGGGCATGCGCAGGACGATGTCCTTGCCGCCCGCGCCGTAGCAGTCCGCGCCGCGGCCGTTTTCGCCCGCCGGGGCGAAGAACTTGCGCGTGTACTGATAGTCCACGAGCGTGTTGATGTTGCGGTCGGCGAGCGCGTAGACCGAGCCGCCGCGGCCGCCGTCGCCGCCGTCGGGGCCGCCCTTCGGGATGAACTTCTCACGGCGGAAGCTCGCGGCGCCGTTGCCGCCCTTGCCGCCCTGAACCTCGATGTTGGCTTCGTCGACGAATTTCACAATGGGCCTCGAATGGATGTCGGGGTTGAAGATGGAAAAATCTGGTGCTTGAGAATAGCAAAAGCCCAGCCGGGAGATCCGCACTGGGCTTTCTTTCAATCCGGACCGGACCACTTCAGACCGGCCCCGTCAGAAGGGCCGCGTGCAGTCCGGTTGTTCCCGGCCGGCTGATCTCGGAAAAACGGGAGATCAGAGGGCCGTCGGTTCGACGTGAACGTAGTGGCGATGGAACGCACCCTTCACCTCGAACTTGACGACGCCGTCGACAAGCGCGTAGAGGGTGTAGTCCTTGCCCTGACCGACGTTGTCGCCGGCGTGGAACTGCGTGCCGCGCTGACGGACGATGATGCCGCCGGCGTTGATGGCCGCGTTGCCGAAAACCTTCACGCCAAGACGCTTCGCCTTGGAATCACGACCGTTGCGGGTGGAGCCGCCGCCTTTCTTATGTGCCATTTTCTTATGCTCTGCTCAAAGAGAGGAATGAAGAACCAATCAAGCGTTGATCGCGTCGATGCGGACTTCCGCGAAGTACTGGCGGTGACCGCCCGACTTCATGGAGTGCTTGCGGCGACGGAACTTGAAGATGCGGACCTTGTCGGTGCGGCCGATCTTGGTGATGGTGCCGGTGACGGTGGCGCCTTCAACGACGGGCTTGCCGACCTTGAGGCCGTCTTCGCCGGAAACGGCGAGAACTTCGCTGAAGGTAACCTGGGTGTCGGCGTCCTGGCCGAGAAGCTCGACCTGAACCAGATCGCCGACGCTGACGCGGTACTGCTTACCGCCGGTCTTGATGATCGCGTACATGTAGTAAAACCTCGCCGCCCTGCTTCAGCTCCCGTGCGGGAACGTTTGCAGAGCCTTTTTGTACTCGACGCGCCCCGGTCGTCCGGAGGGAATCCCCGGCAAACGCCGCTGCACGTCCAATGCGTGGAAAGGTGCGCATTATCCACTGCGCAAATTCGTCCGTCAAGCGCAAGGGGCGGATTTTTTGCAAAAACCAGAGTTCCCGCCGCCCCAGCGCAGCGCGCCCCGAAGGGGGCCGCGGCGGACGGCGCCGCTATACTCTCTGCACCGCGCGCCGCTCCGGCGCGGCGCGCGTCCAGAAAAGACCAACGGAAGAGACTCTCTTAACATGACCGAGACCACCAACGCCGAGGATCCGAAGGCGCTCGTGCGCCGCCTCCTCGCGCCCATTGCGGCGGACATGCAGGCCGTGGACGACGTGATCCGCGGCGAACTCGCGAGCGACGTGAGCCGCATGCACGAGATCAGCGAATACATCACGAGCGCGGGCGGCAAGCGCATGCGCCCAGCCCTCCTGATCCTCATCTGCCGCGCGCTCGGCTACAAGGGCGAGCTCTGCAACTACCTCGGCGCGACGATCGAGCTGCTGCACACCGCCACCCTCATGCACGACGACGTGGTCGACGAGAGTCTGATGCGCCGCGGTCGCCCGACGGCCAACGCACGCTGGGGCAACGGCGCGGCGGTGCTCGTGGGCGACTTTCTCTACACGCGCTCCTTCCAGATGATGGTGCACGCGGGGAACTTGCGCGTCATGGAGGCGCTCTCCAACGCCGCAAACCGCCTCGCCGAGGGCGAGGTGATCCAGATGGTGAACGCTCACGATCCCTCGGTCGACGAGACGCGCTACTTCCGCGTGATCGAGCGCAAGACCGCCTGCCTCTTCGAGGCGGGCGCGCGCATGGCCGCCGCGGTCGCCGAATGCGGCAAGGACGAGGAGGAGGCCGTCGCCGAATATGCGCTCGCCCTCGGCAACGCCTTCCAGATCGCCGACGACATCCTCGACTACACGGGCGTCGCGGCCGACATCGGCAAGAACCTCGGCGCGGACCTGCGCGAGGGGAAGATGACGCTTCCGCTCATCTACGCCCGCCAAGCCGCCACGGACGAAGAACGGGCCCTCATCGACGAGGCCGTTCGTCAGGGCGACGGGGAATTTGACAAAATCTCTTCGATTGTGATAAAATGCGGAGCTCTTGATCGTTGCAGAACGCGAGCGGAAGCGGAACTCGAACGAGGCCGAAAAGCTCTTTCGAAACTTCCCCCTTCCATTTTCAATTCGAGTCTGCTAGAATTGTTGTCCTTCACTGTTCGACGTGATCGATAAGCGTTCAATGATGAAGCAGTCGGGGTGTAGCTCAGCCTGGTAGAGTACTACGTTCGGGACGTAGGAGTCGGAGGTTCGAATCCTCTCACCCCGACCAGGATTTTCAAGGCGTCGTTTCGCAAGGAACGGCGCCTTTTGTTTTGCCCGTCGTCCCCGACGGCGGGCGCCCCCCGAGGAGAAAGGCGATGGGCTGGGTGCTTGGACTTACGGGCGGTGCGGGTTCTGGAAAGAGCACGGCCGCCGCGGTGCTCCGTTCGATGGGGCTGCCCGTCGTGGACGCCGACGCCGTCTCGAGAAGCCTCACCGCCGCGGGCGGTGCGGCGATGCCCGAGATCATCGAGGCGTTCGGCGCGGAGATGGCGCTCCCCGACGGGGCGCTCGACCGCGCCCGCATGCGCGCGCTCGTCTTCAGCGACGCGCCCGCCCGCAGGAGGCTCGAGTCGATCATCCACCGCCGGCTCGCCGTGATCGTCGATCGGCAGCTCGAGGAGGGGCGGCGCGGCGCGCCCTTCGTGGTCTACGACTGCCCGCTTCTCATTGAGAGCGCCGACGCGCGGGCGCGCGCCGACCGCATCCTGGTGATCGACGCGCCCGAAGAGGTGCAGATCCGCCGGCTCGGGAGCCGCTCGGGACTCGCCGAGGACGCGGCGCGCCGGCTCCTCGCCGCACAGACCTCGCGCGCGGCGCGGCTCGCCGCCGCCGACGACGTGATCGTGAACGACTCGGGCCGCGAAGCCTTCGAGGCGCGCGTGCGCGCCTACGGCGAGGCGCTTCTCGCCGCGGGCTGATCCGCCGGACCGTCGGCAGAATCCGGGTCGGCGGCGCGCCGCAGACCTTTGCTTTCATTTTTTAGCGTTCCTGCGGACGCTTCCCGTCTACTCCCGCGGGTGCGAGCGCTAAGATCAATTCACCTCCCGTCCACCACCCGATTCCCCCACCTCCGCAGAGCGCAACCACATGCAGTCCGACGACCTCCTTCTCTACGAATTCCCCTGCAACGAGAAGATCCGCTTCTATCTGCGGTTTGAGGCGCTCGTGAAGCGCTTCGACTGGTACTGCGCGCAGGATTCGGCGATTACGCACCAGGCGGCGATTGGGGTGCTCTTCGACCTCTCGGACGTCGCCGCGAGAAGCGACCTGAGAAACGACCTCGTGCAGGAGCTCATGCGCGAGCGCCGGCAGCTCGAAGCGGAGCGCCGCGCGGAAGGGGCGGACGGCGAAGCGATCGGCGCGCGCATCACGGCGCTCGCCGCCGCCGCACAGCAGGTCTCGCAGGTCGTGGGGCGTTCGGGACAGAACATCCGCGACAACGAGTGGCTGCAGCTCATCCGCAACCGCCAACAGCTCCCCGGCGGAACGTGCGAGTTCGACATGCCGCTCCTGCACTTCTGGCTCTCGCGCCCCGTCGAGGAGCGCCGCGCCGAATTGGAAAAGCTCGCCGAGTCCTTCGTGCCCACCTACCGCGCCGTGACGCTCATCCTCTCGCACCTGCGCACGAACAGCTCCGTCTCGGAGGCGCACGCCGAGAACGGCATGCTGCAGATGTCGGTCGCGGGCCGCAACTGGAGCCTCGCGCGCATCTGGATGCCGCCCGAGAGCACGCTCATCCCCGAAGTGAGCGCCAACAAGTACATGCTCTGGATCCGCTTCTCGCGCCCCGACGAGCGGCGGCGCCTGCACGTCGTACACGAACCGATCCGCTTCCGGCTCGGGCTCTGCGCAAACTGACGCGGTCGCCTTCCTATCCGTTCCCGCGGCGCGCCGGACTCCCTCCGGAGCGCCCTTCGTCCCTCATAATCATGAAAGTCCCCTGCCCCATCTGCGGCACTCCCGCGGAATTCTCCCGCACCAATCCCTGGCGCCCCTTCTGCAGCGAGCGCTGCAAGCTGATCGACCTCGGCGAGTGGGGCAACGACGGCTACCGCATCGCGGGCGAACCGGGGTCGGCCGACCGCATGACGCCCGAGGACTTCGACTCCGCCGCCGCCCGGGCGGCCGAGCTTGCGGACCGGGCGGCCCGCGCGGAAGAGAAGAGCCCCCGCCGGCGCCGCCACTGACGCATCGGCGCCCCAAAAACAACTGCGGCGCCCGAAGGCGCCTCAGCGGAGGGCGCGCCGGGAGCCGCAGGCTCCGCGCACCGACGTCGTCCGGACGATGCCCGGAGAATTCCTTTAGATGACGGGCTTCACGCCGTGCGCGCCCTTCGCCTGCCAGAGGGCGAGGTCAGCGGCGGGAGCGCCGTCGATGTAGGTCGGGATGCGCGGTTCGCCCTGATCAAGAAGCCCCTCGAAGGCTTCGGGCGGAACGATCACGAAGTCGTAGTCCATGGCGACGGCCTTGAGCACGTCGTCGAGCGTCTCGGCGCGCGCACCGACCCAGCGGTACTTGCGGTCGCGGATGATCGTCGCCTGCAGCGCGCTCCGCGAGAGCGTGAGCATGTCGGAGGACTCTTCAAAGACCTCGGGGAGCTCGACGCGGTTCACGATCGACTGATCGACGGGGAGCATGAGGCCGGGCGTGCGCTCGTTGGCGGCGAAGAAGCCGCACTGCTGGCCCTCCTTCGGCACGGGCGTGCCGACGAAGTCGTGCGAGCGGCGGAAGTGCAGCCGGACGTGGGCGTGCGGATAGCGGTGCTCCTTCACGAACCACGGGGTCGAATCGGCGAGCGCAAGGCCGAGCTCCTCTTCGAGCTCGCGCGCGAGCGCCTGATGGATGGTTTCACCCTCTTCGACCTTGCCGCCGGGGAACTCCCAGTAGCCCGCATAGGGCTTGCCCTCGGGACGGGAACCAAGAAGCATCCTGCCGTCTTCGCGGATGAGCACGCCGACGGCGACATCAACAACCTTGTCGCTCACGATAATCTCCACATGTTCACGCTCAGGCGGCAGAACGCATGCACCTGAGCGCGGAAGTTTCATTTTCTCATTCTTCGAAGGTTTTTTCCTCTGCAGGTTCTCCTAGGCGGAGGGGGCTTCGGCCAAAAGAGGCCGCTGCGGACGATGGATCTCCTCTGTGCGGGAAGCAGTCACAACCGGAACGTTCCGCAGGCCCTGCCGCGGCCGAGATCGAGCTCCAGCGTGCCCGCACCGCGCAGCCAGGCTTCGAGTGCGACCTCGTCGTCCTCCGCCGCCTTCAGGGGCTTCATGCCGTCGATGATCAGGCGCTCTTCGAGCGTCGCCCGCACGGGCGTGCGCTCCAAACCCGGAACATCCGCCGTGAGAAGCCCCGCCCAGAGGCGGTCCCTGAGGTCCTCGATGGCCGCAAGGCGCGGCTTTTCCAGTGAAAGCAGCGGCACGAGGCGCTGCGCCGCACGCTCGAGTTCGCTCCAGGACCCTGCGCCCCGAATCATGAGCGCGGCGCGGGCGCCGAAGTGCTCGAGCCGCCGGCGCGCGAGAAGGGAGAGCGCCGCGGCGAGACCCACCGCAACCGCCTCCCCTTCGGGGGCGTCCGGCGCCTCAACGACGGGCGCGCCCGAAGCGCCCGTTGCAAAAATGAGAAGTGCGTCGCCGGGTGCAAAGCCCGTCCCGGCGCGCTCAACCAAGGGCCCGGCCGTCCAGAGTCGGTCCGCCCAGTCTTCGAGCACTCTCTGCGGCACGGCGGCCGCAGTCGCCGCAATCCAGACCTGCGCCCCGAAGCGCACCGCGCGCAGGCACGCCGCGCCGACTTCAACCGGCCCCTGCAGCGTACGGAAGGGAAGTCCCACCGCGTCCGCATGGGGGCCTTCGGGCGCGCAACGTGCGGGCTCGAGTTGAGCGGCGCCGAGCGCCCGGAGGAGCTCCCCCACGGGAAGGTCAGGCCCGGCGGGGCCCGCCGCGGCGTGGAGCAGGTTCGAGGGCGCCGTCTTGAGCGCCCGGGCGGACTCCGCCGCAAAGGCCTCCGCCCCGCGCGTCGAAAGCGGCCCGAAGCCGCCCGCTCCTCTGGAGACGGAGACCACCAGGCGCGTCGCGATGCGGCGAGCGGGATCCGCCGCGGCCGCCGCAAGCAGCTTCGCCGCGCCGTCCTCAGGGGCGGCGCCGGGCGGCGTCGACCCCTGCGCGGTGCGCGCCGTCCACGCGGCTCCCGGCCGGATGTCTGCGACGTGAACACCTCCGCCCGGCGCCGAGCGCCAGGAGAGGCCCGTGATCGAGAAGTGGTCGTCGACCGGCATTCGGAGCTCCTCACAGAAGGGAATCCGCGGAGAAGGGGGAAAAAAACATCGCCCGGCCCCCGCGGCCGAAACCGGGAAAGCCGGGCGAAGAGGCCCGGGCGCCGTCCGTGGTATTCGGCGACCGGGCTTTTTGCCGGAGCAGGACCTCAATCAGGCGAGGCGCCCGTGGCAGTCCTTGAACTTCTTGCCCGAACCGCAGGGGCACGGATCGTTGCGGCCGACGTGGCGGAAGAGCTCGCGCATGCGCGCTTCGTCGTCGCTCTTGGCGAGCGTGTCGAGGGCGCTGCCTTCGGCGGGGGCGGAATCGCGGGAGCTGCCGGAGTCGGCGAGGCGCGCGGCGTCCGCACGGGCTTCGCCCTGACGCATCGTCTCCTCTGCGGCGGCCTGGGCCTCTTCGGGCATCTTGATCTCGACGCGCATGAGGACCTGAACGGTGGTCTCTCGGATCGTGTCGAGCAGACGTTCGAACATGTTGAACGCCTCGCGCTTGTACTCCTGCTTGGGCTGCTTCTGCGCGTAGCCGCGCAGGTAGATGCCCTGACGGAGCGCGTCGAGCGCGGCGATGTGCTGGCGCCAGAGCTGGTCGATCACCTGCAGGAGCACCGAACGGCCGAAGCCCGCGAAGGCCTCGTGGCCGACCAGCTTCTCCTTGCTCTCGTAGATCTCGTTCACGTGGGCGACGAGCGCGTTCATCAGATCCTCGTCGGTCGTCTGATCGCTTTCGTCGAGCATCTTGCGGAACGGCATGTCGATGCCGAACTCCTTCTTGAGCTTGTCCGTGAGCCCGTCAAGATCCCACTGCTCCTCGACCGTGTCGGCCGGGACGTAGCTGCGGAAGAGGTCCTGGAAGTAGCCTTCGCGCAGGTTCTTGATCATCTCCGAGCAGTCCGAGGACTCGAGGATGTCGTTGCGCAGCCCGTAGATCTCGTGGCGCTGATCGTTCTGGACGTCGTCAAACTCAAGGAGCTGCTTGCGGATGTCGTAGTTGCGGCCCTCGACCTTGCGCTGCGCCGACTCGATCATGCGGGTGAGCATCTTCGACTCGATCGCGACGCCCGGTTCGAGCTTCAGGCGGTCGGCGATGCTGCGCATGCGGTCGCCGCCGAAGATCCTGAGCAGCTGGTCCTCCATCGAGAGGTAGAAGCACGACGAGCCCGGGTCGCCCTGACGGCCCGCACGGCCGCGGAGCTGGTTGTCGATACGGCGGGACTCGTGGCGCTCGCTGCCGATGATGCGCAGGCCGCCAGCGGCCACGACCTCGTCGTGGAGCTTCTGCCACTCGGCCTTCACCGCGGCGATGCGCGCGGTCTTCTCTTCGGGCGTGAGCGTCTCGTCGCGCTCGATCTCGTCGACGGCTTTGTTGATGCCGCCGCCCAAGACGATGTCGGTGCCGCGGCCGGCCATGTTGGTCGCGATCGTCACCATTCCGGGGCGCCCCGCCTCGAGGACGATCTGCGCCTCCTTCTCGTGCTGCTTGGCGTTCAGGACGTTGTGCGGGATCCCCTCCTTCGTGAGGAGTTTCGAGAGGAGCTCGGAATTCTCAATCGAGGTGGTGCCGAGCAGAACCGGCTGGTTCTTCGCGTGGCACTCCTTCACGTCGGCGACGATCGCGGCGTACTTCTCGTTCACCGTGCGGTAGACCTTGTCCTGCTCGTCGCGGCGGATCATCTTGCGGTGCGTCGGGATGACGACCGTCTCGAGGCCGTAGATGTCCTGGAACTCGTAGGCCTCGGTGTCGGCCGTGCCCGTCATGCCCGAGAGCTTCTCGTACATGCGGAAGTAGTTCTGGAACGTGATCGAGGCCATCGTCTGGTTTTCCTGCTGGATCCGGACGCCTTCCTTCGCCTCGACGGCCTGATGCAGGCCTTCGCTCCAGCGGCGGCCCGGCATCAGACGACCGGTGAACTCGTCGACGATCACGATCTCGCCGTTCTGCACCACGTACTGCTGGTCGCGGTGGAAAAGCGTATGGGCCTTGAGCGAGGCCATCAGATGGTGCATCAGAATGATGTTCTTGGGCGAGTAGAGCGATTCGCCCGGCGCGACGAGGCCGCGCTCGGAGAGGATCTTCTCGAGCTTCTCGTGGCCCGCCTCGGAGATGTAGACCTGGTGGGCCTTCTCGTCGACCCAGTAGTCGCCCGGCCCCTTCTCTTCGGTCTGGCGCGTGAGGAGCGGCGGGATCTCGTTGATCTTGACGTAGAGGTCGGTGTTGTCGTCGGCCGGGCCGGAGATGATGAGCGGCGTGCGCGCCTCGTCGATCAGGATCGAGTCCACCTCGTCCACGATCGCGTAGTAGAGCCCGCGCTGGCGGCGGCCCGCGACGTCGTACTCCATGTTGTCGCGCAGGTAGTCGAAGCCGAACTCGTTGTTCGTGCCGTAGGTGATGTCCGCGGCGTAGGCAGCGCGCTTGGTCTGCGTGTCCTGCTGCGAGAGGATCTTGCCCACGGAGAGGCCGAGCCAGTTGTAGACGCGCCCCATCCAGTCCGCATCGCGCGAGGCGAGGTAGTCGTTCACCGTCACGACGTGCACGCCCTTGCCGGGCAGCGCGTTCAGGTAGACCGCGAGCGTCGCCGTGAGGGTCTTGCCTTCACCGGTGCGCATTTCGGCGATCTTGCCGTCGTTCAGAACCATGCCGCCGATCAGCTGCACGTCGAAGTGGCGCATGCCGAGCACGCGGCGGCTCGCCTCGCGCATCACGGCAAAAGCCTCCGGAAGGAGCTCGTCGGTCGTGGCGCCCTTGGCGATGCGGTCGCGGAATTCCTGCGTCTTGCCCTGCAGTTCGGCGTCGGTAAGCGCCTGCATGGCGGGCTCGAGCTTGTTGATCTGCGCCACCTTGCGCTGATACTGCTTGATCAGCCGGTCGTTGCGGCTGCCGAAGATCTTGGTGAGTAGTTCGTCAAACATCTTGGTTTCGTAGGAATTCCTTGGCCCGGGCGTCGGAACGGCCCTTCTGCCGCGTCGCGCTCGTCGCCTGCCGGAGCTCAGCCCCGTCCAAAGGGCGTCTCCGAAGAGAAGCTGCTTCCGGTTTGGGTAGACTGACGGCCGCTGCTCGTCCGCAGACGGGAGGGCGCCGGTCCCGACGCACCAAGCCGCTTCTCACCTTAGAGGGAGCGCCGAGGTGCGCTGACGGAAAGCACAGTCGAACGATTATCGCAGATTGAGCCGCGCGCATTCCTTATCACTGCGGGCGTTTGCATGCACTTGCAGTTCATTGAGAGTGAGCGCCCACTGTGTCCAGACTCCGCCGCCTTCCCCCCGACTTCCGGCTCAAGCGCCGGGGCTTTCGTTCGCCCGAGCGCTCGCTCGCGCAGGGCGCGCGCACAGAAGACCTCCTCGAGGAGTACGCGCTCGCCCGCCGCGCGGGCGCGGCCGTGATGCCCGTCGTTCGCGCGATGCGCCTGCCGCTCGACTTTTCGGGCGGCCGGGGCGTGCGCATCGAGAACCAGAAAGTGGTCCTCATCACCGACAGCGCCGCGCAGCTCGCGCGCCTGCGCAACCTCTCCACGCGCCTCCTCGACCGGCTCGTCGCGGCGGGCGTCCCCGTGCTCGGATTGGAGTTCCGGCTGCGCGGCCGCAAGCGGCCCGCAGAGGAGGCCGCGCCTGCCGAACCCGTCCGGTCGCCGAGCCTCATCGGCTCGGCGCTCCTCGCCGCTGCGGCGAAGGACTTCCACTCCAAGGCGCTGCGCGAGCAGGTCCTCGCCCTCTCGCGCACGCTCGCCCCCGAACCCGGGGAGCTGCCGCTCGCGGTGCTCTCGGCCCTCGACTCGCAGAAGCGCCGCCTCGAGGCGCTTCTGCTGCGTGCCGCGCGCCTTGAGGAGAAGCTTCCCGACGCGCCCGACCCGATGATCGTCCCCACGCAGGCCGAGGCCGAGGCCGTGCCCGAACTC
>CAJKCQ010000007.1 GCA_905198475.1 uncultured Sutterella sp. | reverse complement strand
CCCCCGAGGGGCTGCACAGCCGACCCCGTCCCTCAACCATCCCCTTCGAGGCGACCTCATGAAACGCTCCATTCTCGCCGCCGCTCTCTGCGCCGCCGCAGCATTGACCTCCGGCGCCGCAGCCGCGCTCGACAACACCGTCGCGCCGGAAGTGCGCTCGCTCTCTTTGATCCCGCAGACCGTGATGATCTTCGGGAACTCCTACACCTACTACAACTGCGGATTGTTCGACTACATCTGGGGATTCTCGGGCGCGTCGAAGGACTCCAAGCTCCTCGCCGAAATCTCCACGGCGGCGGGTGCAGGTCTTGACGTCCACGGCGTCGGTCGGTTCCTGAAGCCCGCGCCAGGCGGCAGCATCGACCACCTCTTCAAGCCCGTGGACGGCCGCGTCTTCGATGCGGTGATCCTGCAGGCGAACTCGCTCGAGCCGATCGACCCGAAGCTGAGCGCCGGATTCCGCGAGCATGCCCAAAAGCAGATCGCCGCCATACGCGGATTCGGCGCCGAGCCGCTCCTGATGGTGACCTGGGCGAGGAAGGGGCGCCCGGAGATGACGCGCGCCCTCGCCGACACGACGATCACGGAGGCGAACAAGAACCACGTGATGGCCGTGCCGGTCGGTCTCGCCTTCGCCGAGTCGCAGCGCCTGCACCCGGAGATCGAGCTCATCATGCCGGACAACTCCCACCCGACCGCAGCAGGCTCCTACCTCGCCTCCGCCGTGATCTGGTCGTCGCTCAAGCACGAGTCCCTCGAAGGCAACACCTTCCTGGGCGGCTGCGAGAAGCCGCTTTCGCCCGAGACCGCGGCGAAGCTCCAGAAGACCGCCTGGGAGGTCGTGCACACGTTCTTCGGCTGGTAGAAGCTCCACCTCTGAAGATGCGCAGCCGGGAGGCGCCTGCTGACGACGCCTCCCGGTTCAGGAGCGAAAAAAAGGGATTCTCCGGAGAGAATCCCTTCAAGTCTTGCTTTGCCTCTTCACGAGGCTCCCGGAAGGGGAGCCTCAGAGAGCTGCGTCATTAGAAGATGACGCAGGCGCCGAAGCCGAGGGCCACCGAGAAGATGATGGCGAGCAGGCCGGGCAGGAAGAAGGCGTGGTTGAAGACGTACTTGCCGATGCGGGTCGTACCCGTGTCATCCATCTGCACGGCGCCGAGGAGCGTCGGGTAGGTCGGGAGGACGAACAGAGCGGAGACGGCGGCGAACGAAGCGACGAGCATGTAGGAGTCGCCCGGGTTCGCGGCGCTGATGCCGAGGGCGGCGACGATGGCCGGGGTGATGGCCTTCGCGGTCGCAGCCTGCGAGTACAGCAGCATGGCGGCGAAGAAGAACACGACGGCGAGGAGGGCCGGGTAGGCGGCGACGGTTTCAGCCGCGAAGCCCTTGATCTGGGCGGTGTGGCCGGACACGAACGTGTCGCCGAGCCAGGCAACGCCGAGCACGCAGACGCAGGCAACCATGCCGGACTTGAAGACCGAGCTGCCGGCGATGTCGCCGAGTTCAACCTTGCAGCAGATCGTCGTGATGGTGGCGACCGTAAGCATGAGGCTCATGATGGCCGCATCGCGAGGAACCACAACGTTCTTGATCAGGCCGACGGCGGGCGAGATGGCGGAGGCGTAGAGAACGACCGCGATGACGCCGATCAGGAAGATCGCGACGGAGCGCTTCGCAAACGGCTTGAGCTGCATCTGAGCGGCGCCATGGGAGAGCTTCACGAGGCCCTTGGCAAGGCGGTCCTTGTAGACCGGGTCGCTTTCGAGATCCATGTTCTGGATCTTCGTCATCACGAAGGCGGTGAGCATGCAGCCGAGGAACGTCGTCACGATCCAGATGCCGAGCAGAGCCGGGTAGGACCAGCCGAACGGTTCAAGGACGCCCGACATGTAGATCACGGCGGCGGAAACCGGGGAGGCCGTAATGGCGATCTGCGAGGCGACGACCGCGATGGAGAGCGGGCAGCACGGACGGATCTTCTGTTCCTTCGCGACTTCGACGATAACCGGGATCATCGAGAAGGCGGTGTGGCCGGTGCCGGCGAAGAGCGTCAGGACGTAGGTGACGATCGGAGCGAGATAGTTGATCTGCTTCGGGTTCGCACGCAGGACACGTTCTGCGATCTGAACGAGGTAGTCCAGGCCGCCGGCGAGCTGCATGCAGGAGATGGCCGCGATCACCGACGCGATGATCAGGATCACGTCCCAAGGAATGTTGCCCGGCTTCATTCCGAGGAAGATGCCGAGAACGAGAACGCCGGCGCCGCCGGCATAGCCGATGCCGATGCCGCCCAAGCGGACACCGAGATAGATCGCCCCCAGAAGGACGATGATCTGAAGTATGAGCATGAAATCCATGATGCCTCCAGGCATGTTGAGATCACTCTCCCCTTCGGCACAGCCGGTCTTGAAAAACTGGTGGAGCGCCTCGGATTGAGGGCGGGATTTCAATCAGGCTTCCGATTAACCGTCAGCCTCCGGATTGCCGGCATGAGGGCTTTTGATTCCTCATGCCCTCAATCTGGAGGCAGCTGGTGTACGGCAACTCGACGTCCCGCTTTGGTGGTTGAACGTCGGACGTCCTTGCTCAAGGGCGCCCGACGATCTATCCCCTCCGAATCTTGTTTGTTATTTCCCGTTCAGATGGGGCGTTTGAACAGAATTACTGCTCAAACTTCGGGTTGATGAGGTTGTCGTACGTGAAGATCTTGCCCCACTCTTCTTCCGTGAGCATCTTCTTCTCTTCGACGACGATCTGGTGCAGCGACTTGCCGGTGAGGAAGCCTTCGCGGGCGCAGGCGGCGCAGGGCTTGTAGCCGAAGTGCGGCTTCAGAACCGTGACGATGCCAAGGGAGCCCATGACGAGGTCTTCGCAGTGCTTGGCGTTGACGACGATGCCGTCGACGCACTTCTCACGCATGGCGATGCAGGCGTTCGTGAGGACCTTCATCTGCATGTAGAGGGCGAAGGAGATGACCGGCTCCATCACGTTCAGTTCGAGCTGACCGGCGGAAGCGGCGAGCATGACCGTCGTGTCGAGACCGATGGCGAGGAACGAAGCCTGGTTCGTCACTTCCGGGATGACCGGATTGACCTTACCCGGCATGATCGAGCTGCCAGGCTGGAGCTGCGGCAGAACGATTTCGGAAAGGCCGGTGCGCGGGCCGGAGGCAAGGAGACGGAGGTCGTTGCAGACCTTCGTGAGCTTGACGGAGAGGCTCTTGCAGGCCGACGAGAGGGCGACGTAGGCGCCGCAGTCGGACGTGGCGGCGATCAGATCGTCGCTGTTCTTGAAGTCGATGCCGGTGATCTTGGCAAGGTTCTTGACGGCGAGGGCCGGGTAATCCGGATGAGCCGTGACGGACGTGCCGATGGCGGTGGCGCCGAGGTTGACGATCTTGAGGTGCTTCTGAGCGTCGCGGATGACTTCGATTTCATCCTCGAGCGTCTTGCCCCAGCCGTGGAATTCCTGGCCGAAGGACATCGGGACGGCGTCCTGCAGGTGGGTGCGGCCCATCTTCAGAACGTTCTTGTTCTTCTCAGCCTGAGCGTAGAAGCTCTGGACGAGCTCTTCAACGGCCTTGATGAGGACGTTGGAGCGCATCAGCAGGGAGAGGTGCAGAGCGGTCGGATAGGTGTCGTTCGTGGACTGACCGAAGTTGGCGTGGTCGTTCGGCGAAACCTTCTTGTCGCCCTTCGCGAGGCCGAGGTGTTCGCAGGCGAGGTTCGAGATGACCTCGTTGCAGTTCATGTTGGTCGACGTGCCGGCACCACCCTGGAGCCAGTCGGTGACGAACTGGTCGTTGTACTTGCCGGCGATGAGCTGCTCGGCGGCCCAGATGAGGCCATCGGCGACGTCAGCGGGGATCGTGCCGAGTTCCTTGTTGGCCATCGCGGCAGCCTTCTTCACATAACCGAAGGCCTGGGCGAAGAAAGGCTCCTGGCTCATCGGCATTTCCGTGATGTGGAAGTTCTGCTTGCCGCGCATCGTCTGCACGCCGTAGTAGTCCTCATCAGGAATCTCGAGGGAACCGAGGAAATCGCTTTCAATACGGGACATTTATTGCTCCTCAATATGTCCAATGCGGCAGGCGCATTGCGCGGGCATCCCCGCCCGAATCCGCCACGTCGCTACCAGGGAATCACCCGGCCGGGCCGCCGCTCCTTAGAGCTGCGTTGGTCCGCCCTTCCGGACGATGGAAACCGCTGTGATCAGGAAGTTCTGATGCTACGTGAATATACGCACTTTCGAACTACCTCTCTTGCGTTGGCTAAATATTACTGCTTATTTTCTGCGAAGGGAATAGCTTGTAACGCGTTTGCTCCCCGGGAGAACCCTTATTCTTCCTAGAGAAAAACCGAAGATTATCCGCAGCTCTGCACCAACATAGTGCGCATTCAGGAAGCGCCGAACGGTTGGAGTTCAGATGAACTGTGGAACCGTTCTTTCGTACGTGGATTTACGCATTCGTTGAAACCCTAATGCTCCATTGCGATTTGAAAAAAAGAGCCGGAGTCCATGTGGATTCCGGCTCTCTTTAGATCGGCGTCCCCCGGAGGGGACGCCGGCGGATCATCGCTTCTCGAGAATTACTTCTGGATCGGCTTGATCGGGATCGACTTGCGGCTGTTCTCCGTCGGGAGGACCTTGTCGTAGTTGCCCATGCCCTGCTCGGCCATCTTGCGGCGGATGAACGCGATCTGGGTCTTGAGCGGCAGATCCTTCGGGCAGAAGTCGTGGCAGGCGAGCAGCGACATGCAGCCGAAGACGCCGGACTCGTCGCCGACCACTTCGTAGTAGTCGGCGTCGTTGCGCTCGTCGCGCGGGTCAAGGCGGAAGCGGGCGATCTTGTTGATGCCCACGGCGCCGATGAAGTCCGGACGAACGCGGACCGTACCGCAGCCGGCGATGCAGCAGCCGCACTCGACGCAGCGGTCGAGAACGTAGATGTCTTCGGCGAGCTGCGGGTCCATCGGGGCTTCCTGCTTGCGCAGATCAACCTCGTCGATCTTGGCGTGAACCCACGTCTGCATGCGTTCGGACATGTTGCGCATCCACTTGCCGGTGTTCACCGACAGGTCGCCGATCAGCTCGAAGGCCGGCAGCGGGGCGAGCGTGAACTCGTCGGGCAGGTCCTTCGTCAGCGTGCGGCAGGCGAGGCCCGGCTTGCCGTTGATCAGCATGGCGCACGAACCGCAGATGCCGGCGCGGCAGACGAAGTCGAACTGCAGCGTGGGGTCCTGCTCATTGCGCAGGTCGTTGAGCGCGATGAAGAGCGTCATCGAGTCCGATTCCTGGAGCTCGTACGTCTGCATGTGCGGAACGCTGTCGGGATCCTGCGGGTTGTAGCGCAGAATGCTGATCTTCAGAAGACGATGCTTCTTGGCGGGAGCAGCGTCAGCCTTGGCGGCCGGAGCCGCCGTCTGGGTCTTTTCCTGGGTCATTTTCTTCCAAAGCTCCCAAATTAGTCCTTCAGGGGTTCATCGATGCGCTCATTGCGGCCCTGCAGGCGCTTCGGCAGCAGGTGCTGGTACGGCATGATCGCGTCCTGAATGGCCCAGCGGTCCTTGCCCTCGGCCTGCATCTTGGCGCGGATGGCGTCGACTTCGGCCTGGCGCTTGGCGGACTCGGGGTTCTCGATGTAGTTCTTGACGCCGTAGCCGCGGAATCCCGGGGGCAGCTCCATCTTGGAGATGTCGAGATCCTTGTACGTGATCGTCGGGAGCGTGTCGCCTTCCTTCCAGGTGGCGATCGTGCGCTTGAGCCACTTCACGTCGTCGCGGACGGAGTAGTCCTCGCGGTAGTGGGCGCCGCGGGATTCCTGACGCAGCGACGCGCCCTGCGCGACCGTGAGGGCGACGCGGAGCATCGAGCGGGTGCGGTAGGCGTAGACGAGCTCGGGGTTGTTGCCGGCGACGTCCTTGACGGGGATCTTGAAGGAGCGCTTGTAGAGCTCTTCGAGTTCGTTGACGGCGTCCTCCATGTCCTTGCCCTTGCGGAAGATGCCGATCTTGGTCGTCATGATCTCCTGCATGCGGGTGCGCAGAGCAACAGCGTCTTCATTGCCGGTGTTCTTGAGGTAGCCGTTGAGTTCGGCCTGCTCCTTGGCGAGGGCGTCGTAGATGAGCGAGGTCGGGATGTCGATGCCGTTCTCGGCCTTGTCGCAGAAGTCGGCGATGTATTCGCCGACGATCATGCCCGCGACGACCGTTTCAGCCACGGAGTTGCCGCCGAGGCGGTTGAAGCCGTGCATGTCCCAGCAGGCGGCTTCGCCGGCCGCGAAGAGGCCCTTGAGGGTCTCGGACTCGCCGCTCGGCTTCGTGCGCACGCCGCCCATCGTGTAGTGCTGGGCCGGACGGACCGGGACCCATTCCTTCGTCGGGTCAACGCCGAGGAAGTAGTGGCAGATTTCGTAGACTTCGCGCAGCTTGTGCTTGATGTGGTGTTCGCCGAGGAGCGTGATGTCGAGCCAGAGGTGTTCGCCGTACTTGGTCTTGACGCCCTTGCCCATGGCGATGCGCTCTTCCATGCGGCGGGAGACCACGTCGCGGGAGGCGAGTTCCTTCTTCTCGGGTTCGACGTCCGGCATGAAGCGGTAGCCGTCGACGTCGCGCAGCAGACCGCCGTCACCGCGGCAGCCTTCCGTCACGAGAATGCCGGCCGGGAAGATGCCGGTCGGGTGGAACTGAATGGCCTCCATGTTGGAGAGGGTAGCCACGCCCGTCTTCAGGGCGAGGTCGTAGCCCGTGCCGTCGCAGATCACGGCGTTCGTCGTGACGCGGTAGATGCGGCCCGCACCGCCCGTGGCGATGGCGGTGGCCTTCGAGACGTAGGCCATCAGCTCGCCCGTGATCAGGTCGCGGACGATGGCGCCGTAGCAGCGCTTGCCGTCGGAGATGAGGGAGAGGGCTTCAACGCGCTCGATCACCGGAACCTTCTCGGCGATGATGCGGTCGGAAACCGTGTTGAGCATGGCGTGGCCCGTGCAGTCGGACACGTAGCAGGTACGCCACTTCTTGGTGCCGCCGAAGTCGCGCTGGTTCATCATGCCCTGCGCTTCCTTGCGTTCGGTAATCGTCACCTTCTCGCCGTTGATGATCACCTGACGGTCGCCGGCGGTGATGCGGGACCAGGGGCAGCCCCAGGCGGCGAGCTCACGCACGGCCTTCGGGGAGGTGTTCACGAACATGCGGACGACTTCCTGGTCGGCGCCCCAGTCGGAGCCGCGGACCGTATCGCCGAAGTGGACGTCCTCGTTGTCGCCGACGCCCTTGATCACGTTGCCGAGCGAGGCCTGCATGCCGCCCTGGGCCGCCTTCGAGTGGCTGCGCTTCGGCGGAACGAGAGAAAGGACGATCGAGTCGTGGCCGCGGCGCTTGGCCGCAACAGCCATGCGGAGTCCAGCAAGGCCGCCGCCGATGACCAGCACGTCGGTGTAGATGATTTTCATGAGTTTTTCCTCGGAAATCCCGCCTCCAGGCGGGAGGATCGGCGCCCGGCTCCTCACCGGTGCGTCCGTCCAGTCTTTGCAAATAGCCGCGCCTGACGTCGCCGTCCTTCACGACTGTTGCGACCTTTCGGCCGATCCCCTGATTCCGTCGGCGGGAGCCGCAGCTGTTCCTCTTCGCCTCCTGAGTGAAGAGGAACTTCCGGGGCCTGAGTGGGGAAGCTTCAGGCCGGGGTCTTTTGCGCTTCAGTTCCGACGAGTCCTCTTTCTGGGGCTTTCACCCAAGGCGGACCGCAAGGAGGTTGAGACTCCCTGCCCTGGGAATCCTTCCTCATCCCGGAAAGTCCAATAGACCGCGGCAGGAACCTCCTGCCGCAGCCGACTGCGGACTTTCCGCCCAAATTCACCTGAGTCGCTGTTCTCCTTAGAGCGGCTCAGTAAAACTTTAGGCGGAGGCGAGCAAACGCCTCTCGCTCCTCATGCACCCCGATCGAAAGATCAACCGCACGCCGACGCCTGCGCACCTTCCGCGGAGCCTGGGTCGCGGACGCGGTAGGTACGTATCCGAACGCGGTCCGATAGTACGTTGTGCGTACTTCAAACGACGTCGGATGGATGCCGACAGGATGAGGTCGGGACTTCCAACGGGGGAGAGTCCATGAAAAGCGGGTGGAGTTTAGCCTACCCCTCACCCGCCACTATATCAGCACTAACCCTTGATTACACCCCCGGATTTGATATGAATCCACCCTTTTGCATACTCTGAACAAAACTCCCTTAGATCGTCTTTTTTCTGCGGAAATCCTGTAGTTGCTGAAGGCTTGACGGTTTGGATCCGGCTGAAATCACGGAGTTCGGAAATACCTCCCTAAAGGTAGGTAATTACCCGGTCAAAGCTTTTGCCTAGATTACAGCTTTCTCTGTTCGGAAAAAATGAACACAATTTAAGTATGAATACTCACCTATCCTCCGCCCCAACAAAGTGATGCAACCAAATGTATGGGACCGATAGGCAACCATTCTATCATCCATCAAAGCTCGATAGAATGCCCATCAGGGCGGACCGCAGCATCTACGCACGTCTCCGTCTTCGTCACCCACGCCTTCAGCCCGAAGGAGGAGCATTCATCATGGCCCATCGCATCATCTCCACCGAAGAAGCCCCGGCCGCCATCGGCCTCTACAGTCAGGGAGCGCTCACCGAAACGACGCTCTACTGCTCGGGCCAGCTCGGCATCCGCCCGGAGACGGGCGAGCTCGAACCCGACGTCGAGTCGCAGACCCGCCAGGCCTTCCGCAACCTCCAGGCCGTGGCGCACGAAGCCGGCGCGACGCTCGCCGACGTCGCGAAGCTCACGATCTTCCTCAAGTCGATGGACGACTTTGCCGTCGTGAACAAGGTGATGGGCGAATTCATCACCCCGCCCTATCCGGCCCGCTCCTGCGTCGCCGTCGCGGCGCTCCCGAAGGGCGGCCTCGTCGAGATCGAGGCGATCATCGACCGCGTCGGCATCGTGCTCTGACGACCGCCTCCTCTACGAGCACCGCCCCGATGCCGCAGCCCACATCCACCCCCGCCCGCAGCCGCCCCGCCGGCGTCATCCGGCAGCAGAAGCTCGCGCCCCTCGCGGAGCGCCTGCGCCGCCTCGGGCTCGTCAGTGACTGGGACTTCATCCTTCATCTGCCGTTGCGCTACGAGGACGAGACGAAGATCGACCCGATCGGCATGCTCGTCCCGGGCGAAACCGCGCAGGTGCAGGGTGAGGTCGTGCGCTCGCAGATGACCGCCACGCCGCGCGGACAGCAGCTCGTCGCCCAGGTGCGCGACGAAACGGGGCTGCTCGCGCTGCGCTTCATCCACTACTACGCTGACACGCAGCGCGTATTACGACCCGGCGCGGTGGTGCGCCTCTTCGGCGAGCCGCGCCCGGCCTATGCGGGCGGGCTCGAGATGATCCACCCGAAGATCCGCAAGCCCGTGGCGAGCGACGCGACGCTCCCGAAGTCCCTCACGCCCGTCTACCCCCTCGGGGAAGGCGTGCAGCAGACGTGGCTCAGGAAGCGCATCTCCCGGGCGCTTCTCGACATGCAGGGAATGGAGGATCCCGTCCCGGAGGAGATCCGGCGGAGTCTCGATCTCCCGGGGCTGCGCGCCTCGCTTGAATACCTTCACAACCCGCCGCCCGATGCGGACGCCGAGGCTCTGGGGAGCCGCACGGACCCGCACTGGCGGCGCCTCAAGTTCGACGAACTCCTCGCGCAGCAGATCACGCTGCGCGAAATGCGCGTGCTCGCGCTTGCCGAGCGCGCTCCGGAGCTTCGCGAACCCGCCGCGGGCGGCCTCATCCCCGCCTTCATCGCCTCACTCCCCTTCCGCCTCACGGGCGCGCAGGAGCGCGTCTGGGGCGAGATCGCCCGCGACCTTGCGGCAGGCCGCCCCATGCACCGGCTCGTGCAGGGCGACGTCGGCTGCGGCAAGACGATCCTCGCCGCGCTTGCGGCGCTGCGCGCCGTGGAGTCGGGCCGGCAGGCGGCGATCATGGCCCCGACGGGGATCCTCGCCGAGCAGCACTTCGAGAAGCTCTGCGCCTGGCTCGAACCCCTCGGCATCCGCACCGCCTGGCTCACCGGCCGGCAGAAGGCCGCAGAGCGCACGGCCGCGCTCGAAGCCATCCGCTCGGGCGAGGCGAAGATCATCGTGGGCACCCACGCCCTCATTCAGGAAGGGGTGGAGTTTGAGAACCTCGCCGTCGCGATCGTCGACGAGCAGCACCGCTTCGGCGTCGCGCAGCGGCTCTCGCTCACTTCCTCAAAGATGAAGGACGGGCTGAAGCCCCACCTCCTGATGCTCTCGGCCACCCCCATTCCGCGCACGCTCGCGATGAGCTACCTCGCCGACATCGACGTCTCCGTGGTCGACGAGCTCCCGCCCGGGCGCACTCCGGTCGAGACGAAGCTCGTGCGGCTCGAGAGACGCGACGCCGTCGTGGGGGTGTTGCGCCACACCGTCTCGGAGGGCCGGCAGGTCTATTGGGTCTGCCCCCTCATTGAGGAGAGTGAAGCGCTTGACCTCACGCCCGCCGTCGAGTGCGCCCGCGACCTCGCGGCGCGCCTGCCGGACCTACGCATCGGGCTGCTCACCGGCGCCATGACGGCGCAGGAGAAGGAGTCCGTGATGAAGGCCTTCGCCGCGGGCGAGATCCACGTTCTCGTCGCCACCATCGTGATCGAGGTGGGCGTGGACGTCCCGAACGCCACCCTGATGGTGATCGAGCACGCCGAGCGCTTCGGCCTCGCGCAGCTCCATCAGCTGCGCGGCCGCGTCGGGCGCGGCGGCGCGAAGAGCGCCTGCGTGCTCCTCTACGACGACCGGCTCTCCGAAGAGGGTCGCGAGCGGCTGCGCATCATCCGCGAAACGACGGACGGCTTCGAGATCGCCCGGCGCGACCTGCAGCTGCGCGGACCGGGTGAATTCCTCGGCGAACAGCAGTCGGGCATGCCGATCCTGCGCTTTGCGGACCTCGAGGAGGACGCCGCGCTCGTCGAGGCCGCGCGCACCGCCGCCGCCCGCATGCTCGAAAGCCACCCGGAGGCCGCGCGCCGCCACGCCCGGCGCTGGTTCAGCGCCCGCGCGGAGCTCCTCACCGCCTGACCAAAAAATTCATTCACATTCCGACAACAACCATGACACTTACCGAACTCAAGTACGTCATCGCCGTCGCGCGGCACCGCCACTTCGGCCGCGCCGCCGAGAGCTGTAGCGTGAGCCAGCCCTCGCTCTCCGTCGCCATCCGCAAGCTCGAAGAGGAGCTCGGGGTGACGATCTTCGAGCGCCGCTCAAACGACATCGCCGTGACGCCGATCGGCCAGCAGATCGTCGATCAGGCGCAGAAGGTGGTCGAAGAGGCCCGCCGCATCCCCGAGATCGCGCACCAGGGCCGCGACCCGCTCTCCGGGCCCCTGCGCCTCGGCGTGATCTACACGATCGGGCCGTACCTGCTCCCCGAACTGATCGGCCGCATGATCGAAACGACGCCGCGCATGCCGCTCGTCCTCGAAGAGGGCTTCACGACGGAGCTCCTCGCGAAGCTGCGCAACGGCTCGATCGACGTCGCGATCACCGCCGACACGCTCGTGGACACGGGCTTCATGACGATGGAGGTCTATGAGGAGAACTTCGTCGTCGCCGTCCCCTCGCACCACCCCTGGGTGAACCGCAACTACGTGGGCACCGATGAACTCAAGGACCAGACGATGCTCTTGCTCGGCGCGGGCCACTGCTTCCGCGACCAGATCCTCGGCGTCTGTCCGGACCTCGCCGTCTTCGCCTCGAGCGCCTCGGACGTGCAGAAGACCGTTGAAGGCTCGAGCCTGCAGACGATCTTCCACATGGTCGCGCAGGGCCTCGGCATCACGGTGCTCCCCGCTTCGGCCGTTCCCTACCTCACCGGGCTCTCGAACGCGATCAAGACCCTGCCCTTCAAGGATCCGCCCCCGAAGCGCCGCGCCATGCTCGTCTGGCGCAAGAGCTTCACGCGCCTCGACGCGATCACGGCGCTGCAGAGCGCGATGCACGCCCTGAAGCTCAACGGGTGCGCGCCCGTCTTCGAAAAGCCCACGGTGCGCTGAAAGCCCGCGGCACGACGGAAATGGAGAACCCGATGACCGAGAAAGCGCCTGAAGAGGCCCCCGGCCGAAAGCCCATACCGCCCAAGAGTGCGTCGCCGCGCCGGCGGCTCCCGAAACTCGGCCCCCTTGCGGGCGGGAGCTTCGGCGAGCGCATCGACCTCATCGTGCGCGTCGCGCTCATGGTGGTGGTAGCGGCGGGCTGCTACCTCGTGCTGCAGCCCTTCCTCACGGCGATTCTGCTCGCCGCAGTGATCGCCGTGGTGACCTGGCCCGTCTTCCGGTGGCTCCTCGACCATCTGCGGCACTCCGCGACGGTCGCCGCCTCCGGGATGGTGCTCCTCATCATCGTCACCTTTCTCATCCCGATGTCGTTTCTGCTCTTCGCGCTCGCGCAGCAGATCCCGCGCTGGGTGACGATGGCCGCGGCCTGGCTCAAGAACCCGACGCCGGTGCTCGCCGCCGTGGACGGCATCCCCTACGTGGGCGAGTGGCTGCACGAGCAGCTCAAGCTCGCGATCGACCCGGCCACCTTCGGCCACACCGTGCAGCGCATGCTCGACCCGCTCTCGAGCGGCCTCGTCGACGCCGCGGTGAACGTCGGCAACGGCGTCGTGCAGCTGATCTTCGTCACCTTCATCGTCTTCTTCTTCTACCGCGACGGTGCGTGGTTCGCCGACCGCATCTCGGCCCTGGTCGAGCGCGTCTCTGGGGGCATCGCCCGCGAGATCACCGGCATCCTCGTCAACACGACGCGCTCGGTGGTCTTCGGCATCGTCGGCACGGCGATCGGCCAGGGACTCGTCGCCGGCGTGGGCTTCTGGATCGCGGGCGTCCCCGGGGTCCTCGTCCTCTCCTTCGCCGTCTGCGTGCTCTCGGTGATTCCGATCGGACCGCCCCTCATCTGGGGGCCGGCCGCGGTGTGGCTCTACACCCAGGGCGAGCTCGGCATGGCGCTCTTCCTGGTGGCCTGGGGCACGCTCGCCGTCTCAAGCGTGGACAACTTCATCAAGCCCATTCTGATCTCGAGGGGCACCTCGATGCCGATCGCGCTCATCTTCCTCGGCGTCTTCGGCGGCGTGCTCGCGTTCGGGTTCCTCGGCCTCATCCTCGGGCCGCTACTGCTCGCCGTGGGCGTTGCGCTTTTCTCGGCGTGGCTCAAGCGCCCCGTCATCCAACTCGCGCAGGCCGCGGTCGAGGGCAAGACGGCGGAGCAGGCGCCCAAGAAGCCCAGCGAAACCCAGAAGCCCGGCGCTCAGGTTCAGACGCCGGCTCAGCCGAAGAGCTGACGCCCCTGCGCGCTCCATCTCACTCTCAACATCAACATCAACAGGAATCCTCATGCAGCAACTGCAGTTCAAGATCCATCTGCTCGGCATCACGAAGCCGCCCGTCTGGCGCCGCCTCGTCGTTCCCGTCTCCAAGACTTTCAGTGAATTCGCTCATGCAATCTTCAGCGCCTTCGGTTGGGACGGCTGGCATCTCTACATGTTCTGCGACAAGACGCACCGGCAGATCAACATCATGCCGCGCGACCCGGACGGAACGCTCGACACCTGGGGGCCGGCGGAAGTCTTCGACGCCGACGAGCTGACGATCGGCGACTACTACGGGCAGTATGGCGGTCAGCTCTACTTCATCTACGACTTCGGCGACGGCTGGGAGCACAAGCTCACGCTCGAAGCCGTGTTGGACGAACCCGGCGAACGGGCCCGCTGCACGGGCGCGAAGGGCGCCTGCCCGCCCGAAGACTGTGGCGGCCCCTGGGCCTACGAGCGCCTGAAGTACATCCTCGCGCACCCAGATGAGGAGCCCGAAGAAGTCCAATGGCGGTGCGAATGGCTTGGAATCGAGCGTCCGGAGGAGTTCGATCCGACGGAGATCACGGGCTTCGTTGAGGCGGCGCCGAAGAAGTCCCGGACCCGTCGGAAAAAGACCGAAGAGGACTCGGCCGGCTAGTCGCAGTGGAGCACCTTGACGGCGAGCCCGCCGCGGCTCGTCTCACGGTACTTCGCGTTCATGTCCTTACCCGTTTCGTACATGGTGGCGATCACCTTGTCGAGCGAGACGCGCGGGGTGCTCGTGCGGCGCAGCGCCATGCGCGCGGCGTTCACAGCCTTGACGGCGAAGATGGCGTTGCGTTCGATGCAGGGCACCTGAACCTGGCCGTTCACCGGGTCGCAGGTGAGGCCGAGCGAATGCTCCATGCCGATCTCCGCGGCGGTGGTCACCTGCTCGGGGCTGCCGCCCATCACTTCGCAGAGCCCGGCCGCCGCCATCGAGCAGGCGACGCCCACCTCGCCCTGGCAGCCCACTTCGGCGCCCGAGATCGAGGCGTTCATCTTGAAGAGTTCGCCCACGACGGCCGAGGCGAGGAAGAACCGCAGGCACGCTTCGGGCGTGGATTCGCCGATGAACTTCCCCCAGTAGGCGAGCACCGCGGGGATCACCCCGCAGGCGCCGTTCGTGGGCGCGGTGACCACGCGGCCGCCCGCGGCGTTCTCTTCGGAGACGGCGAGCGCGTACATGTTGATCCAGTCGATCACGGCGAGGGGATCCACGCTCGTGCGGTCCGCAGCGAGAAGCTGGCGGTTCAGCTGCGGCGCGCGGCGCGGCACGCGCAGCGGCCCGGGCAGCACCCCTTCGGTGCGCACGCCGCGGGCGATGCACTCCTCCATCACACGCGAGACGTGCGCGAAGTGCGCGTCGATCTCGGCGCGCGGACGGCGGGCGAGCTCATTCTCGAGCGCGAGCGCCGAGATGGAGAGCCCCGTCTCGCGGCACTCGGCGAGAAGTTCCGTGGCGGACGAATAGGGATGCGGCACCTTCACGGCTTCCTCGGGCTTCTCGTTGAAGTGCTCCGCGTCGACGATAAAGCCCCCGCCGATCGAGTAGTAGGTCTTCTCGAGCAGCAGCTCCCCGCCCGCCCAGGCGCGCAGAATCATGCCGTTCTCGTGGAGCGGCAGGAATTCGGAGCGAAAGACCATGCCGGTCTCCCGCGGAAAGTCCACCGGTCGGGTGCCGCCGAGCAGGAGCTTCTCATCCTTTTCGACGGCGGCGAGGAGTTCCGGAATTCGCTCGAGCGGCACCGTGTCGGGGAGATACCCCTCGAGACCGAGGATGATCGCCTGGTCGGTGTGGTGCCCGCGGCCCGTGAGCGAGAGCGAGCCGTAGACCTCCGCGCCCACGCGCGTCGTGCGCTCGGCGAGTCCTATGCGGACGAGCTCGTCGCAGAACTCCCTGCCCGCCTTCATGGGGCCGACCGTATGGGAGCTCGAGGGGCCGATGCCGATCTTGTAGATGTCGAATGCGCTGATCATGATGTGTGGAGGTCTATCTGTAAACGCCTGGAAACAGAGGCGGACGGAATTTTGCCTGATGCGGGCACGCCCGTCGAAGCGAAAAATCCCTGAGGAAGACGGAAAGCAAAAAGCCCTCCCGGAACCGTGCCCTGAAGGGGCGTGTTCCGGAGAAGGCTTTCCGGGGATCGAAGGAGGGCGACGGGTGCTCCGGGTGGGGAGCGGGCGCCCGTCCTGCGGGAGGATCCAGCGTCAGACCATGAGGATCGCGCAGAGGGTCGTGGCGATGAGCATCGGCAGAGCGGTGCGCTTGATCACTTCGATCGGCGAGACCATCGCGATGCCCGAGACGAGAATCGTCACGCCGGCGAGCGGGGAGGCCGTACGGCCGGCGGCGCCGGCGAGGAAGGCGAGGCCGCCCAGACCTTCGATCGACATGCCGAAGTCCTTCGCGTGCGGGGTGACGGTTTCATTGAAGGCGAGCGTCGCAGCGTCGCCCGAACCCGTGAGGATGCCCATCACGAACGGACCGAACGAGCCGCCCCAGCGAGCGATGTCGTTGGATTCCTTCAGAGCCTGCACGAAGACGTCGATCAGGCCGGCGGACTTGAGGCCGGCGGCGAAGACGCCCGCGGCGATGATGATGCCCATCACGTCGGCGTAGCCCTTGCCGCAGCCGTTGAAGAATTCCTTCGAGAAGGTCTGCGGGTTGCAGCGCGCAACGGCCAGAGCAATCACGGAGCCGAGGACCATGGCCTGCGCCACGCCCATCTTGATGAACGGCACCCAGAGGTTGCCGGCCACGAGGATGGTGATCGGAACGAGCGGCACGAGAGCCTTGATCGGGCTCGGCACGAAGCCTTCGTCCTTCTGGAGCTTTGACTTGTCGACTTCAGCGTTCTTGTCGCCCTTGTTGTCGCCGAGGATGAGGCACATGATCAGCACGCCGATCACGCCGCAGGCGCCGACCATGACCGAGTACGGGGCATGGAAGCCGATGAAGTCCATCACATCCATCTTCGCCATGGCGGCGACGTACGGATTGTGCGACGTGCCGGGCGAGAGGTAGGAGCCGACGGTGCCGGCGAGGACGGCGGCGGCCGCACCCGCGGGCTTGATGCCGGCGCGCAGCATCACCGGAATGAGGGTCGAGCCGACGGCGGCAGCGCAGCCCGCAGCCGACGGAATGGCGATGTTCACGAAGAACGTGATCACCGTGCAGACGGGCACGAGGAAGATGCCGAGGCCGCGGATCGGCGTGGCGAGGTAGTGCACGAGGGAGCGGTCGGCGCCGGTGAATTTGGCGCAGAACGCAAAGCCCATGGACGAGCAGATCGCCATGACGAGCGAGGCGTTGGTCATGGACTTCGCGAAGGCGTTCAGACCGCCCACGAGATTCCACGAAATCAAGCACAGAAACAAGCCGGAGGCGATGAGAACCAGGCGGGTCTCATACCGCTTGATGAGGCCGTAGATGACGGCGAAGATTGCCAGTACGGCAACCCATTCGGTGATGCCCATTGCGAGATCTCCTTGAAGTGATGGAATAGTTGTTTCTGCTTATGGTTTACAGATGCTCACATTATGCCTGCGTCAATCGTCAAAAAACCTAAGGGTAAGTTCGTGCCTCTGCTATGGGTAGTTACATAGCAAAAAAAAGGGCGCCGACACAAGCCGACGCCCCTTTGAAAATGCATATATATCAGTGGACTGAAAAGGTGAGAATCAGATCTTGAAGACCTCGCGGCGGTAGTGTTCGAGCTCCTTGATGCTGTCGCGGATGTCCACGAGCGCCTGGTGCTTGCCCACCGACGTGCCCACCCAGACCTTCGCGGGGGCCCAGCGGCGGCAGAGCTCCTTGATGGTCGAGACGTCGATCGAGCGGTAGTGAAAGTAGCGCTCCATCCCGGGGAGCCAGCGCGCCATGAAGCGGCGGTCCTGACCGATCGTGTTGCCGCACATCGGGCTCTTGCCTTCGGGAACGAAGCGGCGGAAGGTCTCGGTGAAGATCCGCGCGCACTCCTCTTCGTCCACGGTGCTCTCGAGGCAGCGCTGCACCAGCCCCGACTTCGTGTGGGTCTCGGTGTTCCAGGCGTCCATGGAGGCGAGGACCTCGGGGCGCTGACGGACGGCGACCACCGGACCCTCGTGAAGGATGTTGAGGTTCTTGTCGGTGATGATCGCTGCGACCTCGAGGACGCGGTTCACCTCGGGCTGCAGCCCCGTCATCTCCATGTCGATCCAGATGAGGTTGTCCTCGGCGTAGGACGGGTCGCGTTCGCACTGCGGGGCTGCGGTCATGTTGAGCTCTTCTTCCCTAAAAATAGATGTGTGTTCGTCGGAGGCGCCGGAAGCGCCGTCGCACGCGCCCGAGTCTAGCGCAGGCGCCGGCGCCCCGGACGGCCCGATGGGCGATAATGCCGGAACCGTGCGCCGCCGCACCCTTCGACCGAATTCCCGCCACGCCCGCCTGATGCATCCCTCCGCCGACCTCATCGAGCTCATCTTCCTCTCGGCCGTCGTGCTCTATCTGCTTGTGGAGTGCTTCCTCACCGCGCGGCAGATCCTCTCGGCGGAGCGCTCGGTCGGCCGCGTCCCGGAAGGATTCGACGCGAAGCTCTCGCTCGCGGCGCACAAGAAGGCCGCGGCCTTCACGATCGAGACGGCTCAGGCGAACCTCGTGCTCGCCTTCGCCGCCGCCGGACTCGCGCTGCTGATGACGATGGGCCGGGGACTCACCTTCCTCGCCGCCTTCTATGAAACGCTTTTCACGAACACGCTCATCGTCGAGTGGCTCCTCGTCGCGACCGTGCTCGGGCTGCTCCTTCTCTTCGAACTCCCCGTCGACCTCTATGCGCGCTGCCTCGTGAAGGAGCGCTTCGGCTACATGCGCCACACGCGCCGCGAGTGGCTGCGCCGCCGTTTCCTCAAGTCCGCCGCGGGCTGGGCGGCGGCGCTTCCCCTCACGGCCTTCGCGCTCGCGCTCTTCGAAGTCTGCGGACGCTGGTGGTGGCTCGCCCTCTGGGGGTTCCTGCTTCTCACGCTCCTCTGGCGCTGGCGCGTCTCGCTCATCGAGGACCGCGCCTGGAGCCGCGTGAGCCGCCCGGTGCTCTCCAAGGACCTGCGCGAACTCTTCCGCGATTTTCTCGCCGCCCACGGCTACCGGATGGAGGACGTGGTCCTCATGACCCGCCCGGGCGCCTGGAAGCACGCCCACGTGCTCCTCACGGGCACGGGCGACAACCGCCGAGTCGTCGTCTTCGCGCACGCCGCGGGGCGCCTCACACGCGAAGAGCTCCTCGCCGTCCTCGCACAGCAGATCGCCCGCGTGCGCGGCCGTCACGCCGCCTGGCGCATCACCTTCAACGCCGCGGCGGGACTTCTCGTCTGCGCCTTCGCGGGCTGGGGGGCGCAGAGTCCCGAGCTCTTCGCCGGCCTCGGATTCTCGCCCGCGCTCACGACCGCGCAGCCCGGCGTCCATGCGGGCTTCATGACCGCGCTCGGGCTCGTGGTCTTCCCGGTCCTCTTCTTCGCCCTCCGTCCGCTCGTCAACTTCGGCGCGCGGCGGCTGCTCTACGCGTCGGACTACTTCGCGATGCGCGCCGTGGGCGCGGCGCCCCTCGTGCGGGCGCTCGTCAAGCTCCACCGCGACTACGCGCAGACCCTCACGCCCTCGCGCGTCTACTCACTCTTTCACCATGCGCGCCCGCATGCGGGCATGCGCGTGAAGGAGATCCTGCGCGCGGCGAAGCGCGGCGGATGGCCCCTCGACCAGCCGAGCGACCTCGTGCGCTTCCGCGCCGCGCCGTACCTCGATCACGAACACCCCGAGCGGACGGTGCTCGCCGAAGAACAGCGCCTGCGCCGCGCCCAACGCCCCGAAACGCCCGCCGACCGGCGGCGCCGCGAAGCCGAAGAGCTCGCGCGGTCGCTCGAAGTCGAACACCCGCTCGTCGTGGACGACGGGCTCGACGAAGCGACAAACGAACCCGAAGCCCCCGAAGCGCACGATCCGCCCGCAGACTCCCCGGAGACGAAGCCCTCCGCGCAGTCCGAACCCCCGGCAGCCTCCCCCGCGCCCGAACCCACCGCACCGAAAAAAGCATGAAAAAGACCTCCCGCCGCAGGGACGCCGCCGCCCCAGCCTCCGACATCGAAACCCTTCCGGGCCGCGTCACCGCCGGCCACGGGCGGCACTTCATCGTGACGCTCGAATCGGGCGAGAAGCTCGTAGCCCACCGCCGCGGCAAGAAGGGCGACGTCGCCGTGGGCGACCTCGTGCGCTGCACGCCGCCCGTTTCAGGCGTCGCCGCCATCGAGTCGATCGAGCCGCGCGCGACGCTCCTCTACCGCTCCGACGAGTGGCGCGTGAAGACGCTCGCGGCGAACGCCGACCTCACGGCGATCGTCTATGCGCCCCGCCCGACCTTCAATCCCTGGTTCATCTGGAAGGCGCTCCTGGCGTCGCACCAGGCCGGGATCCCCGCGGTCGTGATCCGCAACAAGACCGACCTCGCCGACGGGGCCGAAGCGGCCGACCGGCAGGCCGAACTTCTGCGCTCGATCGGCGAAGAGGTCGTGGCGGTCTCCGCCTCCGGAGCGCCCGAGGCCGCCCGCGCGGCGCTCCTCGAGCGCTTCACGGGCAGGAACGTGCTCTTGGTCGGCCAGTCCGGTATGGGCAAGTCCACGATCCTCAACCTCCTCGTGCCCGATGCGCAGGCGCAGACGCGCGAATATTCCGAAGCCCTCGACCTCGGCAAGCAGACCACCACCGCCGCGCAGTGGCACGCCGCACCGGACTGGCAGGGCGCCGTGATCGACACCCCGGGCTTTCAGGAGTTCGGCCTCGCGCACCTCTCGCTCTCGGACATCCTGCGGGCGATGCCCGACGTCGCGCGCCACGTCGACGGGTGCCGGTTCTTCAACTGCCGCCACCTCCATGAACCGGGCTGCAGCGTCAAGGCCGCGCTCGAGCGGGGCGAAATCGACCCCGCGCGCTACGCCTTCTACGAGGCGCTCGCCCAGGAGGCCGACCCGCTTCCGAGGTAGTGGACGGGCTACTCCTCCTGAAGGATGGCCTCGCTTAAGGTCATGTCCCTAGAATCGGGCTTCCGCGCCACTTGAACCAAGACCCCAGACCAAATGACCGAAGCGAGCCGGACCTCCGAACCCTCCCGCCGGGTGCGCATCATCGCGCGTCCCGCACTTCCCATCCCGCAGACGGGCCCCGTGCGCCGCGAGGCGGGTGCCTGGCGCGACCGCTTCGGGCGGCCGCTCACCGATCTGCGCATCTCGGTGACGGACCACTGCAACTTCCGCTGCCGCTACTGCATGCCGAAGGAGAAGTTCGCGAAGAACCACCAGTTCCTCGCGATGACCGAGCTCCTCACCTTCGAGGAGATCCTGCGCGTCGCCAAAATCGCCGTCAGAAACGGCGTCGAGAAGATCCGCCTCACCGGGGGCGAGCCCCTCGTGCGCCGCAGCATCGAGGAGCTCGTAGCCGACCTCGCGCTGCTGCGCACCCCCGACGGGCGTCCGATCGACCTCGCGATGACGACGAACGGCTCGCTCCTCATGAAGAAGGCCGAAGCCCTGAAGGCCGCGGGCCTCAAGCGCCTCACGGTGAGCCTCGACGCCATTGACGAAGCGATCTTCCAGGGGTTCAACGACGTGGGCTTCCCCGCCGCCAAGGTGCTCGAGGCGATCGACTTCGCGCGCTCTCTCGGCCTCCGGGTCAAGGTGAACACGGTCGTGAAGAAGGGCGTCAACGAAGGGGAGGTCGTGCGGATTGCCGAGCGCTTCCGCGGGACCGGCGTCGTGCCGCGCTTCATCGAGTACATGGACGTCGGCAACGCCAACGATTGGCGCATGGCCGAGGTGGTCCCCTCGCGCGACGTAGTCGCGATGATCGCCGCGCGCTGGCCCCTCGAGCCCGTCGCCCCGTCGACGCCGGGCGAAACGGCCTCGCGCTGGCGCTACCGAGACGGCGCGGGCGAATTTGGCGTCATCAGCTCGGTGACGGAGAACTTCTGCCGCAGCTGCTCGCGCGTGCGGCTCTCGATGGAGGGGCGGCTCTATCTCTGCCTCTTCGCCTCGATCGGCTACGACATCCGCACGATGCTGCGCGGCGGCTGTACGGACGGGGAGCTCGAAGAAGCCCTCGGGCGCATCTGGACCGAGCGCGAGGACCGGTACTCGGAGCTGCGCGCACTCGGGGCGGCGCCGGAGCGCTCGAAGGTTGAGATGAACTACATCGGCGGCTGAAAAAACGCCCCCGGACGGCGCCCGGCGTCCTGCCACACGAAATAATCCAAGGATTTCATCTTAGGGGCGCGGGCGCGGAGGGCGCTCCGCGCCCCTTATACTCCGTAGTTCGTCCGGACGACGCGCTTCTCAGTGCGCCGTCGTCCCGCGCCTCAGACCGTCCGCAGCGGAAGCGGACGGCGGCCTCTGCAAAAAACTACACGACAACGGAGTGCGCTCGAGTGTTTTCCAATCCCACGGCCGTTACCTTCATCGGCTACCTGATCCTGATGATCCTCGTCGGGGTCTTCGCATACTTCTACACCCGCAGCTACGCGGACTTCATCCTCGGCGGGCGCAGCCTCGGCGGCATCGTCACGGCACTCTCCGTGGGCGCCTCGGACATGAGCGGTTGGCTCCTGATGGGGCTCCCGGGCGCGGTTTTCCTCTACGGCATCTCGCAGAGCTGGATCGCGGTGGGGCTCATCGTCGGGTCCTGGTTCAACTGGAAACTCGTCGCGGCGCGCCTGCGCGTCTACACCGAGAAGGCGCACAACTCGCTCACGCTCCCCGACTACCTCTCGCACCGCTTTGAGGACCAGGGCAACGTGCTGCGCATCATCGCCGCGGCGGTGATCCTCATCTTCTTCACGATCTACTGCGCCTCAGGCGTGGTGGCGGGCGCCCGTCTCTTCGAGAACACCTTCCACTTGCAGTACGAGACCGCGCTCATCGTGGGCGCGGCGGTGACGATCCTCTACGTCTTCATCGGCGGGTTCCTCGCCGTCTCGTGGACCGACACCATCCAGGCCTCGATCATGTGCGTCGCGCTCGTCGTCACCCCGATCGCGGTGATGATGGACGCGGGCGGGTTCGCGGCCACCACCGCGCGCGTGGCCGACATCAACCCCGCGATGCTCAACATGATGGAAGGCCACACCATCGTGGGCGTCTTGAGCCTCCTCGCCTGGGGCCTCGGCTACTTCGGGCAGCCGCACATCCTCGTGCGCTTCATGGCCGCCAAGTCGATCAAGGTGATCCCGAACGCGCGCCGCGTCGCCACGCTCTGGATGCTCTTCTGCCTCGCGGGCGCCGTCGCCGTGGGCTTCTTCGGCGCGGCGTACTTCTCGATGCACCCCGACGTCGCCGGGCTCGTGAAGGAGAACCATGAGCGCGTCTTCATCGTGCTCTCCTCGCTCCTCTTCAACCCCTGGATCGCGGGCCTCCTGATGTCGGCCATTCTCGCCGCCGTGATGTCCACGCTCTCCTGCCAGCTGCTCGTGTGCTCCTCGACCCTCACGCAGGACTTCTACCGCACGTACCTTCGTCCGAAGGCGACGCAGCGCGAGCTGGTCTGGGTCGGCCGCTCGATGGTGCTCGCCATCTCCGTGATCGCCGTCTGGATGGCGAGCGATCCGACAAGCCTCGTCCTGTCGCTCGTCTCCTACGCCTGGGCGGGCTTCGCGGCCGCCTTCGGCCCCGTGATCCTCATCTCGCTCTGGTGGCGCCGCATGACCAAGCGCGGCGCCCTCGCAGGCATGATCGTGGGCGCCGCCACGGTGCTCGTCTGGAACCACTTCGCCTGGTTCGGCGTCTATGAGATCATTCCGGGCTTCCTCTTCGCGACGATCGCGATCGTCGTGGGATCGCTCCTTGACAATCCGCCCTCCGAATCGGTCGCGAAGACCTTCGACGCGGTGGACGCCGAAGTGAAGGCCGCGTCCTGACCGAAACCCCGACGACGCTTCTGAAGACGGCCGGCGCTCCACATCGGGGCGCCGGCCCTTTCTTTTGGCGCTTCCTTGATCTTCCGCGGGCGGCCTCGGGCGTCTCCCCTAGGTGAATCGCCTTATTTGCTGCAATTTTTCCGGCGCCGCAAGGATATCCTTTCGTCTTACACGCTGTTTTGCCGGTACATTTTCTTAAATTCAATGCACTTGGTGCACCGACAAACAATTTTTCGAAGGAAAATACTCATGCAGAAATCCGTCAAAGGCACCGCCCTTCACGCCGCGCTCCTCTCCGCCGTCCTCTCCGCCGCCCTTCTCGGCGCGGCGACTCCGGCCGGTGCGCGCGTGATAACCGCGGCCGTGCCGACGGGTTTCTCGACGCTCGACTCCTGGGACGCGATCGACAACCTCTCGCGCACCGTCGCCCGCTCCATGTACGAAGGCCTCTACGTCTTCGACAAGGACCTCAAGCCCACGCCGCAGCTCGCCGAGTCCTATGAGGTCTCCAAGGACGGCCTCGTCTACACCTTCAAGCTGCGCCGCGGCGTGAAGTTCCACGACGGCACGGAATTTACGGCCGAGGCCGTGAAGATGAACTTCGACCGCGGCATGAATCCCGACTCGAAGCTTTCGCGCCGCAACTTCTTCAACTTCGTGAAGACCGTCGAGGTCGTCGATCCCTACACGGTGCGCTTCACACTCAAGACCCCGACGGCGGGCTTCATCCAGCGCCTCTCGAACGGCACGGCGGCGATGATCTGCCCGAGCCTCCTGAAGCGCGCGACCACGAAGCAGGTGACGGCCTTCGAAGCGTGCGGCACCGGCCCCTACGTCCTCAAGCGCTTCTCGCCCGCCGAGGAGCTCTACGCCGAGCGGTTCCAGGACTACCGCGTGAAGGGGCTCCCGAAGTTCGACGCGATCCGCTGGGTACCGGTTACGGAGAACCAGACCCGCGCGATGATGCTGCAGACGGGTGAGGCGCAGTTCATCTCGCCCGTGCCGAACGAGCAGTTTCGGCAGCTCGAGCGCAACCAGAACCTCACGCTCATCAAGGCGCCCTCCGTCGTGACGCGCTACCTCTCGATGAACGAGACGAAGAAGCCCTTCAACGACGTGCGCGTGCGCGAGGCGATCAACTACGCGATCAACCGTCAGGCCCTCGTGAAGGTCGCCTACAACGGCTTCGCCGTGCCCTCCACCGGCTACCTGCCGCCGCAGATTGAAGGCGCCGTAGACTTCGGCGTTCATCCCTACGACCCGAAGAAGGCCCGCGAGCTCCTCAAGGAGGCGGGCTACCCCAACGGCTTCAAGACCTCGATTCTCTCCGCCTACAACGACGGCAAGACCTTGAAGACGTTGCAGTTCCTGCAGCAGCAGCTCGCGCAGGTCGGCATCAAGGCCGAGACGCGCGCGCTCGAAGCGGGTCAGCGCACGCTCATCTACGGCGCGAAGACGTCGGCCGACTCCAAGCACGCGCTCTATCTGATCGGCTGGACCAACTCCGCGGCCGAACCCGACTGGGGCTTGAGGCCGCTCCTCGCGAGCTACAACGCGCCGCCCGTCCTCAACAACGAGTCCTACTACAAGAACCCCAAGGTAGACGCGCTCTTTGACGAGGCGATCAAGGAGACGGATCCCGAGAAGCGCGTCGCACTCTACGCAGAGCTCCAGAAGATCGTCAACGCCGACCTCCCGTGGGCTCCCCTGGTCTTCGAGATGACGACGGCCGGACGCGCGAAGGCGCTCAAGAACTTCGAGCCGCTCCCCGACGGGTCCTTCAGCTTCTATGAGGCCGAGTGGACGGAATAACGCCGCCCCCGCCCGACGCCGCCAACGCACCTCCTCCCGCGCCCGCGGGCTCCCGGTTCCGGTGAGCCCGACGCGGGATTTTTTGCGTCCGGAGGGCGGTCCGACCTTGCGTTAGAATGGCGCCCTTCAATTCTTTGATTTCCACGCATTCCACGCCCCGGAGGCGAGCCCCGCGCTCCCTCCCCCCGGGCGCATCGTCCCGCATATGGCCTCCTCGACCCTCGCTCTGCGTCTGCGCAAGATTCTCCCCTTCATCGGCCGCAACAACAGCCTCACGGACCGGGAGCTCAACATCCGCGCCTTCCGCCGCCTCTACGCAGAGGATCCGAACGTGTTCCTCGACGCCTACGACGCCGAGATCGAACGCCTGAAGCAGGTCTACCCGCAAGAGCTCGTGGACCTGATCGACCAGGCGGGGCTCACGGAACTGGACGACCAGCTCGTCGCGAGCGAGCGCGAGGACGGGTCGGTGACGTCCGTCTACGCCTGCGGTTTCCTCGCCTACGGCCTCGCGAACGAAGCGCTTGCTTCGGAGTACCTCGAGGAGGCGGACGCCGAGCGTCTGCGCGCACTCCTCACCGACGAATACTTCGTCGCCGAGAACGTGCAGATCCAGATCTACCAGCACATCGTCCCGATCAACCACAAGATCCTCTCGGACTCGAACGAGTCGCAGCGCTTCCTGCGCACCATGATGAAGAGCCGCGCCGCGCTCGTGCCAGAGCAGACCGCGATCGACATGTCCGGGATCGACTACAACTACGACGAAGAGGACATGAGCGACGTCGCCTCGCACTTCCGCCTCATCCTCCTCACCGTGCGCGCGCTCGACCCGAAGAAACCCGTCCTCAAGACGCCCTACCGCTACCTCGGCTTCACGGTGCCCGCGGACGAAGGCCATCACATGCTCGCGGCCGACGCTATCCTCATGACGCGCTGGGGGGCGGAGTTCTCCGCGCTCATCTCGCGCCGCTGCGGCCGCGGGCTGCGCTACTGCGTCACCGAGCCCTACCTCCTGAACGACACCGTGCGGCAGCTCGACTACGTGATCGGCCTCAAGCGCATCATGGTGGTCTTCACGCGCACGGCGCTCGACGAGAACGTCGCGCCGGAGGACCTCGTCGTGAGCCTCGGCGCCTTCTCGGATCCGCAGAAGGGGTATTCGGAGCTGCGCGTCGCCTTTGCGCACCCCGATCGCCCCGACGACCTGATCAACGGCGTGCCGCTGCCGCTCCCGGCCGGTCAGAACGCCGCCCGCGCCGTCGAGGAGCTCATAGCGATGATCGCCGACCAGTTCACGTTCGAAGGGATCACGCTCAAGACGCCGATCCCCAACGGGTGCTCGTGGCTCACGGCCGAGCCCGACACGATGGACCGGCTCTACAACTCTGTCAACAACGTCCAGAAGCCCCTGAAGCGCCGCGACAACGCACCGCACCCGCTCATGCCGAGCATGCTCCTCAACTGAGGACGCGCGCCGAGAGGCGCGCCTCCACGAAAACAAAGCCCCGGCTCCTCTTCTTGGGAGATCCGGGGCTTTGCCGCTTGGTCGAAAGGTTTTCCGCTGGTGAGCGCCTACTTCTTCATGCCGGAGATGTCGGGGTGGCCCGCCGGGAGCTTGCCGTCCGCGGGAATCTGCGGGTGGCCTTCGGGGAGCTTCTTCCCGGACGCCTCGGCCGCACCCTCGGCCTTCTTCGGGTCCTTCACGATCTCCTCCTCACGGATGGGCACCTTGCTCTCGCCGTAGAGGAGGTCGGGGCGCACGCCCGCGATGATCGCCTCCTCAGGGGCGCCCGCGCTCTGCATGCCGCAGAAGATCATCGTCTGCCCGTTCCAGGGCTGGATGTGGAAGGCGCGTTCGGTGACGCCCATCTCGGGGTATTCATAGTTGTCCGGGCGCTTGTAGGGCTGCCAGAGCCGCTCGGCATTGGTCGCCGTCATGCGGTTCGCGTGGGCGGACATGTGGCGCGAGTCCACGGCCTCCCAGTCGATGTTGAAGGCGTCCACGGCCTTCTTCCAGTCCTCCTTCACGAGGAGGCCCCAGAAGTGGGTGTGCATGTCGGGCACGCCCGGATAGCGGATGATCTCGTCGTTGAAGACGTACCCCGTCACCGTGAGGCCGCCGTCCTTGAAGGGCTTCTTCAGGGTGACGATGTCGAGGGGCTGCTTCGAGACCTTCAGATAGGCCATCTCGCCCTCGCGGATCTTGAGCGCCTCGGGGATGTTCTTGTCCTTCGCCACGGCCTTGAAGAAGTCCGCATTGCAGGCGGGGAGCACCTGCACGAGGGAGGTTTCGGCCGCCTGGGCGCCGGCGACGATGGCGAGTGCGGCGAGCGCAAGAACCGTCTTTTTCACTTCGAGTCTCCTTTGCGGGACGCCGCGGGGGTGGCGGCGGCCTCATTCTTTTCGGGCGATTCTCGACCGCCCTTCTTGCGGCTCCCTTAAGGGGCGGCGCAGCTCAGGGAAACTCTCAAGGCCGCCCGCAGCGAATGGAACGGGCGCATTCCGGGCGCCCGGAGGACGAAAAAAACGGGCGGCGCCGGAGCTTTGAACTCCGGCGCGCCGCCCGTTCCTTTCCGAGGTGGCGGGAGAGGCGGGCGGCTCAGGCGCCGCCCGCTTCGGGATCCCCGCCTCAGGCCTTCTTCTCCTCCGTCTTTTTCTCGACGGTGAAGGTGAAGTCCTCTTCGGCCACGTCCACCTTGACGGTGTCCTCGGGACCGGCCTTGCCTTCGAGCAGGAGCCGCGCGATGCCGTTCTCGATGCGGTCCTGGATGGCGCGGCGCAGAGGCCGAGCGCCGAACTGCGGATCGAACCCGACCTTGGCGATTTCATCCAGGGCGGCGTCGGTGACGACGAGCCCGATCTGCTGCTCGGTCATGCGCTTCCTGAGCGACGTGAGCTGGATTTCGGCAATCTTCCTCACGTTCGCCGCGTCGAGCGAATTGAAGACCACGATCTCGTCGATGCGGTTGACGAACTCGGGACGGAAGTGCTGGCGCACCTCCTGCATCACCGCGTCCTTCACCTTCTCGTGCGGCTCGCCCGTCATCTCCATGATTTCATGGGCGCCGAGGTTCGACGTCATGACGATCACGGTGTTCTTGAAGTCCACCGTCCGGCCCTGACCATCGGTCATGCGGCCGTCGTCGAGGACCTGCAGAAGCACGTTGAAGACGTCCGGATGGGCCTTCTCGACTTCATCGAGAAGAATCACCGAATAGGGTTTCCTGCGGACGGCCTCCGTCAGGTAGCCGCCCTCTTCGTAGCCGACGTATCCCGGAGGCGCACCGATCAGACGTGCGACGCTGTGCTTCTCCATGAACTCGCTCATGTCGATGCGGATCATCGCCTCGTCCGTGTCGAAGAGGAATTCGGCGAGCGCCTTCGTGAGCTCGGTCTTGCCCACGCCCGTGGGCCCGAGGAAGAGGAAGCTGCCGTACGGGCGGTTCGGATCCGAGAGGCCGGCGCGGCTTCTCAGAATCGTCTCCGTGACGCGGCGCACCGCCTCGTCCTGGCCGACCACGCGCTTCTCAAGGGCTTCGGCCATGTGCAGGAGCTTCTGACGTTCACCCTCCATCATCTTCGAAACCGGAATGCCCGTGGCGCGGCTCACGACCTCGGCGATCTCTTCGGCGCCCACGCTCGTGCGCAGGAGCTTCGGACCCGTCTTCGCCTCGCCCTTCTGGGTCTCCTCCTCGGCCTTTTCGGCGCGCTTGAGCTTCTCCTCAAGCTTCGGAAGAACCGCGTACTGGAGCTCGGCGAGCTTCTCGTACTGGGCCTTCCTCTTGTACTCGTCCATCTGACGGTGCACGCGGTCGATCTCGTCGCGCACGGACTTCTCGCCCAACGCTTCGCTCTTCTCCTTCTTCCAGACCTCTTCGAGGTCGGAGTACTCGCGCGAGAGCTTGGCGATTTCTTCTTCGATCGCGGCAAGGCGCTTCTTGGAGGCGTCGTCCGTCTCCTTCTTCATCGCCTCGCGCTCGATCTTGAGTTGAATCAGACGGCGGTCGAGCTTGTCGAGCGCCTCGGGCTTGGAGTCGATCTCCATCTTCACGCGGGCCGCGGCCTCATCGATCAGGTCGATCGCCTTGTCGGGGAGGTAGCGGTCGGTGATGTAGCGGTGCGAGAGCTCGGCGGCCGCGACGATCGCAGGGTCCGTGATCTCGACGCCGTGGTGCGCCTCGTACTTCTCCTGCAGGCCGCGCAGAATGGCGATCGTGTCCTCAACCGAGGGCTCGTCGACCATGACCTTCTGGAAGCGGCGCTCAAGGGCGGCGTCCTTCTCGACGTACTTGCGGTACTCGTCGAGCGTCGTGGCGCCGATCACATGGAGTTCGCCGCGCGCAAGGGCGGGCTTCAACATGTTGCCCGCGTCCATGCTGCCTTCGGTCTTGCCCGCGCCCACGACCGTGTGGATCTCGTCGATGAAGAGAATCACGCGGCCCTGTTGGTCGGTCACTTCCTTGAGGAGCTTCTTCAGGCGCTCTTCAAACTCGCCGCGGTACTTGGCGCCCGCAATGAGGCCCGCCATGTCGAGCGAGAGGATGGTCTTGCCGCGCAGCGTATCGGGCACTTCGTTGTTGACGATGCGCTGTGCGAGCCCCTCGACGACGGCGGTCTTGCCGACGCCCGGTTCGCCGATCAGCACGGGGTTGTTCTTCGTGCGGCGCTGCAGAATCTGCATCGTGCGGCGGATTTCGTCGTCGCGGCCGATCACCGGGTCGAGCCTGCCTTCGCGGGCGCGCTGCGTGAGGTCGATCGTGTACTTCTTCAGAGCCTCGCGCTGGTTCTCGGCGTCGGGGTTGTCCGCCTTGTCGGAACCGCGCACGGCCTTGATCGCCTCCTCCATCGCGCGGCGGGTGAGGCCCGCCTCCTTGGCGAGGCGCCCGGCCTCCGTGCGGTCCTCCGTGAGGGCGAGCAGGAACATTTCGGTCGAAATGAACTCGTCGCCCGCCTTCATCGCCTCCTTTTCCGTGAGGTTGAGGAGGTTCATGAGGTCGCGCGAAACCTGGATGTCACCGCCCTGACCCGTCACCTTCGGCAGACGGTCGATGGCGTCGTTGACGTCGCGCGCGAGGCGCGCAATGTTGACGCCCGCACGCTCGAGAAGGCTACGGCTCGAACCCTCGGTGTCGGCGAGGACGGCACTCAGGAGATGCAGGGGCTCCATGATCTGGTTGTCATGGGCGAGCGCAATGGACTGCGCCTCTCCGAGGGCATCCTGGAACTTCGTCGTGAGCTTGTCTTGACGCATATGTCTGAAATCTCCTTTTGCCGCGCGCCCGTCCCGCGGGCGCAGCGGTTCATTCGGGAGTGCGGCGCCTCAGCGGGGCCCCGCCCTCCCGGACATGACATTCATATGGAGACGGCCCCGAGAAAGTTCAAGGGCGCGTCCCCGGCAGGAACGCGCCCCGTTACAAAGGGTTGCAAATTCAAGTGGACGGGATTGGGTCCGCTCCGCTAGGCCCAGCGGGCTCGGGCGTGATCGTCGGATTCCCGCGCGTCCACCCAGTGCTCGCCCTCCGGCGTGGTCTCCCGCTTCCAGAAGGGCGCCTCGGTCTTCAGCCAGTCCATGACGTACTCGCACCCTTGGAAGGCTTCGCCGCGGTGCGCGGCCGAGACGAGGCAGAGCACGATCTGATCGCCCACCTGAAGTTCGCCCACGCGGTGGATCACCACGACGTCGATGAGGTGAAAGCGCTCGCGCGCCTTCTCGACGATCTTCGCGAGCGCCTTCTCGGTCATGCCCGGATAGTGCTCGAGCGTCATCTTGGAGACGCGCGCGCCGTCGTTGGCGTCGCGCACGACGCCAACGAACGAGACGACGCCGCCCGCCGAGGGGCTTTCGCGCCGCACGGCCGCGAGCTCTGCTTCAACGGAAAAGTCCTCCGGGCCCACGCGGATCAGGGTCTTCGCCACGGCGCCTCTCCTCAGCCGCCGGTGACGGGCGGGAAGAAGGCGACTTCGTCGCCCGCCTTCACGGCCGCGACATCATCGGCCATCTCCTGATTCACGGCGCCGCGGATGCGCCTGAGGTTCGCGAACGCCGTGTCCCAGGGGGCGCCGCGGGCGACGAGCGCCTCGCGCACGCCCGCGAGCGTCGTCGTTTCGCCCGGGAGTTCAACCGTCTCTTCGCCGCGGCCGACCTTGTCGCGCAAGCTTGCAAAATAGAGCACCTTGATCTGCAACTTCTGTTTCCTTCTCAAAAAATGGCGAATCGGGGATGTCACGCAAAAAACTGCGCGAAGGGGTAGTAGTCGACCACGTCGCCGCGCGCCACCGATGCCCCCGCGGGGATGTCCACGAGGCCGTCGGCCCAGGCGCACGACGAAAGCACCTGCGAATTCTGCGTGTGGTAGAGGTCGAGCCCGCCCTCGAAGTTGCGCCGCACGCGCACGAACTCCTCACGGTCGCCGGGCTTCGCCCAGTCAAAGTCCGCGCGGATCTTGAGGGGCTGCAGGCGTACGGCCGAAAGTCCCATGCAGCGCATGAGGAAGGGGCGCGCCATCATCAGGAAGATCACGAACCCGGAGACGGGGTTCCCGGGGAGCCCCACGAAGGGAACCTCGCCCACGCGCCCGAAGGCGAGAGGCCTGCCGGGCTTCAACTTCACGCGCCAGAGGTCGATGCGGCCGAGCGCCTCGACGGCGGGCTTGATGTGGTCCTCTTCGCCCACCGACATGCCGCCCGTCGTGAGGATCACGTCGGAGGTTTCCGCGGCGTGAAGAAGCGCGCGCTTCGTCGCCTCGAGGTTGTCGGGAATGGAGCCGAGGTCGGTCGCTTCGCAGCCGAGCGTCTGCAGGAGGCTCCTCAGCATGAAGCGGTTGGAGTTGTAAATGCCGCCCGGACGGAGGGGTTCGCCGGGCTGCACGAGTTCGTCGCCCGAGAAGAAGACCCCGACGCGCAGTTTGCGGTACACCGTGACGTAGGCGCGCCCGACCGCGGCGATGAGCCCGATCACGGCGGGCGTGAGGCGCTCGCCGCGCTTCACGATCACCTTCCCCGCGGAGACGTCCGAACCGCGCCGGCGCACCCAGGCGCCGGTTTTGGGCGCGGCGCGGAAGACCGCGCAGTCTCCGTCGCGCTCGACCTCCTCCTGCGGCACCACGGTGTCGGCGCCCGCAGGCATCGGCGCGCCCGTGAAGATGCGGGCGCACCCGCCGCGCCCGAGCTCGGCGCCCACCTTGCCCGCGGCGATGCGCTCGACGACAGGGAGCCGCACCGGAGCGGCCTCTGAGGCCTGGGCGAGGTCCGCCGCGGTGAGCGCGTAGCCGTCCATCTGCGAGTTGTCCCAGCCCGGCACGTCGATCATGCTCTCCACGTCTTCGGCGAGCACGCGGCCGGTGGAGTACATGAGCGGAATCGTCTCCGACTCGTCAATGGGCTCGGCCTCCTTCATGAGGAGCTCAAGGGCCTCGGCGTAGGTGATCATCAGCAAAGTCCTTCTCGAACGGGGAAATGGGGTCGCCGGAGCGCTTCCCGGGGGAGCGGCGCGCGCCTCAGGCGCGTGCGGCGCCGAGGAGCGTCTCGATGAAGTCCGCGACCGCATCGGGGTCGTTGACGTCGAGGCGCGGCACGCCCTCAAACCCTGGCTCCTCGAAGTCGGTCGCGACCGCCGCGGGCCGCGCACCTTCGAGCGCGAGCGGCGGCTCGGCGGCCGCCGCCCTTCGGCGAACCTCAATTCTAGGGAAGGAACCCTCGTGCTTGAAACCCTCCACGAGAACGATGTCCACCTCCCCCGTTTCGGCGATGAGCGCCTCTACGGAAGCGGGTTCCCGCGGGGTCTCGACGAGCACGGCCCAGCGCTCGGCGGTGCGCAGCACGACGCGGGAGGCTCCCGCCTCCCGGTAGCGCCAGGTGTCCTTGCCCTGCCGGTCGAGGTCCACGCCGTGGTGGGCGTCCTTCAGGGCGGCCACCACGTACCCCCGGGCGACGAGGCGCCTGAGGACCGCTTCGGCGAGCGTCGTCTTCCCCGAGCCCGAGCGGCCGACGAAGCCGACGACGAAGGGACGGGCCGCCCTCACCACGGCTTCTTCGCGAAGTCGGCGACGAGCGCGCGGATCTTCTCCACGTCGACGGGCACCGTGGTCTTCCTCTGCTCGCGCTCGAAGACGTCCGCATAGGCGGGCGGGAGCTCCACCGTGTGGCCCGTCGCCTGCATCGTCATCTTCGGGAACTTCACGGCCTGCACGGTCTCAAAGCAGATCGTCTTCACGCCGACGGGGTGGAGGTACACGCCCGTGTAGAGGCAGTCGGCCGTGTGCGGGTCGATCGTGGTCGCGTACTCGATGTTGAGCGACTCGATGATCTCGAGGCGGTTGGCGTGGTTGGAAGTGCCGCCCGCAATGCCCGAACGGCGCACCTTCATGTACTCCTCGTTCGTGAGCGCGAACGACCCCTTCGTCTCGAGTTCGGCCATCAGTTCGCGGATGCGCGCGCCGTTGCGGTCGAGGACCTCGAAGAGGAAGCGCTCGAAGCTCGCCGCGCGCGAGATGTCCATCGCGGGCGAGGAGGTCGCGACCGTCTCGCTCGCCCGGCGCGGGGCGTAGACGCCCGTGCGCAGGAAGCGGTCCATCGCGTCGTTTTCGTTCGTCGCGACGAGGATCCGCAGAATCGGAAGCCCCATCTTGCGGGCGACGACGCCCGCGTAGGCGTTGCCGAAGTTGCCGCACGGCACGCAGAAGACCACCGGCTCGCTCTGCGAGCCCGTCGCCTGGATGTAGGCGTAGAAGTAGCACGCGACCTGCACGGCGATTCTCGCCCAGAGGTAGGAGTTGACCGCGCCCAGCCCGTTGGAGGTGCGGAAGTCGTCGTCCTCGAGAATGCCGTAGACGAGCTCCTGACAGTCGTCGAACGTTCCCTCCACCTCGAGGTTGAGCACGTTCTCGTCGAGGTCGGAGTAGAGCTGCGCGGACTGGAACTTCGACATGCGGTCCTTGGGCGAGAGCATCACGACGCGCGTGTCCTTGCGCTCGCCGAAGGCGTATTCGGCGGCGGCGCCCATGTCGCCCGTCGTGGCGCCCACGAGCGTGAGGTTCTTCGCCTCCGTGCCGAGGTGGCGCGCGTGGAGGCGCTTCAGAAACTGCAGGCTGAAGTCGTCGAAGGCGAGGGTCGGGCCGTTGGAGAGCTCAAAGATCCCCACCTGGTCCTTGAGCCACTTGATCGGCGCGACGTCGTGCGCCTTGAAGGGGTCGCGCCCGTTCGGGAAGTTCTGCGGCTGCCAGGCGTCGCGGCAGAGCGCCCAGAGGTCCGCCTCGGGGATCTGCGTCCAGAAGTGCCGCATCACCTCCCAGGCGATGCTCGGGAAGTCGCGGCCGCGCAGGAGCGCGATGTCCTCGGCCGTGAACTTCGGGAAGCTTTCCGGGACGTAGAGGCCGCAGTCGCTTGCGAACCCCTCGAAGGCGATGTCTGCGAAGGTCTTGCCTTCCGCGGCGCCGCGCGTCGAGATGTAGAGCATAGAAAGATCTCCGTTTCTGGTGTTCGTGCGCGCCCGCGCCTTTTTGGGGTCCGCCGCCCGAAGGGGAGCGGCGGCGGCCCTGCGGCGCCGCCGGGATCCCGTCGGAAGTCCGGCGCGCCGCCCTCGCGGGCGATCGTTGTCGTCGTCCGCGCCCACAGGGACGGGCGCAGTAGATTTATCCTAACCCAGAAGCCCGACGAAATCGGGGGACGGAAACAGGATTATTCACCCCGCCGTCCCCCGGTGTTATCCCGCCCCTTCCGACGCACTAGGCCGGAAGAGAGTGCGCGCCTCAGGTCGGCAGCTGTCGGATGCGGCGGCGGTATGCGGCGGGCGAGCACCCGAACCAGCGCGCGCACGTGCGCGAGAAGTTGCTCGGGTCGGAGAACCCGATCGTGTAGGCGATCTCGGTGATCGAGCGCTCGGTGTGCGCGAGGACATGTTGAGGCGTGCGGCGACATCCTGAATGCGCACGCCTTCGCCCGACTTCAGGAGCTCCTCGATTTCCTCCTCGACGCGCACGGTGAAGGAGTACTGCCGCACGCGGTTGAGGTACTGCCGCACGATCTGCTCGTTCGCCTCGCGCAGCATCGCGTTCTGCGCGGCGTAGGGCTCCATCACGTCGTCGTAGGCGTAGCGGATGAACCAACCGCGCGCGCCCTCGGTGTCGACCGGGCAGCCGAAGTAGTTCTCAAGCCGCTCGCGGTCCTTGGGCGAACATTTGTGGATGCGCACGCCCACCTCGACGGGCGTCACGCGGTGCTGCGAGAGCGAGTTCGCCTGCCGGTGCACGAAGGCGAGCACGCACAGGATCGCGGCGTACTTCGCCTCGTAGCCGTGGAGCGTGCGCAGGAAGAGCGACGAGCCCCGGGAACCCGCTGAAGGCGCGCCCGGGCGGCCGGATTATCAAAGGGGCGGCGCCCGGGAGAGGGCTGCCGCCCCTTCTTCATCCTGCGCCCCGTGCCTCTAGAATGACTGAACTGACCGGAGCTCCTCCCGGAGGAGGAGCCCTCACCCATCCTCTTCGCACAGAACTTCGTCTATGCCGCTGCCCAAAGCACCCGCCAAACCCGCCGACATCCTTGAGGACTACGGCGCGCCGGCCAAGCCCGAAACCGAACGCACGCTCCCCGAGGCGCGAAACGTCATGGCGACCTTCGCCGCGGCGAAGTCCGCCGCCCCGGCAACGGAGAAGACGCCCGCCGAGACCGCCGCGAAGAAGTCCGCTGCAGCGCCCGAAAAGAGGCCGCGCAAGGCCGCGGAAGCGACGCCTGCAAAGGCTCCCGAAAAAGCCCCCGAAAAGGCCCCCGCGAAGCGCCGCACAACGAAGAAGACCGCCGCCGCCCCCGTCCCGACCGTCGAGGAAGCGCCCGCTCTGCTCGAGCGCGTGAAGGCCCCGAAGAAGGCGGCCGCGCTCTTCGCGCCGCCCCCCGCGGCCGAAGAGCCCGCGGCGCAGGCCACACCCGTAGCCGAGGCGCCCGTTCCCGCGCCCGAACCCGCCGCCCAGCCGAAGCGCACCCGCAGGGCCGCCGCCAAGGCTACGCCGAAGACGGCCGAACCCGTCGAGCTCGCCGGCAAGGCCGCCGCGCCGGCGTCTGAAAAGACGCACGAGAAGGCTCCCGCGAAGACTCCCAAAAAGGCAGCCGAACAGCCTGCCCAGAAGCCGGTCGTGAAGGCCGGCGCGCCGAAGACGGCGAAACCCGTGAAGGCCTCGAAGGCAGCTGAGAAGCCCGTGCAGTCCGTTCAGCCCGCCGAGGCGCAGGCCGCCGCAGCGCAGGCGCACAAGCCCGCCGCGAAGGCGCCCGCCCAGGAGGAGCGCAAGGCGGAGCCCGACTCCCGTCTCCCGCGCCGCGTCTATGCGCAGAACGCCGGCCGCAGGGGGCGCGCGGCCACGCCCGACGACAAGAAGAAGCTCTTCGTGCTCGACACCAACGTCCTCATGCACGATCCGCTCTCGATCTTCCGCTTCGCCGAGCACGACATCTTCCTGCCGATGACGACGCTCGAGGAGCTCGACAACCACAAGAAGGGCCTCACGGACGTCGCGCGCAACGCCCGTTCGGTGAGCCGCACGCTCGACGCCCTCATTGAGGCGAACGACGGGCAGCTGCGCCAGGGCGTGCCGCTCAGCCTCCTCGGCAACACCGAGGCGACCGGGCGTCTGTGGTTCGAGACCCGCCCGATGGGCGTAGAGCTCCCCGCGGCGCTTCCGACCTTCCGCGGCGACAACAGCATCCTCGCGACCGTCCACGGCCTGCATAAGGCCTTCCCCCAGTACGCCGTCGTCCTTGTCTCCAAGGACATCAACATGCGCATCAAGGCGACGACGCTCGGGATCCCCGCGGAGGACTACTTCAACGACAAGGTGTTGGACGACACCGACATGCTCTATTCGGGCAAGCTCACGCTCGAACCCGGATTCTGGGACTCGGTCGCGAAGACGCTGCGCTCCTGGCAGGACCACGGCACCACCTTCTACGAATTTGAGGCCGACGACCCCGCGCGCTTCATCGTCAACGAATGCATCTCGGTCGACGGCGACGAGAACTTCATGGCGCTCGTCACCCAGGTGCGCGGCCATACGGTCACCGTGCGCCTCATGAAGGACTACCGCGCGAAGAGCCGCGTCAAGGTCTGGGGCATCAACGCGCGCAACCGCGAGCAGAACATGGCCCTCAACCTCCTGATGGATCCGGAGATCGACTTTGTGACGATCCTCGGTCAGGCGGGCACCGGCAAGACCCTGATGACGCTCGCCGCGGCGCTCACACAGACGATCGACGAGCGGCGCTTCAGCGAGATCATCATGACCCGCGCCACCGTGAGCGTGGGCGAGGACATCGGCTTCCTCCCGGGCACCGAGGAGGAGAAGATGGCCCCGTGGATGGGCGCCCTCGAAGACAACCTCGAGGTGCTCCACGCCTCGGACACGGGCGGCGAATGGGGCCGTCAGGCGACGATGGACCTCATCAAGAACCGCATCCGCGTGAAGTCGATGAGCTTCATGCGCGGGCGCACGTTCCTGCAGAAGTTCGTGATCATCGACGAGGCGCAGAACCTGTCTCCGAAGCAGATGAAGACGCTCATCACCCGCGCGGGTCCGGGCACGAAGATCGTCTGCCTCGGCAACATCGCGCAGATCGACACGCCCTACCTCACCGAAGGGAGCTCGGGCCTCACCTACGTGGTCGAGCGCTTCCAGGGGTGGGCCCACGCCGCGACGATCACGCTCACCCGGGGCGAACGCTCGCGGCTCGCCGAATTCGCCGCGGAGGCGCTCTGAGAACGCCCGCGCGGCAGACTGGATTTCCCACAACGCTCATCATCGAAGGCTCCGCTCCGGGTCGCGCAGAGGCGCCCCGGAGGGACCCGTTCAAAAAGAAGGTCGAAAGGCAGAAATGTTCAAGCAGTCCCTCATCGCCGGCGCCGTGCTCATGCTCGGGCTCGCCGCCTCGGCCCAGGCCGAGTTCAAGAACATCACCGTCAACGGCGAGAAGATCTCCGCCGCGCAGCAGCAGCAGGTCTACGACAACGCCGTCAAGCGCGGCGCCAAAGCGGGCGCCGCCCTCGAGCAGCAGGTCCGCAGCGCGGTGGTCGAGGAGCGCGTGCTCCTGCAGGAGGCCGCCAAGGCGAAGATCGACCGCTCGAAGGACTACCGCGACGCCATGGAGCGCTACGGCAATCAGCTGAAGGTCCAGCTCCTCGTCTCCGACTACGCCCGGAAGAACCCCGCCTCCGACAAGGAGGTCCGCGCGGCCTACGACAACGCCAAGCGCGCCTACGGCGACGTCGAGTACAAGGTCCGCCACATTCTCGTGAAGACCGAAGCCGAAGCGATGAAGGTGATCGCGCGCCTCAACAAGGGCGAGAAGTTCGACGCGGTCGCGAAGGAGGTCTCGATCGACCCGCAGTCGCGCGACAAGGGCGGCCTCGTCGGCTGGCTCGTGCCCGCGAACGTCGACCAGACCTTCGGCAACGCCTTCCGCGTGCTCACCCCGGGCGCCGTCGCCCAGGCGCCGATCCTCAACCAGTACGGCTACCACGTGGTGAAGCTCGACGAGAAGCGCGCCGCGAAGGACTTCCCGACCTATGAGTCACAGAAGGAAGGTCTGCGCGCCCAGCTCTCCGAACGGAACGCCAAGCGCCACTTCGCTGAGCTCGTGAAGAAGGCCGCGGTGAAGTAGTCCGGGCGCGTCCGTCCGCATTGTTTTGCGCCCCGCGCGCCTCCCCGAAAGGGGAAGGCGGCGGGGCTTTTCTCCGCCCCTCAGAAGCGCCCGAGCCGCAGGCGGGCGGCCAAGCCCCCTTCGCGCACCGTCGGCCGGCGCACGGTTTCGGCGAGCACGTCGCGGCGGCCGAAGATGTCCACCTCCGCCTTCGTGCGGGTGATGCCCGTGTAGAGGAGCTCGCGCGTGGCGAGTCCGCTCCCGGGCCGGCGCGGCAGCAGCACCGCGACGCGCTCGAACTCCGAGCCCTGCGACTGGTGGATCGTGATCGCCCAGGCCGTGTCGTGCGCGGGCAGAAGCGCCGCCGGGAGCATCCGGTCGGCGTCCCCGAAGTAGACGCGGTAGACCACGGCGCCGTCCCCCGTCTGCGCCGCCGGAAGCACGATCCCGACGTCGCCGTTGTAGACGGAGAGTCCGTCGTCGTTGCGCCGTACGATCACGACGCGTCCGGGGTAGTTCTCGCCGCCCGCCACGGATTCAATCGGCCAGCGCGCGCGCATCTCGGCCCCGGCGGCGTCGTTCACGGCCGCGACGCTCATTGCGCCGCGGCGCTGTGCGGCGAGCACGCGGAACTGCGAGAGCGCTCCCCAGAGTCCGCGGGCGCATTCGTGGAGCGCCGCGTCGTCCGCGCCCGCCTGCCAGGCGAGGCGGTAGCGCTCAAGCTGGGCGGCGTACCCGTCGAGTTCGCGCGCGAGCCAGCGCCTCACCCCCCGGGTGAGTCCCGTGCGGTTGAAGGCCTCCTTCTGCGCCCGCCGCTCGTCTTCGTCGAGCGCCGCCTCTTCGGCGTCGTCGTCGTGCAGCTTCGCGCTCGCGGGATGCGGATCTTCGGACGTGGGCGCGGCGGGAAGGTCGTTCAGCGCAGCGAGCACCCGCGCGAAGACCTCCGACTCTGGAAGATCCGCCGCATCGCCCTGGTGGTTCACCGCGTCGGCGAGCCGCGCGATCACGCCGCCCGCGCGGAAGCGGTGGCTCGTCTTGAGCTCCACCGCGCACGCGGCGAGCGCCCCGTCGGCGTCGGAGATGTCCGCGAAGACGGCGCCCGGCCCCACGGCGGCGAGCTGGTGCTTGTCGCCGAGGACCACCACGCGGGCCCCTTCGCTCACGGCGGCGAAGAGCCGGGCGGCCCAGTGGATGTCCACCATCGACGCCTCGTCCACGACGAGGACGTCCGCCGGGATGGGATTCCCGGGCCCCGGGAAGGCGCCCGCGGCGGTGGGCGTCAGAAGCCACTTGTGGATCGTGCGCGCGCGGATGCGTCGTTCGCCCTCGGGGCGCAGGGCGTCGGCGGCGAGCGCGGCGGCGAGCACCGGCGCGAACCCGCGCCCGACGCTCTGCCGGATCGACTGGTCCATGCGACCCGCGGCCTTGCCGGTGGGCGCGGCGAGCGCGATCCTGAGGTCCGGGTTCTGCGCGAGAAGGCATTCGAGGATCTGCGCGACCGTGGTGGTCTTCCCCGTGCCGGGGCCGCCCGAGACCACGGCGAAGCGCCGCTCGAGGGCGAGCTCGACCGCGCGGCGCTGCAGCGCGTCGGCGCCCGCCAAAGCCGCCGTCGCGTCGATCTTGCGGCGCATTTCCTCGGGGATGGGTTCGGCCGCGTCGCCCGCGAGCCCGAGGAGCGCCTGCGCGAGCATCACTTCTTCAAAGGCAAAGCGCGCGAAGTAGATGCGCGACTCCGCGAAGTCCCCGGCTTCGTCGACGACGATCGGCGCAAACCGTCCGGTGCCGGGCTGCCGGGCCTCGGCACGCGCGGCGTCGAGAAAGTCGGCGAGGTTCTGCGCGAGCCCGACGGCGACCAGGTCGGCGAGGCCCTTTTGGAGCCGCGCGAGCCCCGAGGCTCCCGCCCGCGCCGGATCGGCGTCGTCTGCGGCGGAGCCGAGCCGCTGCGCGGCGCCCTCCGCCCGGATGCAGACGCTGCCGCGGTCTTCGGCGCGCGCGAAGGCGCCCATCAGCGCCTCCATCGTCGGCGCGACGGATTCGGGGAGCGTGAGCCCCGATCCTTCGGCGTAGCGGGCGGCCGCGCGCAGGAGCGCGGCGCCGAGTCCCAAGAGTCCCCCCTGCGGGGCGGCGGTGAAGTTCGTTTCAGACATCAGCAGGCTCCGGAAAAGAGATCGTCGAGGCGGCGGATCACTTCAGGCCGCACGACGTCGCAGACGACGCCCTGCGGGTTCTCGGGGGTCGTGACCCCGGCGCGCACGCCGCGCAGAAAGACGTAGAGGGCGCCCGCCAACATGTCGTCGCGCCAGGCGGCGCCGAGCCGCGCGCGCAGGAAGCGCCTCAGGGCCACGAGGTAGATGAGGTACTGCAGCCGGTAGAGGTGCCGGCGCATCTCCTCGTCCATCGCCTGCGCCGTGTACCCCTCAGCCTCGGGCGATATCTTGTTGCTCTTCCAGTCGAGCACCCAGAAACGCCCGTCCTTCATGAAGGCGAGGTCGATGAAGCCCGTGAGGAACCCCTTCAGGGACTCCTCGCGCAGCTCCCCGAAGTCGTACTTCGGGTCGAGGCCACGGAGCTCGGCGGCGAGGCGCTTCGCCGTGAGGCCCGCGGGGATCGGAATGAGGAATTCAAGCTCCGCGGTGCGGGCGCGCTTCGTGACCTCGCGCAGGAAGACGCCCGGCGCGATCTCGGCGTTCAGTACGTCGCGGATCATCTGCGCGGCGCCCTCGGCCGCGCGTTCGCGCGCCGCTTCGTCCGTGATCGAAAGGTGGCGCTCCACTTCGCGCCGGCAGAGCTCGAGAGCTGCGGCGCGACCCGCTTCGTCCTCCCGCGCCATGCCCTCGAAATCCGCGAGCTCGAGCATCTCATGCAGACACGTGCCCGCCTGCGCGCCCTTCGGGAAGTCGAGGATGTCCGAGCCCGCAGTCGGGCGCGCGGCTTCGCCGTACCAGGCGGAGAACCCCGGTGCGTCGTCCTCGGTCATGCGCGAAATGCCGGTGAAGCTCGACGTGCGCCAAGCCGCGCGACGCGCCCGTGCGGGCTGCACGGACGCCTCGGCGGCCGCCTCGGGCTGGAGCCGCAGGGCGTCCTCCCGGGCTTCGGCGAGGAGTTCGTTGAGGTCTCGGCGCGCCCATCTGCCCGGGAGCTCGTCGGGTCCGCACCCGCGCCTGCCCACGGCCTCGAGCGCCGCCGTCGCCTGATCGACCTGGTCCTTGCCGAATTCAACGCCGCCCATGAGCGCGCAGTAGTAGCCGCTCCGGGTCGCCTTGGACTGCGCGTTCCACTCGCGCGGCTTCCCGTCGCCCTTGTCGGGCTTCGTGGGCGTGGCGAGGACGAGCACGAGGTGCGCCGCCGCACGCGTCATCGCGACGTAGCAGAGCCGCACGGCCTCCTCGTAGGCCTCGGCGCACTCGACGGGGAGCGCATCGGTCTTCCGGTGGGTGAGGACGAGGGTCGGCCGGCCGGCGTCGTCGCGCCCCTTGTGCACGACTTCCTTCTGGGGCAGCACCGCATTGCGCTGCCCGTGGGGCAGGAAGATCACCGGATACTGCAGGCCCTTGCTCTTGTGGATCGTCTGCAGGGTGACGAGGTTGTCGTCGTTCTCCAGGCGCACCTTGCGGTCGCTCTCATCGCCCCGCGCGTCCTTCGTGCGGCCCGCTTCGGCGAGCCACGCCGCGAGGCCCGAGGGCGTCGGAATCGAGCGTGCCGCGCCGTGAAGGAGTTCGATCAGGTGCGCGTAGTTGGCGAGCACCCGCTCGCCCCCGGCGACGGGAAGCAGGCGCTCGGTCGTGCGGCAGAAGTCCATCAGGCGCCGCAAGGCCGGTGCGGGACCGGCCGTGGCCCAGCGGCGCGCGCCCGATTCGATCACCTCTCTGAGCTCGATGCGGCGCTTCTCCTCGGCCTCTTCGTTCGAGGTGAGGCTGAAGGGATCGCCCACGAAGCGCGTCGCCTGCGCGGCGAGGAGCGCCTTCAGGTCGCCCGGCGCCGCGAAGGCGCGCAGGATGAGAAGGACTTCCTGCGCCTCTTCGGACGCGGTCACCTCGTCCTGCGATTCGTAGCGGCTGCGCACGCCGCGGAGCGCGAGCGCGCGGGCGATCTCCTTCGCGTCGGCGTTCGCGCGCACGAGGACCGCAACGTCGCGCGCCTCAAGGCCGCGCATGCGCACTTCGATGCCGTTGATCGGGATCGTGTGCGCCCTCTCGTCGTCCCCCTCCGCCTCGACCACCGCGAGTCCCCTGCGGCCCGCGTCGAGAAGCCGCGCGATGCGCCAGGCCATGACCTCGTTGACGGCGCTCTTCGTCTCTTCCGCCTTCGGGTCCACGTCCTCGAGGTAGGTCCAGAGCTCGCAGGCTTCGGACTCGCGCCAGCCGCCCGGGGCGCTCTCGTCGCGCAGCCACAGGCCGACGCGCTTTTTGCTCGCCTTGACCGGCTCGAAGACGAGGTCGGAGCGCAGGAAGGCGCTCCTCTTTTCTCCGGCCTGCGTGAAGAAGGCTTCAAGCCCGGCGAGGAGCTTCGCCGAGGAGCGGTAGTTGGTGCCGAGCCGCTCCCGGGCGCCGAGCGCCTCGATGCGGCGGCGCGCGAGGAGATAGGTGTTGAGGTCCGCGCCGCGGAAGCCGTAGATCGCCTGCTTCGGGTCGCCGACGAACCAGATCGCGCGGCCCGCGCGCACCGGGTCGTCAGCCGGGCGCGCGAAGACCGAGAGGAAGAGCCGGTCGATCACGGCGTACTGCAGCGGATCGGTGTCCTGAAATTCGTCCACGAGCACGCCCCGGTAGGCGCTGCGGATGCGCTCGACCAAGCGCTCGGCGCGCTCGAGGCGACGCCTCCCTTCGGGCGTGCCGTCGTCCTCGGGCATGAGCGCTTCGTAGAGGTCCTTCAGGAGGTCGTTGAAGGTCTTCACGCGTGCGTCGCGCTTCAGGCGCCTCAACTCCCCGGGGGCGTCCGTGAGGAAGCGCCCGAGCGCCGCGCCCACGTCCCCTTCGGGCGCCTCCCCCCAGGCGCGCGGTTCGAGCGCGGGGGGCAGCTCGGTGAGCTTCTCCAATTTTTTGAGCCAGTCCTCGCCTTCGACCAACTCCCGGCGCGCCGCGTCGTCGGGCAGCCGATCGATCTCGCGGCGCAGATAGTCGCGCACCGCATCCTCGCGGTACGCCTCGTCCGAGGCGAGGACGTCGAACCCGAGCGCCCCGCCCGAGGAGAAGGCGTTCTCCTCGAGCACCTTCTGGCAGAAGCCATGGATCGTGCTCACGGCCGCGTTGTCGTACTGCGCGAGCGACTCGCGGATGCGCGCCGCCGCCGTCGCGTCGTCAATCCCCGAGCCGCGCCAATGTCCGATCTGCTCGACGATCTTGGCTTCGGCCGTCCGGACCTGCGGCGCCTCGAGGCCGCCCGCCTCCAGGAGCGCCAGGGCCTCCGTGAGGTGCGCCTCGATGCGGCTCTTGAGCTCCGCGGTCGCCGTCCGCGTGAAGGTCATCACGAGGAGCCGGCTCACCGGAATGCGCTCCTCAACCACGAGCCGCAGCACGAGGTGCTTGATCGAGAAGGTCTTTCCCGTGCCCGCCGAAGCCTCAAGCAGCGTCGGGCGCAGCAGGGGCGCCGTCACGACGTCGAAGTCGGGCTTCTTCTGAGTTCCCCCGCCCGTCTGCAGCGCGCCGTCCGCCCTGATCATTTCCGTCGTCATTTCCACCAGGCCTCCCATTCCTCGATCAGACGCTTCTTCTCCTCCGCCTCCGCGTCGGCGGCCGCGTTCGCCACCGCCGCGGGATCCGCCGCGGCGTCGGTCTTTTTTCTTCCCTTGGGTTTGAAGAGCGCCGCGGCCGCCTCGCCCGCGCGCTCCCGCGCCCGCAGGAGCGCGGTGAGGATCTGCGCCGCGTCGTTGAGCTTCTCGAGGGCGCCCTTGAGGTCGAGCCCGCGGAAGAGCATCAGGTTCGCATGATTGACGGCCGCTCCGGGCGCGCCGCGTTGTGCTGCATAGGGGGCCTTCGCGAGCGCCGGAGCGTCCGTGAGCGACGCGGCGAAGCTCCGCGCGAGAACGCCGAGAATCCGCCGGCCCTCCCCGGGCGTGAAGGCGGGAAGATCGAGCCTGTTGGGCCCCTCCTTGGAGCCCCGCTTTGCGGGCTTGAAGGGACAGATGAGGACGCCCTCGGCCTCAATGCCGGCGGCGGCGACGAGCGCGTACTCAAAGAGCGCCTGTACCACGATGGTCGAGAGCGCCTCCTTGCCGATCTTCGAGACGCCCGCGAAGACGAAGCGCCGCAAGCCTGTGGCGGGATCCCGCCAGAGGTTCGCTTCGCGCACCGTAAGGCTCCAATCGACGCCCGTCGGGGCGGCCGTGAGGATCACGGGATCTTCGCGCACGAGGCCCTGCGTCGCGTCCTTCACGAGCCCCGCGATCGCTTCGGCCTTCTCCACGTCGCCCGCGACCGCCCATTCGCGCACGCCCTTGGCGCCCACGGTGGGGTCGGCCGCCCAGCGCTCGAGCACCCAGCGTCCGTCCCCTCCTTCGAGGAGCTCCGAGAGCGCCTCGGTGCCGCGCGACCAGGCAGGAAGCCCCGAGGCTTCAGGCACAAAGGGCGGGCGGTCGTCGGCCTGCTCGCCCTCGAGGAAGACGCCGCGGCGCTTCAAGAGAAAGCGCGCCGGGTCCTTGAGCCAGCTCATGACGAGCGTGAGGGGCACGACGTCCCCTGCGGCCGGCGCCTCGCCCCCGCGGTCCGCGAGCGGCGGCTCGGCGTCGCTCCAACCCCTGCGCTGCGCCTCGGCGAGCGCGGGGAGCAGCTCCCCGGCGGTCGACTGCCAGTCGCCCGCCTCCCGACGGAAGGCCCGCGGCGAAAAACCGGCGAGCGGGAGCCTCACCGTGAGGCGCTTCTCCCAGAGGCGCCGCTCGTCGCGGTCCTTCGCGAAGGAGAGGAGCCAGTTGCGCAGCTCCACCGCCACGATCGACGGGTCCTCCATCTGCGCCGGATTGAATCCCCCGGAGTAGGAGATGAGGAAGGTGTCGCGCGCGGCGAGCAGAAGGTCGAGGAAGACGTTGCGGTTGTCCACGCGCCCGTCGCGGTCGCCGCGGCGCGGGAAGCGCGCCATCAGGTCGAACTCCTCGGCGTGCGAGGTCCCGGGGAAGCGCGAGTCGGCGTTGAGGCCGAAGACGACGATCACCTTGTAGGGGAGGCCGCGCAGCTGCTGCATGCCCGTGAAGGTGACGCCGCTCCCCGGGCGCCCGGCGGGCGCGGACTTTTTGAGCCGGTCGGCGAGCACCGTCATGAAGATCTCGAAGGGCACGACGGGCGTGCGCCCGCCGGCGCCATCGGCGAAGGACGATTCCTCGGCCAACGCCGCCGCTCCGGCGCGCAGCGCCTGCCAGTCCTCCTGCGGCGTCTCGGGCGGGAAGAACATCTCGAGCGCCCGGGCGATCCAGCGCGGCCAGTGCTGCGGATCGGCCGCGACCGCCTCCGCCGCCTCGCCCTCGAGGGGATCGAGCGCGGCGCGCCGCATGGCTTCGAGTTCAACGCAGAGCGTCGAGAGCGTTGAAAGCAAATCCGGGCGCTCGGAAACGGGGGTGAAGCCCGAGCTCTCCGTCCCCTCGCGCGGCAGCACGTCGAAAAGCGGCGCGCGCGCGCCGCCCGGGAGCATGCTCCCGAGGGCGAGACGCTCCAGGGCCCGCTCGAGGGTCGATTCACGCACTTGGGCGAAGGTCTCCGGGTCGAGCGCGAGCAGATGCGCGTCGGAGAGCCCGAACTCGAACCCGGCGGCGCGGAGCCACTCGTTGAGGACGTCGACGTCGTCGGCCTCGAGCCCGAAGCGCCGGGAGACCAGAGGAAGCGAGAGCCAGGCGACGAGCTCCTCGCGCTTGAGACGCCCCGTGAGGAGGGACTTCAATCCCATCAGGGCTTCGAGCGGCGCGTCCTCGGCCGTGGTGAGCGCGCCCGAGATGCGGTAGTCGATCCGGCGCTCCTTGGGCAGGCTCCCGAAGACTTGGTCGATCAGCGGCGCCGCGGCGGAGATGTCGGGTGTGACGACGAGCACGTCGTCGGGCGCGAGCGCCGGATCGCGGCGGAAGCGCGCGTGGAGCCAGTCAGCGAGCCCTTCGAGTTCGCGCACGGTCGATGGGGCGCAGACGAAGCGCAGCGACTCGTCGTCCTCCCGCACGAGCTCGCCCCCGGGCGTCGCCGTGAGGTCGCCCTCGAGCTTCAGGATCGAGTCCTGCACGCGGCGCAGGAGCGCCGGCTCGCCCGCCTCGAGGTAGATGCTCTGCGCGTCCACGGTCATCTCGACCTTCAGGTCGCGCGGATGCTCCTGGTATTCGCGCAGGAAGTCGGGCGCGGGCATCACCACGCGCTCGCGCGGCTTCTCGTTGCGGCGGCGCAGGCACTCGGCCGCCTCGCCTTCCTCGAGTCCCTGGGGCGTGAGCCCGCCCGCGGGGCCCTCGTCCGTCGTGAAGCGCCAGAGGCGGTCGATGTTGGCCCGCGTGCTCCGGCCGTTGTCGGCGAGGATCGGGTGCCCCACGTCGAAGTGCTCGTCGCCCGCCGATTCGCGCCAGTTGAAGAGCCGCCGCGGCACGAGGTCGAACCAGTATTCCGAAGAGGGGTTGAGGAGATAGAGCCAGACGTCGCGCCCCGAGTGCGCATAGGCCTTGAGCACGGGGAGCATCAGGGGCGGCACGACGAAGGGCATGAAGACGTGAAGCGCATTGGGGAGTGCGACGCGCCGGTCGTCGCCGAGGACGAGCTCACGCGCGTCGGCCCCCGCCGAGCGCAGGGATTCAATCGCGTCGGGGAGCGCCTCGAGGAACCTGCGGCCGCGCCAGCGCTTCGATTCGGCGAGCCGCCGCCAGAGCGCGCGTTGCCAGAAGAGGTCGGGGTCGGACTCCATGCGCGCGCGCTCGGCGAGCACGTCGGGCGTGGGTTGGATCCGCTCCTGGTGCAGGCCTAGCCATTGGAGCACCCAGTCGAGCCGGTAGCTCGAATACGTCACGAAGACGGCGGAGATGCGCTGCGCGAGCGCGAAGATCTCCGCGTCGGTCCGGCCGCGCAGCGCGTCCTCGAGCCGCGTCGTATGTGGGCGCACTTCCTCGCGCAGGCTCCCCGGGCCCGTCTCGCGCAGCAGCGCCCAGATCATCCAGTCCGACTCGTTGCCCACGACGTTCGCGAGCGGCTCCTTCGAGAAGAAGCCGAGCCACTGCGAGAGGAACATGAAGTCCATCGCGGCGCAGACGCCCTCGTGGTGCGCGAGCGCCCGCTGTAGGTCCGTCTCCACGGCTTTCGAGGGGATGATCACCGGCACGCGGTCGAAGACCCTGGAGAAGAGCGCCGCGGCGTCCATTTCGTCCGCCTCCGGAACGAGGCGCAGCGCCTCGATGTTGTGGAGGAGCACCGTGCGGAGCACCTCGTAGCTGTTGCTGTAGAGCGTGTGGATCATGGGGAATGGGGCTCCTTTCGGGCGGAGTGGGCCGCGCGGACCGCGCGCGTCAGGCGCGGATCCTGACGGAGGAGGAAAGCGTATCAGGGCGGCGCACTGCGCGTCGCGGGCTGCGGCGCCCACTCGGTCGATCCGGCTGAGCCTCGCCCCATTTCGTCGGCCGCTGCCGCCCGGAGACGATGCGGATGCTTAGAACCACGGAGATTCTCCTAAATACTTCTACCTGTATCACAGACGTTACATCCTACTTTTGCGATACAAATAGTTGATGACTAGTCGTTTGTTGATTTTCCTGTAATTTATTTTGCAGATTCTGCATAGTATTGGGATACATCAGAAAGACCTGCCTGTTTTGCTTAGATTTCTTTTCGACCCGCCGGGAGAGACTTCCCGAACCCTTCCGCAGACGGCCTCCGGCACATGGTCTTCACCGCGCGGCGGGCTCTGGAGCGGCCGACCCGCTCCCGTGAATACGATCAAGCGTGCCCGACGGACCCGGACGGCCCCTCTGCCGCCCCGTGCACTCCGCCGAATTTCAATAAAGTAATAAAGGGAATCCCCAAATGAAGAAGACTCTCGCCGCTCTCGCCGTCCTCGGCGCCTTCGCCGGCTCCGCCTGCGCCGCCAATGTGCAGCTCTACGGCGTCCTCGACACCGGCCTGCAGTACAAGCACGTCAACCCGGATGACGGCACGGACGGCACCGACACCTTTACGATGGCGACCGGCAACCAGTCCGGCAACCGCTGGGGCCTGAAGGGCGTTGAAGACCTCGGCAACGGCTATCAGGTGGGCTTCCTCCTCGAGAGCGGCTTCTCTGAAGACGACGGCACGCTCGGCCAGGCCGGCCGCCTCTTCGGCCGTGAAGCGAACCTCTTCGTCCGCGGCGCCTTCGGTGAACTCTCCTTCGGCCGCCTCGGCGCCCTCGACAGCGCGAACGGCTCCTACGGCCTCCTCGGCAACTTCTCGCCCTTCGGCGCTTCGTGGGCGGGCTCGGTCGAATTCTCGACCTACTTCTCGGGCGGTCTGCGTCTTGACAACGCCGTCACCTACAAGTCGCCTGATCTCGCCGGCGCCCGCGTTTACGCCCAGTACTCGTTCGGCGCGAACAGCAAGGACGTCTACGGCACCAAACAGACCGCCGGTACGGAAGGCAAGGCCTCCGACAACCGCTACGCCGCCCTCGGCGCCACCTACCAGAACGGCGCCCTGAGCCTCGCGGCGGCTGCCGGTTGGTACAACTACTCCAACCTCAAGTACGCGGACGCCGACGACGGCTACACCCTGACGGCGGGCGGCTCCTACGACTTCGAGGTCGTCAAAGCCTACTTCGGCGCCCAGTACGTCAACAATCTGCAGAAGGCCTCCTCCGACGCCGATACCAAGACGGTCAACAATTACCGCGGCTTCGGCTTCACGGGCGCCGCCCGCGGCTGGGGCCTGATGGCCGGCGTCGACGCTCCGGTTGCCGGCGGCAAGGCGATGTTCGCCGTGGGCTACAGCCACCTCGACGCCGACAAGGGCGACGAGACGCAGACGAACAGCGCCGCCGAATTCGAACGCGTCGGCGCCTCCGTCGGCTACACCTACGCCTTCTCGAAGCGCACCAACGTCTACGGCGTCGCCGCCTTCTACCAGGATACGAACACCGATGCGGCCGGCAAGGACGTGAGGCCCGAGACCTCCCTCGTGACGGTGGGCGTCCGCCACACCTTCTAATCTTTCGGGGCCGCCGGATCCCCCGAATCCGGCAACAACCAGAGCCTGAAAAGAGAAGCGCCGCACGTCTCCCCCGAGACTGCGGCGCGTCTTCTTGCTTGGAGCCGCCCCCTCTTCCGGAGAGCGTTCTTCACCCTCATCGTCTTCAAGCTGTGAGGTAGACGAAGATCAGGATCCCCGTCATCGCAAAGGCGAGCGCGATCTTCACGACCGTTCCGACGATCATGCCGATCCAAGTCGCCAGGCCCACGCGCCCGGCGTGAAGGAGGTTGCGCTTCGCCCAGAATTCACCCACCGCGGCGCCGATCAGCGGCATGAAGAGAAGCCCGAAGAGCCCCATGAACATGCCGAGCACGGTGCCCACGAGCGAGCCGATGATGCCGGCCTTGGAGGCGCCGGCGCGCTGCGCGCCCGCGGTCTGCGCGACCGTGTCCACGACGACGCCGATCACGGCGAGAACGGCCAGGAAGAGAATCGTCTTCCAGCCGACCTTCTCGTAGTGGTCCGCCCAGCCGATCAGCCAGGCGCCGCCCGCGATCATCGGGAGCCCCGGTATCGCCGGCACGATGGTGCCCGCGAACCCCAAGGCGATCAGGATGAAGGCGCCCGTCCAGCAGGCGAGCGCAAACCAGTCGAAGTTGGTGATCCACTCCATCGCGCACTACTCCTCGATGCCGCCCCAATAGCCTTCGTCGCTCGAAGGCTCGAAGCGCGTGTTGCCGCCGAGGAAGGTCATGCGCAGCGTGCCGATGGGGCCGTTGCGCTGCTTGGCGACGATGATCTCGGCGAGGTTCTTGTCGGGCGTGTCCTTGTTGTAGACGACGTCGCGGTAGATGAACATGATCACGTCCGCGTCTTGTTCGATTGCGCCCGACTCGCGCAGGTCCGACATCACGGGGCGCCGGTCCTGGCGGCTGTCCACCGAGCGGTTCAACTGCGAGAGCGCGATCACGGGGACGCCCAATTCCTTCGCGAGGCTCTTGAGGCCGCGGGAGATTTCCGAGAGCTCCTGCGCGCGGTTGTCCTGCCCGTTGCGGCTCTGCCCCGACATGAGCTGCAGGTAGTCGACCACGATGAGCCCGAGGGGACCGGCCTGGTTCACGAGGCGCCGCGCGCGGCTCGAGAGTTCGGTGATCGTGAGGCCCGGCGTGTCGTCGATGAAGATGGGCTTCTCCTCGAGGCGGTGGAGCGCCGCGGTGAAGTTGTCCCAGTCCTCGTCGGAGAGCCGCCCCTTGCGCAGCTTCTGCGCGTCGATGCGCCCGACCGAGGAGATCATGCGCTGCGCCAACTGGTCCGCGCCCATTTCCATCGAGAAGACGGCGACGGGGAGCTCCTGCGCGATGCCGACGTTCTCGGCGATGTTGAGCGCGAACGAGGTCTTGCCCATCGAGGGGCGGCCCGCGATGATGATGAGGTCGCCGCGCTGCAGGCCCGCCGTCACGTTGTCGAGGTTGCGGTAGCCCGAGGAGACGCCCGTCACCTCGTTGTTGGTCGAGTTGTGGTAGAGCTCGATCACGCGCGCGGAGACGTCGCGCACGAGCGTCGCGAGCGGCTGGAAGCCGCGCTGGCCGTTGGAGTTGCGCTCGTTGATTGCGAGCACCTCCTTCTCGGCCTCGTCGAGGATCGCGCGCGTCTCGCGTCCTTCGGGCGCGAGCGCGTTCGTCACGATGCGGTCGCCCACGGAAATGAGCTGCCGCAGGATCGACTTGTCGTGCACGATCTCGGCGTAGCGGCGGATGTTCGCGGCCGAAGGCGAGCTGTTGACGAGCTCGGTGAGGTACGGCAGCCCCCCGACGTCGTTCTCCACGCCCGCCGTCTTCAGGCTCTCGTAGACCGTCAGATAGTCCGCGGGGTGGCTGCCCTGGATGAGCTTCGCGATCTCTTCGTAGATGAGCCGGTGGTCGCGCCGGTAGAAGTCCTCGGGACGCAGGACGTCCACCACGCTGTCGAGCGCGGAGTTGTCCACCATCAGTCCGCCGAGGATCGCCTGCTCCGAGATCACGCTCTGGGGCGGCCGGCGCACCTGCGCGGCGGCTTCGTCTTGCATTTCTTCCGTCATCACAATGCCTCAGGAGACCCCTGCCTTCAGGCAGGGGAGGAATGAGGCGC
>CAJKCQ010000006.1 GCA_905198475.1 uncultured Sutterella sp. | reverse complement strand
GCATAGGATGCGCAAATTCCTTCTGCATCAGGGGGGCAGCCCCACATCGAGGCGACGCCTACCCACATGTATGCACGAAGCTCCAATAAAAGAAGCCCCCGCAGCTCAAGAAGAGCGGCGGGGGCGCCGGGGACGGGCGGAAGCCGGCCTCAGCCGGCCCTTCGTCTTATTCCCACTCGATCGTGGCGGGCGGCTTGCCGCTCACGTCGTAGACCACGCGGTTGATGCCGCGGACCTCGTTGATGATGCGGTTAGAGACCGTGCCGAGGAGGTCGTAGGGGAGCTCGCTCCACTTCGCCGTCATGAAGTCGGAGGTCTGCACGGAGCGCAGCGACACCACCCACTCGTAGGTGCGGCCGTCGCCCATGACGCCCACGGACTTCACCGGGAGGAAGACCACGAAGGCTTGGCTCACCTTGTCGTACCAGCCGGCGCGGCGCAGTTCTTCGATGAAGATCGCATCGGCTTCACGCAGCAGATCGGCGAACTCCTTCTTCACCTCGCCGAGGATGCGCACGCCGAGGCCCGGGCCCGGGAAGGGATGGCGGTAGACCATCTCGGCGGGCAGACCGAGCTCGATGCCGAGCTCGCGCACTTCGTCCTTGAAGAGGCTGCGCAGCGGCTCGAGGAGCTTGAGGTGCAGCGTCTCGGGGAGACCGCCCACGTTGTGGTGGCTCTTGATCACCTTCGCCTTCTTCGTCTTGGCGCCGGCGGATTCGATCACGTCCGGGTAGATCGTGCCCTGGGCGAGCCACTTGGCGTTCTTGATCTTCGCGGCCTCTTCCTGGAAGACGTTCACGAACTCGCGGCCAATGATCTTGCGCTTCTGCTCGGGGTCGGAGACGCCCGCAAGCGCGTTCATGAAGCGGTCGACGGCGTCCACGACGATGAGCTTGAGGCCCATGTTCTTCTCGAACGTGTCGCGGACCTGTTCGCGCTCGCCCTTGCGCAGCAACCCGTTGTCCACGAAGACGCAGGTGAGGCGCTGGCCGATCGCGCGGTGGATGAGGGCCGCCGTGACGGAGGAGTCCACGCCGCCCGAGAGGCCGAGGATCACTTCATCCTCGCCCACCTCTTCGCGGATCTTCTGGACGGCTTCGTTCACGTAGTTGCCCATCACCCAGTCCGGGCGGCAACCGCAGACGTCGAGGACGAAGCGGTTGAGGATCTCGCGGCCCTTGACGGTGTGGGTCACTTCCGGGTGAAACTGCACGGCGTAGAAGCCGCGGGTCTCGTCGCACATGCCGGCGATCGGGCACGACGGCGTCGAGCACATCACCTTGAAGCCCGGCGGGAGCTCGGTCACCTTGTCGCCGTGCGACATCCAGACCTTGAGCATGCCTTCGCCCGCTTCCGTGCGGAAGTCCTCGATCCCCTCGAGGAGCTTGGTGTGGTTGCGCGCGCGCACTTCGGCGTAGCCGAACTCGCGCTTGGCGCCGCTCTCGACCTTGCCGCCGAGCTGCTGGGCCATCGTCTGCATGCCGTAGCAGATGCCGAGGACCGGAACGCCCGCTTCGAAGACGGCTTCGCTCGCCTGGTCGTTGCTCTCTTCATAGGCGCTCATGTGCGAGCCCGAGAGAATGATGCCCTTCGGCGCAAATTCGCGGATGAATTCCGCGGAGACGTCGTTCGGGTGCACTTCGCAGTAGACGTGGGCTTCGCGCACGCGGCGGGCGATGAGCTGGGTCACCTGGCTGCCGAAGTCGAGAATAAGAATGCGGTCGTGGGTTGTCTGCATGGATGAGAGCTTCCGGAGAAGGAAAATTCTTTCGCGGCGCGCCGCTCCCGGAGCGGGACGTGCGGTGCGCGCGCGTGACTATAACAGAACGCAAAAGGCGCCCGCGCCCGTTCTTGCCGGGTCGGACGCCTTTTGGGGAAGATCCCGGGGCTGAAGGCGGCGCGCCGCCTTCAGCTTCCGGGAGATCCGCTTAGTTAGTTGGCCTGACGATAGTTCGGGGCTTCCTTCGTGATCTTCACGTCGTGGACGTGCGATTCGCGCAGGCCGCCGGCGGTGATCTGCACGAAGCGGGCGCGGGTGCGCATCTCTTCGATCGTGCGGCAGCCGCAGTAGCCCATCGAGGAGCGCAGACCGCCGATCATCTGATAGATGATCGCGGAGATGGAGCCCTTGTAGGGAACCATGCCTTCGATGCCTTCCGGAACGAACTTGTCGATGTTGCCCTGGTTGTTGTCCTGGAAGTAGCGGTCGGCCGAGCCCTTGCCCATGGCGCCGAGGGAGCCCATGCCGCGGTAGGACTTGTAGGAGCGGCCCTGGTAGAGGATCACTTCGCCCGGGGCCTCTTCGGTGCCGGCGAACATGCCGCCCATCATCACGGAGCTCGCGCCCGCGGCGATCGCCTTGGCGATGTCACCCGAGAAGCGGATGCCGCCGTCGGCGATGCAGGGAACGCCCGTGCCCTGGAGGGCTTCGGCGACGTTGCTCACCGCAGTGATCTGCGGCACGCCCACGCCCGCGACGATGCGGGTCGTGCAGATCGAGCCCGGCCCGATGCCGACCTTGACGCCGTCGGCGCCGTGCTCGACGAGGGCGAGGGCGGCTTCGCCGGTGGCGATGTTGCCGCCGATCACCTGCAGATCCGGGTAGTGGGTCTTGACCCACTTGACGCGGTCAAGAACGCCCTTGGAGTGGCCGTGGGCCGTATCCACGACGATGACGTCGACGCCCGCATCCACGAGCTTCTCGACGCGCTCCTCCGTGCCCTGGCCGACGGAGACCGCGGCGCCCGCGAGGAGCTTGCCCTTGGCGTCCTTGGCGGCGAACGGATGGTCGGTCGCCTTCGTGATGTCCTTGACGGTCATGAGGCCGGCGAGGCGGAAGTCCTTCGTGACGACGAGGACGCGCTCGAGGCGGTGCTGGTGCATCAGCTCCTTGGCTTCCTCGAGCGAGGCGCCTTCGTGGACCGTGACGAGGCGTTCGCGCGGCGTCATCACTTCGCGGACCGGAACGCTCATGCGGGTTTCAAAGCGCAGGTCGCGGTTCGTGACCATGCCGAGCACCGTGCCGTCTTCGGCGACGACCGGGAGGCCCGAAATGCGGTGTTCGCGCGCGAGGGCGATCACGTCGCCCACGAGCATCTCCGGCCCGATGGTGATCGGCTCGGCGACGACGCCCGCTTCGTGGCGCTTCACCTTGGCGACTTCCGCGGCCTGCTGATCGGCGGTCATGTTCTTGTGGATGAAGCCGATGCCGCCTTCCTGAGCGAGCGCAATCGCGAGCTTCGCTTCCGTCACGGTATCCATGGCCGCGGAGACCATCGGGATGTTGATCGAGAGGCCGCGCGTGAGCTTCGTCTGCAGCTGCGTGTCGCGGGGAAGGATTTCGGAATAGGCGGGAACGAGCAGGACGTCGTCGAACGTCAGAGCCGTCTGAAGGAGTCGCATAACAACCTCTGAGTGCAAAAAAAAATATACCGTCGGGAAACTGCGGAGCGGTCGCACCGCCGCGTCCGTGAGCGGCATGTTTTATTGGGTTCAGTCGGCGCCGGAAGGGACTGCAGGTCCCTGCGGGCTGAAGGTCCGATTCTTCGAGGGGCGTTGCACCCGTATCTCGAGGGGAAAGGGATATACCGAGATTGATTGCGCACGCAGTCTAATGATTTTTTCGCCCGCCGTGTGGCCCCTGAGAAGAAAAATTTCGGGGCGGCCGGGCCGCGTCCGCTGCGGCCCGGGGCTGCGCTCACGCCGTGGGGTGCCCGGCGTAGATCGCCTCGACCAACGCGCCCCAACGCTCGAGGATCTGCTTGCGGCGCGGCTTCATGGTCGGGGTGAGGAGGCCGTTCTCCACGGTGAAGGGCTCGCGCACGACCGCCACCGAGCGCGGGATGCCGTAGGAGGGGAAGTCCTTCGCCGCGGCACGCACGCGCTTCAGGAGCAGCCGCGCCATGGAGCGGTTCGTGAGCGTCTCGGGCGCCTCGGGGTCGAGCTCCATCTCCGCGCAGATCGACTTCCAGAGCTCGGGCTGCACGACCACGATCGCGCAGATGAAGGGGCGGTTCTCGCCGCAGACGAAGACCTGCTCGAAGAGAGGATCGGCCTGGATCGCGAACTCGAGGTCCACCGGGGCGATCTTCTCGCCCGTCGAGGTGACGATGATCTCCTTGATGCGCCCGCGGATGCGCACGCGTCCGCCGTCGGCGAGGTCGGCCTGGTCGCCCGTGCGGAACCAGCCGTCGGGCGTGAAGGCCGCGGCCGTGTCCGCGGGCCGCTTCCAGTAGCCCTTCATCACCTGCGGGCCCCTCACCTGGAGTTCGTCGCGCTCGCCCAAGCGCACCTCGGTGTCGGCGACGGGGTGTCCGACGCAGTCCGGGTGGTTCATTTGGGCTCCCGTGAAGGAGATGATCGGGCTCGTCTCGGTGAGACCGTAGACCTGCCGCACGGGAAGCCCCATCGCGCAGAAGTAGCGCGCGACCGTGCTGTTGAGGCTCGCGCCCCCGGCGAAGATCGCCTTGAAGCGCCCGCCGAAGGCGGCGCGCACCTTCGCGCCCACGTCCTCGTCGAGGATCGGAAGCACGGTTTCGTCGAGGTTTTCGCGGGTGGAGGGCTCGACGGGGAGCCCGTTTTCGCGGCAGAAGCGCCGCCAGCCCGCCTCGGCCGCCCAGGCGGCGACGTACTGGTCGTGCTCGGAGGATTTGCTGAGCGAGAGCTGCAACTTCTGGTAGATGCGCTCGAGCACGCGCGGCACCGTGCACATGAGCGTCGGGTGGACCTCGGCGAGGTCCGCTTCGATGTGGGCGACGGAGCGCGCAAAGGCCATCGCCGCGCCGTGCGTGAGGGCGACGTAGTGCGCGACCGTGCGTTCGAAGGTGTGCGAAAAGGGCAGGAACGAGAGGTAGACGTCGGTTTCGTCCACGTCCACGCGCCCGGAGATCTGCCGGACGTTCGCGACCAGGTTCGCGTGCGTGAGCATCACGCCCTTGGGGCGCCCCGTGGTGCCCGAGGTGTAGATGAAGCCCGAGAGGTCCTCGGGCGCGGGCTCGGGCGGGAGCACCTCGTCGGGAATGCCGTTGCCGCGGGCGAGCCACGCTTCGACGCCCACGACGTGCACGCCCGCGTCATCGTCGTCGGCGAGGTCGTTGATGAGGACCACTTCGCCGAGGTTCGCGAGCGCCTCCTCGGCGGCCGCCGCGTGGATCGCATTCCAACGCGCCCGAGAGCTCGTCACGAGGATGCGGCTTTCGCTGTCGCCGAGGATGTAGGCGGAGGAGCCCGGGGTGTCGATCGCGTGGAGCGGCACCGGCACGAGGCCGGCGGCGAGGGCCGCCTGGTCGAAGATCACCGCGTCGATGGAGTTCGTGAGAAGCATCGCCGCGCGGTCGCCCGGCCGCAGGCCCGCCGCAAGGAAGGCGCGCCGCCAGCGCATGACCTCGAGGTGGTACTGGCTCCAGGTGACGGAGATCCAGCGGTTGTCCGCGTAGTCGAACTGCCGGAAGGCCTCGCGGTCGGGGAAGCGCGCCACGGTGCGGCGTAGGAGCTTCGGGATCGTGAGGGCGGGGTCGGCGAGAAAGGTGTTGTCGGTCATGCTTGGGGCGGACGGAATGGAGGTGATGGGCGGACGGTCGGACCTGCGGGGGGAGGTGATCCCTCCCGTCAGGCCTTCTTCTTCGGCGTGATCGCCGCGTACATCGCCTCGATCTCGTCGGCGTAGCGGCGCGCCACCTTGGCGCGCTTCACCTTGAGGGTGGGCGTGAGGAGGCCGTTTTCAATCGTCCACGGGTCGCGCAGCAGCGTCACGACGCGCGGGACGCCGTAGTTGGGGAACCCGGCCGCGGCGGCCTTGATGCGCTTGATCGCGGCCTGGGTCGCCTCGCGCGAGGTGAGCGACGCGGGAGCCTCCGGGTCGAGCCCGAGTTCGGTGCAGAGCTTCTTCCACTCGTCGGGGTTCACCACCGCAACCATGCCGATGCAGGGGCGGTCGTCGCCCACGGCCATCGTCTGGTCGAAGAGGCGGTCGCATTCAACGGCGGCCTCGAGGTCCGCGGGCGGAACCTTCTCGCCCGAACTCGTGACGATGATCTCCTTGATGCGGCCGGTGATGCGGATGTGGCCGTCCGAATAGATGTCGGCGACGTCGCCCGTCGAGAGCCAGCCGTCGTCGGAGAGGATCGCGCGGGTCGCGTCCTCGCGGTTCCAGTAGCCCTGCATCACGGAGGGACCGCGCACCTGCAGCTCCCCTTCGGGAGAGAGGCGCACCTCGAGGTTGTCGAGCGCCGGACCGACGGTGGTGGGGTGGTTCGAGCCCACGCGGTTCACCGCGATGATGGGGCTCGTCTCGGTCATGCCGTAGCCCTGGATGATGGGCACGCCGAGACCGAGGAAGACGCGCGCGACGTTGGGATTGAGCGCGGCGCCGCCCGAGATGTAGATGTGGATGCGGTCGCCGAAGACGTCGCGCAGCTTTTTACCGACCTTGCGGTCGAGGAAGCCGGCGACGAGCGGATCCATCCAGGCGCGGCCCGAGGGTTCGACGGGCAGCCCGTTCTCACGGCAGAAGCGCCGCCAGCCCACCTCGACGGCCCAGTCGAAGAGCCAACGCACGAACCCGCTCTGCTTGGCGAGCCCGTCGCGCAGCTTGCCGTAGATCATGTCGTAGACGCGCGGGACGCTCATGAGAATCGTCGGGCGGATCGTCTTCAGGTCGTCCGCGAGCGCCGCGATCGAGCGGTTGAAGGCGAGCGTGAGGCCGCAGCCGAGCGCCATGTAGTAGGACGCGGTGCGCTCGAAGGTGTGCGAGAGGGGCAGGAACGAGAGCAGCGTCTCTTCGCTGCGCGGCTGCAGGCTCCCGAGCACGCCGCGCAGGTTGCTCATGATGTTGCGGTGCGTGAGCATCACGCCCTTGGGGTTCCCGGTCGTGCCCGACGTGTAGACGAGCGCGGCGAGGTCCGTCGGCCGCGGCCCCGGGGGGAGCGGCGCATCGGGCGTCTTCGCGAGGAACGTTTCGAGCGACATCATCGGAATCGGCGCGTCCGGATCGTCGCAGAAGTCGTCGTTCGTGATGACGACGAGCTTGAGGTTGGGCAGCTCACCCGTTTCGCGGATCTGGCGCCACTTGAGCTTCTTGTTCGTGACGAGGATCTGCGCGCCGGAGTCGTTCAGGATGTAGGCGGAGCTCTTCGGCGTGTCGATCGCGTGCAACGGCACGGGCGTCAGGGCGTTGGCGAGCACGGACTGGTCGAAGAGGACCGCCTCCATGCAGTTCGGCAACAGCATCGCCGCGCGGGCGCCGCGCTCGAGCCCGAGGCCCGCGAGGGCGTGGCGCCAGCGCTCGACTTCGTCCCAGGCCGCGCGGAAGGTCCAGTCGCGCCAGGCCTTCGCCTTGGGATCCCAGGACTTCCAGCCGACCGCGTCGGGGCGCTTTTCAACCTGATGGGCGAGGAGCTCCGGAACGGTGGAGAGCACGTCGAGCTCGCGGATTCGGCGCAGGCCTTCTTCTTCTTGGGACTGGAGGGTGTTCATGGCTCTTCTTAGGGTTTGCGGCAGGGCGGTCCCGGAACGTCAGGCGGTTCCGGAGCCGCAGGGCGGCGCGTCGGGCGGCCGATGCGTCATGTTCTTTTCGCGCGGCGGCGCGTCGTCCGGAAGGTTCGTCTCATCCTTCCGGGCGGGCAGGGCCGCCGCTCTTCATTTGCGGCAAAGACGCCCGGGGCGCAGCCGCGCAAAGCCGCGGCGTCACGGGCCCTGAAGCGGGACGTCTTCAGATTGGCATTTTATCGGTCCCCGAGCGGAGCCTGAGGGCGCGGGGCGCAGGCAGGAGCCGCGCGTCGGCGCGTCGGCCCGACGGATGAGGTCCGCGGCGCTGATCCCGGACGCCTCCCGGAAGGCCTCGCCAAACAGGACCTCTGGAGCCCATTTTTATACGTGAAAAAGCGTATTCGCGCCAAATGAACGTCGCCTTAAAATGCACCGAATTGGTGAATTTCATCGGTTAATAACTAATGGAAAACCCTTGAAATGCACCAATAAGATGAATTTTATAACATTGAAGTTAGGGTTTGCATGAGAGATGTAAAAAGCGTAACTTTAGTTCCGCAGCGGAACAAAACAAATGCACATGCGTTGCTCCTCAAGCGCAATAAGGTGGTGTGGTTGGTCCTGCATCATTCTTCACAAGCTGCATACAAAGGGCTGATGACGGAAAGGGACGTCATCAGCCCTTTTTATGTCCGTCGTCCACGCATGTCCGCGTGCGTCGCCCACGGCGCCGCGGCCCGGCGCCGTGGGCGCCCCGCGCCCACATTCCGGGTCGCCGCCTGTGTGATCCGCGCCCCGGCAGATCCGGGTGAGGAGGGACGAGGCTCCTGCACGCCGTTTCGGGGCTCTCCTCCGGAGCCGGGGCACGGCGGTGCGGCCCGCCCTCCGGAACTCCGGAGGCTCTGCCGGCAGGGGAACCCGCCGAGGCGACCAGAGGGGGCGGGAGGATCCGGCAGGTTCGAAAGGCCGCTTTTTTGCACATACATTTGACATAGGTCAAATGCGTCGTGTGGTCGTCACCGCACCGTCATGCGGCGTCGGGGTGCCACGGGCTTTCGGTCCGTCACACGTGTTTCTGCGTAGGTTTCGGGCGCTTCGAGCCCGCTGCGCACGACTTTTCGGACCTTGCTGCGGGGCCTAGACAAAAAAAGCCCGCGGTGCAGAAGCATCGCGGGCTAGAACAACATTCGGGCGCGGCATGCTTGCATTAGCAATGACGGCCGGCTTGACGCTTGGGCGGCCATTCCAATACAGCCCCTCGGAAGCGCCCGATGTCGACGCACGCCTTGCCGGCTCCAACGAGCCGGAAGGAGGAATTGATCCGATATGTATTCTAGGCATTTCATCCTAGAAGGATGGTGAGGATTATCCCTTGCGCCCTCGGAGCGGGGATCTTTCCACACGGAGAAGCACTCCATCTCAAGATCGACGTCGAGGTCAGGGATAACCCTAGGAAGGTCCTCCCTGAAGACCAGGCGCTCCGATGCCCGGCCTTTTCCGGCTGCACGTGTACGTTTGTCTCCATCGGGAAAACACGGGGAGAGGCCCGCTTCCTCGACAAATGGGGAGCGCAACGGGCGGCGCCTGCGGCGGCGCGCCGGGACTGCTCCTCACGGGGGAGGCGCGGAGGGAGGGCGTCCGCTATACTTTCCGCAACGTCTCAGAGGGACCACAACCTATGGTGAGTTCTGCATGGAAGAACTACCATAAGTTGTCGTCCCTTTATTTCATCCTGTTTTTTCTGGAAACTGAACGATGACCAGTGCTCTGCCCCTGCACCTCCTCAAGCGCGATGGGTCCGTGAGGGACTTCGACCCCGAAAAGATCGTGAAGGCGGTCGCCAAGGCCGGCCGCGCGACGAAGGAGTTCGACGACGCGAAGGCCCGCCGGATCGTCGAGGAACTCGTGCTGCCGCGCCTCACGAACCACGACGCCTCGCGCACGCCCTCGATCGAATGGGTGCAGGACGCCGTCGAGCACGCGCTCTTCGACGCGGGGTGCTTCACGACGCTGCGCGCCTACATCGTGTACCGCGAATCGCGCGCGAAGGCGCGCGACGCGAAGAAGAGCTGGGTGAACGTCGAGAGCTCGATCAACGAGTACCTCGACCAGCTCGACTGGCGCGTGAACGCGAACGCCAACCAGGGCTATTCGCTAGGCGGCCTCATCCTCAACGTCTCGGGGAAGGTGGTCGCCAACTACTGGCTCAACTTCATCTACCCGCCCGAAGTGGGCCGTGCGCACCGCGAGGCGGACGTGCACGTCCACGACCTCGACATGCTCTCGGGCTACTGCGCCGGGTGGTCGCTGCGCACGCTCCTGCAGGAGGGCCTGAACGGCGTCTCCGGCAAGGTCGAGGCGAATCCCCCGAAGCACCTCTCTTCGGCGACCGGACAGATCGTCAACTTCCTCGGGACCATGCAGAACGAATGGGCGGGCGCGCAGGCGTTCTCGTCCTTCGACACGTACCTCGCGCCCTTCATCCGTAAGGACAACCTCCCCTACCACGAGGTCCTGCAGTGCATCCAGGAGCTCATCTACAACCTCAACGTCCCCTCGCGCTGGGGCACGCAGACCCCGTTCACGAACCTCACCTTCGACTGGACCTGCCCGCATGACCTGCAGGGCGAGCACCCGGTGATCGGGGGCGAGACCATGCCCTTCACCTACGGCGAACTTCAGGCCGAGATGGACATGATCAACCGCGCCTACATCGAGGTGATGATGAAGGGCGACGCCAAGGGTCGCGTCTTCACGTTCCCGATTCCGACCTACAACATCACGCCGGACTTCGACTGGGACAGCCCCAATGCGCTGCGACTCTTCGACATGACGGCGCGCTACGGGCTGCCGTACTTCCAGAACTTCATCAATTCGGAACTCAAGCCCAACATGATCCGCTCGATGTGCTGCCGCCTGCAGCTCGATCTGCGCGAACTCCTCAAGCGCGGCAACGGGCTCTTCGGTTCGGCCGAGCAGACCGGGTCCCTCGGCGTCGTGACGATCAACTGCGCGCGCTTGGGGTACCTCTTCAAGGGCGACGAGAAGCACCTCTACGAGCGCCTCGACCAGCTCCTCGAGCTCGCGAAGACGAGCCTTGAGATCAAGCGCAAGGTGATTCAGCGCCACATCGATCAGGGGCTCTTCCCCTACACGAAGCGCTACCTCGGGACGTTGCGGAACCACTTCTCCACGATCGGCGTGAACGGCATCAACGAGATGATCCGCAACTACACCGACGACCGCGACGACATCACGACCGAATGGGGCCACGCCTTCGCGCTCGCCTTCCTCGACCACGTCCGAGAAAAGCTCGTCGCCTTCCAGGAGGAGACGGACCACATGTACAACCTCGAGGCGACGCCTGCGGAGGGCACGACCTACCGCTTCGCGAAGGAAGACCGCAAGCGCTTCCCCGGGATCATCCAGGCGGGCACCCCCTCCAACCCCTACTACACGAACTCCTCGCAGCTCCCGGTGAACTTCACCGACGATCCCTTCGAGGCCCTTGAGCGTCAGGACGACCTGCAGCGCAAGTACACCGGCGGCACCGTGCTCCACCTCTACATGAACGAGGCGGTGAGCTCGCCCGAGGCATGCCGCGATCTCGTGCGGCGCGCCCTCACCAACTTCCGCCTGCCCTACATCACGATCACGCCCACCTTCTCGATCTGCCCGAAGCACGGGTATCTCTCGGGCCGTCACGACTTTTGTCCGAAGTGCGACGCGGAACTGATCGCCCGCAAGCGCCGCGCGCTCGAGAAGGCGCAGGCCGCCCGCGAAGCGGCGAACTGACGGGGCAGCGCTGCTGTCGGCACAAGATCCTGTATGTTTCGCCGCAGCGATATGCAGGATCTTGGGTGCGGAAAGGAAAAATCAATCACGCCGGAAGGGCTGCGGCTGATAAGATGGCCTCTCCCCGGAAGAAGGCTCAATGGAGATGAACATGACTCAGGAAACCCAGCAGATCGAACTCAAGGAGAGCGAACGCCAGAAGTGCGAGGTCTGGACCCGCGTGATGGGCTATCACCGTCCGGTGCAGAGCTTCAACATCGGCAAGAAGGGCGAGTTCAACGAACGCGTCTGCTTCACCGAGAAGAGCGCCGCGCACCACGGCGCCATCGCCGGCACCTGCTGCGGCCGCTGACCGCCGGCATGTCCCCCGCATGATTGAAATCCAACCCCGGGAGGGATCGATCCCTCCGGGCGATTCGAAAGCACCCGTGATCCCGGCCGCGCGTCTGCGCGTCGCCGGGATCACCCCTTTCACGACCATTGATTTTCCGGGGAAGCTCTCGGCGGTGGCGTTCCTCCAGGGGTGTCCCTGGAGGTGCATCTACTGCCAGAACCCGTGGATGCAGCCCGCGGACTTCGACCCCGCGTATGAACACGACTCGTGGGAGAAGCTCGAGGCGCTCCTCAGGCGTCGGCGGGGGCTCCTCGACGCCGTGGTCTTCTCCGGGGGCGAGCCCACCGCGGACCCGGCGCTTCCCGCGGCGATGCGCGCCGTGCGGGACATGGGCTTTGCCGTGGGGCTTCACACCGCGGGAATCCTCCCGCATAGGCTCGCCGACGTCCTGCCCCTCACCGACTGGGTGGGGCTCGACGTCAAGGCGCCGCCCGAAGACGCGGTGCTCTATGAACGGGTCGCGGGCCGCAGGCATGCCGCGGCGCACTTCCTCGAATCCTTCCGCCTGATCCGGGAGTCGGGCGTCGCCTTGGAGTGCCGCACCACCGCGCACCCGGACTGGCTCTCCGACGAGAAGCTCCTCGAGGTGGGCCGTTGGCTCGAAGACCGGGGCGTCGAGACCTTCGCGCTCCAGATTCACCGCAATCCTCCCGGGGAGCTCATAGCGCGCTTCCCCGCGGTCGGGGCGGACTATCCGGCGCCCGAGACGATGGACTGGTTCCGGGCGCACTTCGCGCACTTCATCGAGCGGCGCAACGACCGCTGACCACCGTTCCAATAGAGCAAGGGCGGGCCCCTCAGCCGGGAGTCCGCCCTTGCTCTATTCCGCCGCGCTTCGTCGGGGGAGCCGCCGCAGCGCGGCGGCGTCCGAAGAGGGATGCGTCAGCGGTTGATCATCTCCTTGAAGCCCGTGCCGGGGACGAACTTCGGCTTGAGCGCCGCGGGGATGTGTATCTGACCGCCCGTCGCGGGGTTGCGGCCGATGCGCGGGGCGCTCTCGACGCTCTTGAAGGTGCCGAAGCCGATCAGCGTCACCGATTCGCCGCGGCGGACGGCGGCGATGATCTCCTCGAGCATGCTCACGATGATGCGGTCCACTTCAGCCTTGCTCGCGGTGTTGCGGGCGGCTACGCGGTCAACAAGTTCTTGACGGTTCATGATGAGTTCCTTGGAGAATGAGCAGGGTTCGGAGGACCGTCCTTCGGGGCTTGAGGAGGCACCCCGCACGCGTTCGGGTGGAATCCTCGGCGGCGGGACTAAGCCTGTCGGGAGCGCAGGGAAGCCGCGCCACCGCGCGCTGATTCCGACTGTATTGGATCAACTCTAACACCTGCCGGAGCGGCAACTCTCCCTGCCGCCCGAGATCACACGCCCTCAATTTGCGCCTACTCAAAAAAATCCGCTTTCGATCATCGAGCCTTGAAACCGTTATTGGGCGTAATCGAGGGTAAACCCTGTACCCCGAGATAAGTAGATGAGACAGACAAGAAGTGTAAAGGTAATCTAAGGACGACTTTGAGGAAGCTCAAATGGTGCAAATTTTTACATGAGAAACAGTCCGTATTTCCTGCACGGTCGGGTTTTCCATGGGACAATGTCTTCGTCGCGAGAAATCGCGACAGCTGTCTCGGGCAACTGAGACATCTCCTTTGGTGGTATTTTCAGAGTCATTGCTTCGGTGCAGACCCGGCGTAGGACGGTGGAGTTCTCCACCGCGTTCGTCTGAAGGCCATTCGGCGCAGAATCCGGATGTTCTTCAGACGAAGGCCGGTTCGTTAGAGCCGACAATGACTCTTTTTTTGTCTGCAGCAAGCGCTGCGCCTTCTCTGCGGTCCCCTTTGCGGTCTTCTCTGCGGACTCTTTCAGAGGCCTCTGCGCAGCCCTTCGGACTGCCTCAGCGCTCCCGGCGCGGGATGAGCGCTTCGAGGAGCTCCTTGGGGCGCGCTTGAGCGAGGAGCGCCGCACCGTCGCGGCGCTCCTCCGCCGTGAGCTGCCCTTCCAACATCCGCGCGAGCGGCCCCGAATCCGCGTCGCCGAGGCGCTGCGCCCAGAGAAAGAGCGTCCAGGCGCGCGCGGGGGAGAGCGGGAGGCCGTTTCCGGTCATCAGAAAGCCGGCGAGCATCGCGGCGGCCTTGGCAGAGCCCCCTTCGGCCGCGCGGCAGAGCCACCGCACGGCCTCGCGCTGATCGACAGACCCGCCCGCACCCGACCAACTCGCCACGCCGATGCGGAACTGCGCCTCGACGATGCCGGAGAAGGCCGCCTCGCGCATCCAGCGGCGGCTCTTTGCCGGATCACGCGCGCCCGCGTCGCGCCGGCGCAGGAGTTCGGCAAGTTCGTACTGCGCGGCCGGAAGTCCCGCCTTCGCCGCGTCTTCGAGCCACTTCGCCGCGGCTTCGTCGTTCTTCTCAGTCCCTTCCCCCTTGCGGTACATGCGGCCCGCGGCGAGCGCAGACGCGGCGTCGCCCTGCGCGGCGGCGAGTCGCAGCCAATAGAGCGCCTTCGCTTCGTTCTTCGGCGTTCCGACGCCCAATGCACAGGCCTTCGCGAGGTCGGTCTGCGCAGGCAGGCTCCCGCGGAGCGCCGCCTCTTCGAGAAGCCGCACGCCTTCGGTGAGGTTCTGCTTCATCCCCTGGCCGCGCAGGTGGAGGAGTGCGAGGAGGTGCAGGCCCTCCCGGGAGCCTGCGGCGGCGGACTTCCTGAGGAGCAGCAGCGCGCGGCGGTTTTTGCGCGCGTCGGGGTCTTCGGTGAGGAGCCGCCGCGCGAGCTCGGCCTGTGCGGTCGGGTCTCCCGCACGGGCCTGCGATTCAATGCGCTCGAGCGCCGCGATCGCCTCGCCCCCGGTGAGGGGCCGCGGGCGGGCGACGCCGCCCAGAAGATCGAGCACGGGCTCGGTGAAGGCGGCCGGACGGGGAATCTCAAAGAGCGGATCCGGGCGCTTGGGCATGACGGGGGGGGGGGGAGAGGAGTGAGTGCTACTTGCCCGCTTCGCCGCTCTTCGGGGCGGCGGGCGGCAGGGGTTCGACCACCGGGTCGCCGCCTTCCTTCGGAACGCGGATCACGACGCCGGAGTCGTCGGCTTTGGGCGCCTCGACGCCGGGCATCGGGTCGATGCCGGCCAGGGCGAGGCCGACGGTGATCGTGAAGGTGACGAGGCTCCATGCGACCCAGCCGCCGAGCCCGAGGAAGATCGGCCGGCCCATGGGGAGCGGATCGTAGTCGCGGCCCACGACGCGCGCGCAGTGTGCGAGCTGCTGCCAGCCCGAGGTGAGCATCCACGCGCCCCAGAGCACGATCAGGAAGTAGGGCCCGAGCCAGTTCATCACGGGCTCGTTGCGGAAGATGGTCTGCATCACCAGGTAGACGAGGAGGAGCCAGAAGGTCGAGCGGATCCACATCCGGCTCGCCGCGGCGTTTTCCGGTTTGCCGAGGTTCATCCAGTTGCGCGCCTGGAGTGCGGCGCCGAAGATCGGCGTGAAGATGAGCGCGGCGGCGCAGACGAGCTTGGGGTTGTAGAGGGCGGGACGCTGGGACATGGCTGCAGGACGGGAATGACTGTTTCTCCGAGCCCGAGATTGTACCAACGGGTGGCCCTGCGCCCGAAGCCGGAGAACTGCGTTAACCTTTTCCTTCTCGACAACGCACGCAGAACCAGCCATGGTCTCCAGGAAAGCATCCGCGCGCATGAGCGCTCTTCTTTCAGTCGTCTTCGCCGCCGCGCTCCTTGGCGGATGCGCGGGCGGGCCCGTGCTCGACGCGGACCTCTCGGCGCGCTCGCAGGACCCCGCGGGCCTCGTGACGGGGCTTCCCGCCCAGGGCGAGACGGTCTGCCTCGCGCCGGGGACGGAGAATTCGAGCGAATTCGAGCTGGCGCTGCGCCGGGCGCTCCACGACCACGGCTACCGCGCGGTGTTCCTGCAGCCCACCGAGGAGCCCGACGCGAAGCGCTGCCGCTTTCATCTCCTCCTCACCGGCGCGCGCGTCTGGACGCCCGGAGACCTCCCCGAGAAGATCACGCTCGACTACCGCGACCTCTACACGGGCGAGACGCAGCGCGCCCAATGGCGCCGCACGCCCGCCGAACAGGCCTGGCGGCGCACGGGTACGGGGGCCGCTGGGGACGACGCCTCCAATCCCCTCGTCTCGGGCCTCTACGGCGACGTGAACCTCATCATGCGCCACCTCGTCGACCAGCTCTTTCCCTTCGTGCGCTGAAGCTCATTCCAACTTTCGCCGCGAAGTATGTACTAACGTCCGCCGATGCGGGAGCAGGCCGCCAAAGCTCTCCCCTGAGGGGTAGCATTATCTCTGTTGAGGTCGGCTCATCCGGTTTTGCAGCCCCCTCCACCCCGAATCCCTCACGGGAGGCGCGGCGGCCGCTCGCCACGGGCGCGCCGGCATGGAGACCCTTCTCCGTCGTCCTCCCCGCCCCAGACGAAGCCGTCATGACCGAGCCCAACGAGACCCCAGAAAAGAAGAACAATCCCCCGGGAGCGGAGCGCGCCCGGGCGCGCGCCAAGCTCGAGGAGGCGCAGCACGCCGAGCACGAAGCGGCGGACCTTTATGATGAACCTCACGAGATCGACTTCGAGGGCGCCGAACCCAGCGCCCCGAAGGCGGCGCGGGAGGCCGAGGAGCAGCGTGAAATCCGCGCCAACTGGAAGACGACGCTCGCGATCCTCACGGCCGCGACCGTGCTGATGTCGCTCTCCTACACGATGCTCATCCCGTTCCTGCCGATGTACCTCCTCGAGGAGCTCCACGTCAGTCAGGACGACGTCAACCTCTGGTCGGGCCTCGTCTTCTCCGTCTCGTTCCTCATCTCGGGTGTGATGGCGCCCATCTGGGGCGCGATGGCCGACAAGAAGAGCAAGAAGCTCATGGCCGTGCGCGCGGCGATCCTGCTCTCCATTTCCTATGGGCTCGGAGGGATCGTCCAGAACGAGTGGCAGCTCCTTGCGGTGCGCGCCTTCCAGGGCTTCGCCGCAGGCCTCTGGCCCGCGTGCCTCGCGATCATCTCGAGTTCGGTCCCGAAGGAGCGCCTCGGGTTCTCCCTGGGCACCATGCAGGCGGGCCTCACCGCGGGCGGCGTGATCGGGCCCCTCGTGGGCGGTCTTCTCGCTGAAGCTTTCGGCATGCGCGCGACCTTCTTCCTCGGATCCGCGTCGCTCTTCATCATCTCGCTGCTGATCATCTTCAAGGTGCGCGAGCCGAGGCGGAAGAAGCCGGCGGCCGACGCCCCGGCGCGCCCCAAGACCAATCTGCTCAAAGTTCCCGTGGTGCAGCGCATGCTCATCACCGCGGGCGTCGTGCAGATGACGATTCTGCTGCTGCAGCCCGTGCTCCCGCTCTACGTCGGGGAGCTCCAGGGGAGTATGGATCGGCTCGTCCTCGTCACCGGCATCCTCTTCTCGGTCGTGGGCGTCTCGGGCGTGATCGCCTCGCCCATCTGGGGCGTGGCGGGACAGAAGTTCGGCTACCGGCCGGTCCTCTACCTCGCGCTCCTCGGGTCCGCGGTCTTCGGCATGGTGCAGGCGATTCCCGACACGCTCATCGCGTTCGGCATCTGGCGCTTCATCGGCGGCCTCGCCTTCGCCGGGATCTTCCCCGCGATCAACGCCGTGCTCACGAACTCCACGGGTCCCGAGGATCGCGGCCGCATCTTCGGGCTCTCCTACGCCGCGCAGCAGGTCGGGAGCGTGATCGGGCCGATCGCGGGCGGCGCCTTCGCGATGTGGTTCTCGATCAAGGCGGTGGTCTTCCTCTCGGGCTTCGTGTTGATGCCGATGGTGGTCTGGCTCTACCTCAAGCGCCCGCACGTCGAGCCCTCGATGCGCGGCGTCTCGAAGAAGTTGTGAGCGCGGCCCGAGCCCGCGGCGGCGCCGCGGGACCGCTCCTCCCATAGGCTACGCCTTTCGGCAGGATTGCCCGGACGGAAGAGCCTCTCCTACAATGCGCACCGTTAGTGTTCGTTTGATATTCGAACGACCGGGCCCGCCCAAAGCTTCGGCGCAACCGCAGGAAAAGTCCGATCCGACGACCCGTTTACGGTGGCGGAGGATGTCGACTGGTGAAGCGGTGAAGATGGTGAAGCGGCGAAGCGCCCGGATGAGACATCTGGGGCCAACGTGGACATATTCCTCTACATCGTTCTCGCGCTGCTTGCGGCGCTCGCCATCTGCGACCTCTTCGTCGGCGTCTCCAACGACGCGGTGAACTTCCTCAACTCCGCCGTAGGCTCGCGCACCGCGCCCTTCTGGGTGATCCTCGCCGTTGCGAGCGTGGGCGTGCTCCTCGGCGCCACCTTCTCCTCGGGGATGATGGAGATCGCCAAGACGGGCGTCTTCGTCCCGGAGATGCTCACCTTCAAGGAGGTGATGGTCATCTTCTGCGCGGTGATTGTGACGGACGTGCTGCTCCTCAACACCTTCAACTCCCTGGGGCTGCCGACCTCCACGACCGTCTCGATCGTCTTCGAGCTCCTGGGCGGAACGCTTGCCGTCGCCTGCTGGAAGATCTGGACGAGCGGGGCGCCGATGACCGAGCTCGGGCAGTACGTCAACTCCGGCAAGGCCCTCGCGATGATCATGGGCATCCTCGTCTCGGTGATCGTCGCCTTCTTCTCGGGCCTCGTCGTGCAGTACGTGCTGCGCCTCATCTTCACCTTCCAGTATCAGCGCATCTACCGCTGGCTCGGGGGGCTCTACGGCGCGGCCTCGCTCACCGCGATCCTCTACTTCCTCGTGATGAAGGGCGCACGCGGCGCGAGCTTCATGCAGATCGAGTGGATCGAATGGATGGATGCGAACACCGAGGCGATCCTGATCGGCGTCTTCGCCTTCTGGTTCGTGGTGCTGCAGGCGGCGATCCTGCTGCTGCGCGCGAACATCTTCCCCTTCATCATCCTCGCGGGCACCTTCGCGCTCGCCTTCGCCTTCGCCGGCAACGACCTCGTGAACTTCGTGGGCGTGCCGGTCGCGGCTCTGGACAGCTTCAACATCCTGGCGGCGACGCCCGGCGCTGATCCCGCGGAGATGACGATGAGCGGGCTGCGCGAAGTCACCCACACCCCGACCCTGATCCTCGCGTTCTCGGGCATCGTGATGTGCCTCACGCTCTGGTTCTCGAAGAAGGCCCACCGCGTGATCCGCACGTCGGTGAACCTCTCGTCGGCCACGCGCGGCGGCAAGGAGCAGTTCGGCTCCTCGCTCCCGGCGCGCGTCATGGTGAGGAGCGCCCTGCGCACCAACGAAGTGATCCATCAGATCATTCCGCGCTCGGTCTTCGCCGCGATCGACACGCGCTTCGTGAAGCCCCGTCCGAAGTCGGGCGAGACGGAGCTGCCGTTCGATGAGCTGCGCGCGAGCGTGAACCTCGTGCTCGCCGCGACGCTGATCGCGACCGCCACCGCGATGAAGCTCCCGCTCTCGACCACCTACGTCACCTTCATGGTCGCGATGGGGTCATCGCTCTCCGACCGCGCCTGGGACCGCGAGAGCGCCGTCTACCGCATTTCGGGCGTCCTCACGGTGATCACGGGGTGGTTCCTCACGGCCTTCACGGCCGCGACGGCCTGCGGGTTCGTCGCCACCTTGATGTCCCTCTGGGGGCAGCCCGTGATTCTCATCGGCATGCTCACGGCGCTCGCCGTCATCGTGAAGACCAACTTCCTCACGAAGGGTGAACCCGAGGAGACCATCGAAACGACGCGCCAGATCGACCGCGGCGACCAGGAGTCGATCTGCGAACTGCTCACCACGAACGTCAACGTCTACGTCCACCGCACGCTCACGGACTTCGCCGAGGGGCTCGAGGCGTTCCTCCACGAAGACTCCGAGGCGCTTAGGCGCTACAAGGCCGACGCCATCTCGCTCATGGACGAGATCTCCGAGCGGCGCAGCGCCTACTACTCGATGGCGCTCCAAGGGGGCGGCAAAAAGCGCGACCGCGATGCGCGCAACTTCTACTACCGCGCCTTCACGAGCATGAAGGAGGTGAGCCATTCGCTGCGCGATCAGCTCGGCGTCGCCGAAAACTACGTCGCCAACAGCCACTCGCCCTTCACGGGGAAGATGCGTGAGAACGCGATCCTGCTCGCCAAGGACATCCAGCAGGTGCGCGACGACTTCACGCCGCAGGCCTGCACACGGATCCTCGAACACCTCGACGAGGCGCAGCAGAGCTTCCTCGTGCAGATCGGCGACGAGCACATTTCGCTGCGCAAGAGCGAGCTCTACCTCGGGTTTCTGCTCTTCGCCCGCGAGCTCCTCAACCGCTTCATGATGGTGAAGCTCCTGCAGACGGAGCTTGAGGCGGAGACCGCGAAGACCGCCGCGGCCCTCGCCGAAGGCCGCAGGGGCGGCGGCTCCAACGGCGCGTCTAGTCAAAGCGCTTGATGCGGCCGATTCCGTCCTTCCATAAAATCTTCCGGGCCGGTCCTCACGATTGAGAGCCGACCCGGATTGTCTTTGCGGCGCTCCTCCCTTTTCAACGGGACCAGACGCCCTCCCTGCAAGTTTGAGGAAGAGGTCAACTACCCCGGCCTGAAGGCCGAGGCTTGTGAAAGCAGGTCTAGTTGACCAGCCTCAGTTCTTTAAGAACTACGTTGCAGACAGGTTCAAGACCCACTCCGGGATGCTTCCTCAGTTCCGGACCCTGGAAGTCTCGAAAGCAGACAAGCATTGGGTACGCACGAAACGGTTCGAGATGCAACGCCGGTCTGCAACATTGGCGAGGGGAGACCGCCTTCGGGCGGCGTCACGGGCTTCATGCCCGATTCAACCGTAAGATTCATTTTTTCATGTCAACAACAGTCTTCGTATTGGACAAGAAGAAGCGGCCGCTGATGCCGTGCCGCCCCGCAAGGGCGCGGCGGCTTCTGCGGGCAGGCCGAGCAAGGGTGGCGGGGCTGCATCCCTTCACCATCCGTCTCGTTGACCGCACGCGCGGGGAGTCGGAGGTTCAGCCCGTACTCGTCAAGATCGATCCCGGCTCGAAGGAGACGGGCATCGCCGTGGTGAGGGAGGACGAAAAGAAGCACCATCATGCACTCGCGTTCTTTGACCTTGTGCATCGGGGAGCGGCCATTCGCGACGCCATGCAGGCGCGCAGCGCCTTCCGGCGCCGCAGACGATCGGCCAACCTGCGCTATCGAGCCCCCCGCTTCAACAACCGCCGGCGGCGAGAGAAGTGCCTGCCGCCGTCGCTGCAGCACCGGGTCGATTCCACCCTTTCGTGGGTGGAGCGGATCCGGCGGTTCGCCCCGGTGAGCGGCATTGCCGTGGAGGTCGTGAAGTTCGATACGCAGAAGCTCCAGAACCCGGAGATCTCCGGGACGGAGTATCAGCAGGGCACGCTCTTCTCCTACGACGTGCGCGAGTACCTGTTGGAGAAGTTCGGTCGGAAGTGCGTCTACTGCGGCGCAGAGAACGTCCCGCTCAACATCGACCATGTAGTCCCCCGTGCGGCGGGCGGTTCCGACCGTGTCTCCAATCTCGTCACAGCCTGCATTCCGTGCAATCAGAAGAAGGGCGCCAAACCGGTCGAGGCCTTCCTCAAGGGCAGGCCCGAAGTGCTCGCGCGGGTGAAGCGGCAGATCAAGACCCCGCTCAGAGATGCCGCCGCCGTGAATGCGACGCGGCGGGCACTCTACAGGGCGCTTCAGGCCACCGGCCTGCCGGTTGAGTCAGGGGCGGGAGCGCTCACGAAGTTCAACCGGCATGTCTTCGACGTGACGAAGGAGCACTGGAACGATGCGCTCTGCGTCGGGCGCATCAGCGGCGTGCACATCCCGAAGAACCTCGACATCCTTCAGGTGCGGTGCACAGGGCGTGGATCCCGGCAGCGAACGCGCCTGACGAAGTTCGGCTTCCCGCGCGGCTCGCCTGATGCGGCAAAAGCGTGTGCATGGGTTTGCCACGGGCGACATGGTGGAAGCCGTCGTTCCTTGCGGAAAGAAGGCCGGATTCTGGCGGGGCCGCGCTGCCGTCCGGGCATCGGGCTTCTTCAACATTCAGACGCTCAAGGGTGTCGTACAAGGCGTCAGTTGGAAATACTGCCGGTTGATTTCACTCAACGACGGATATGGGTATGCGTGGTTGCGCCCCACACCTCATTCCTCCCCTGCCTGAAGTCAGGGGTCTCCTGAAGTTTTTTTTGACGAGGACGGCGCTTCCTTCCCTGTCTGAAGACAGAGGTTTCCGCGCCGATTTTCTATGAAGCCCATCATCGGCGTGACCGCGGCCCTGAGGCCCGAAAGCATCATCGGCGTGAGGAACCAGTACCTCGAGAGCGTGACGCGGGCGGGCGGGATTCCGGTGCTGCTCCCCATCACGGCGCCTGAAGAGGACCTGCGCGCGGTGTTCGACCGCCTCGACGGCCTCCTCATCACCGGGGGCGCGGACGTTGATCCCGCGCGCTACGGCGAGGAGAAGCGCCCCGAGTGCGGCGCCGTCATCCCCGAGCGCGACCGCGCGGAATGGATCTACGCGGGGCTCGCGATCGAGCGCGACCTCCCGACGCTCGGCATCTGCCGCGGCTGCCAGGTCCTCAACGTGGTCTACGGCGGCACGCTTTATCAGGACATCGAGACGGCGCTCGGCGTTCCCAGAGGCGTCCACGCCCAGGAGGCCGACTACGCCGTGACGACCCACGAGGTGGTGGTCGAACCGGGCACGCTCCTCGACGCCGTCGAGGGGCTCACCGAAGTGTCGGTCAACAGCAAGCACCATCAGGCGGTCAAGGACCTCGCCCCTGCGCTCAGGCTCGACGCGCGTTCCAAGCCGGACGGCATCATCGAGTCCTTCGACGACCCGACGAAGCGCTTCATGCTCGGCGTGCAGTGGCACCCCGAGATGCTCTCGCACCTGCGCCCCGAAGCGCAGGCGCTTTTCAACGCCCTCGTGAACGCGGCGGCCAGTCGCCCGCGCCGGGTGCGCAGCTGACGCGTCCTCCCGCCCGGTCCCTCCCTGAAGCCGTCTCGCCCCTGTCGCAGGCGGCTCGTTTCGTCCGCTCCAGCTCATGTCTACGGGCGAAGGGCGGCGGGCGTCCGCGCACCGCTCTTTCTCCCATCTAGATAAAACGCATTACATCGGTGCGCCGGAGTCATACACGCCGCAAATTTCCCGCCCCTGCAGGGGAAAAAGGAGCGTTTAGAGGAAGTTGCGGATCATAGAATTCCGGAAATGAAGTGCACGAGGGAAGCGCCCGGACGAGGTGCGGCGTGCATTTTCCGGAGATTCCAATGCTTTACAACTTCATGTCCGCCTTTGTGGCCTGCCTCGTGGTGGTCCTCATCGGCGACTGGCTTTCCAAGCTCACCCGCGGGTGGGTGCCCTCCGTCTTCATTTCGGCCGTGGTCATCCTGATCGGCTTCTGGACCTTCCTGCCGAAGACCATCGTCGCCGACGCGAAGATCCTGCAGCTCGGCTCCACGGTCGCGATCTTCCTCCTGATCGCCCACATGGGTACGCTCTTCTCCCTGAAGCGTCTCCTCGAGCAGTGGAAGACCGTGGTCATCTGCCTCGCGGGCTTGGTCGGCATGAGTGGCCTCGCCTGGGTGCTCTGCCCCTTCTTCATGGACAAGACCCTCGTGATTACGGGTCTGCCGCCGCTTACGGGCGGCATCGTCGCCACGACGATGATGCAGAAGGCCGCGCAGGAGGCCGGGCTCCATGAGGCCGCGATCTTCGCGATCTCGATGTACTGCATTCAGGGCTTTGCGGGCTATCCGCTCACCGCGATCTGCCTGAAGCGCGAAGCGAAGCGCCTCCTCGCCGAATACCGCGCTAACGCCGCGGGCGAGGGTGAGGCGGTGGACAGCCGCCGCACGGTCGCGGCCGCCCTGGCGCTCCCCGAAACGGAGAGGAAGGGCCCGCTCTCGCTCCCCGAATCCTGGAACACGCCGTTCTTCGTGCTCCTGAAGCTTGCGCTCGTGGGTTGGCTCGCCATCGTGGTGGGCATCCTCACGGGCGTCTCGGGCGCGATCTGGGCGCTGGTTCTTGGCGTCGTCGCCTGCCGCCTCGGCTTCCTTGAGCCCTCGGTGCTCGACAAGACGGGTTCGAAGGACCTGCTCTTCTTCACCCTGATCATGTTCATCTACTCGGGCCTTGCGGACACGACGCCCGACCTCCTCTTCGGCCTCATCGGCTCGATGTTGACGCTCCTCGTGATCGGCCTGGCCGGCATGGCGATCGTCGCCTTCTTCGTCGGCAAGATCCTGAAGATCTCGCCCTGGCTCGGCTTCGCCAACTGCCTCACGGCCCTCTACGGCTTCCCCTTCGACGCGATCATGACCGAGAAGATCTGCCACGACGAAGGTCGCGACAAGGCGGAAGTGGACTTCCTGATGAGCCGTCTCTTCCCGTCGATGATCGTCGGCGGCTTCGTGACGGTGACGATCACCTCGGTGGTGCTCGCGGGCATCTTCGTGAAGTTCCTCTGATTTATTTCCAAGTGAAGGCGCGGCTCCGCCTGCGCGCCCCGGGCCTGCGCTCCCGCAGGAAGCCGGGGCGGGCGAAGGGGAGCGACGCGCCTTCCGTTCGTTCCGATCGTTTGAAAGAGACAAAAAATGACACTCCAAGACTTGATGGCGAAGTACGCCGACTACCAGGTTGAGATGCGCCGCCACTTCCATCGTCATCCCGAAGAGAGCGCGAAGGAGGTGAAGACCGCCGAGCGGATCAGAAAGGAGCTCGACGCGATCGGCGTGCCCTGGAGAGTCTGCGGCATGGGCACGGGCACGCTCGCCCGGATCGAAGGCAAGCTCCCGGGGAAGACCATCATGCTGCGCGGCGACATCGACGCGCTGTCCGTCACCGAACAGACGGGGCTGCCGTTTGCGAGCGAGAACAAGGGCGTGATGCACGCCTGCGGCCACGACTGCCACATCTCGATGCTGCTCACGGCCGCACATATGTTGAACGACATCAAGGACCAGCTCAAGGGCACCGTCGTCCTCGCCTTCCAGCCGGCCGAAGAGATCGGCCGCGGCGCGCAGGCGATGATCGCCGAGGGCGCTCTTGAGGGCGTCGACGCCTGCTTCGGCATGCACGTCTGGTCGAGCGTCGAGGCCGGCAAGATCGGCATCCGCCGTGGTCCTGCGATGGCTTCGGGCGACCGCTTCAAGGTCACCGTGAAGGGCTTTTCCACCCACGGCGCGGAGCCGCACAAGGGCGTCGACGCCCTGGTCGCCGGGTCGGCCGTGGTGATGAACCTCCAGACGATGGTCGCGCGCGAATTCGCGCCGGTCGACACCGCCGTCGTGACGGTGGGCAAGTTCACGAGCGGCTCGCGTTGGAACGTCGTCGCCGGCGAAGCCGTGCTCGAAGGCACCACCCGCACCTTCCAGCCCGCGATCCGCGAGGCCTTTGAGGGCGTGATCACCCGCATCGCGAAGCACACGGCCGAGGCGATGCGCGCCAATGCTGAAGTCGAGTACGAACGCCTCGTGCCCGTGACCGTGAACGACCCGAAGGTCTGCGACGTCGTCGAAGGCGCCGCGAAGAAGATCTTCGGCGAGGACGGCGTCGTCGAACCCGACCGCACGATGGGTGGCGAGGACTTCGCGTACTTCCAGGAAAAGATCCCCGGCGCGATGGTGCTCCTCGGCGTCCGGAACGAAGCCTGCGCGGCGATCTACCCGCAGCACCACATGAAGTACACCGTGGACGAGTCCGTTCTCGTCAAGGGTGCGGCGCTGCACGTGCAGACGGCGCTCGACTTCCTGGGGGTGGAGCTCCACTAAAGGCGGGCCCGACCCGACGCACCCTCCCGGCCGGAACGGACGTTCCCGGACGGGAGGAAAATGAATGTCCCCGGGGATGCTTTGCGAAGAAACGCTCCGGGGTTTTGTTTTGCCGCTCGAGACGGCCGGCGAAGACCGGCTCTTCGGCGAGAGAGAAGAGGAAGGAAATGACGGAGAAGACGTTTGACGCGGTCTGCGGGCCGCGGGTCGAGAAGCTCTTTGCGGACGTGCGGGCGCTCTCGCATTCGGCCGCGCCCCTCACGGGCGTCACCCGCATCGGCTACACGCCGGTCGAAGACCGCGTGGTCGAATACTTGGCGGATCTCGGCCGTTCGCTCGGGCTCGAAGTCGAGACCGACCCTGCGGGCGACGTCTGGATGACGCTTCCCGGCAAAGACCGGTCGCTTCCGGCGGTGGTCTCCGGGAGCCACGCCGACAGCGTCGTGAACGGCGGCAACTACGACGGCATGGCCGGGATCGTGGCCGCCCTCTGCCCGGTCTTCTGGTTGAAGGCCCTGGGCGTCGAACTCAGGCGCGACTACCGCGTCCTCGTGATCCGCTGCGAGGAGCAGGGCTTGATCGGCACCAAGGGGATTCTCGGTATCCTGAAGCCCGAGGATCTGGACCGCCGGTTCGACGGCGCGGCGGTGCCGCTGCGCGAAGCGCTCCTCGAGCGCGGACTGGACCCCAAAGCCCTGACAGGCGGGCGCCCCCTCATTGATCTCTCGAAGATCGCGGCCTTCTTTGAAGCCCACATCGAACAGAGCAAGAAGCTCGACGGCTCCAAGACCAAGCGTGTCGGGCTCGTCACCGGCATCCGCGGCATCCGCGTGCACCGCGCGATCCGCGCCCACGGCGTGCAGGCCCATGCGGGCGCGATCGACTATCCCTTCCGCAGGGACGCGGTGGCGGCCTCGGCGCGCTTCATCTCCAAGGTCCACGACGCCTGGGAGCACGAGCTCTCGATGGGTCGCGACCTCGTCGTGACCACCGGCGCCATCCGCACGCCGGACACTGCGATGTTCAACGTGATCGCCGGCGAATGCACGATGACCCTCGACATGCGCTCACTCGAAGACGAGACCTTCGCGCGGTTCTCGAAGAAAATCGACCGGATTCTCGACGACCTTACTGAGGAGACGGGCGTCGCCTTCACGATGGACCCGCCCGCGCTCATCGCGCCCAACCATTCGGACGCGAAGTTGGTCGAGCGCCTCAAGGCCGCCGCCGCCCGCCTTTCGATCGGCGTGCAGGAGATGCCTTCGGGCGCGGGTCACGACGCGGCGAACTTCGGAGCTGCGGGCATTCCCTTCGCGATGCTCTTCATCGCGAACCAAGAGGGCTCCCACAACCCGCGCGAAGCGATGCGCACCGACGACTTCCTCGCCGCCGCGCACATCCTCACCGACGCGGTGATGCACTTCGACGACTGATCGTCCCTCCCCTTGCGGACGAAGAAAAGCTCCCGGCGTCGCGGACGTGCGGGAGCTTTTCTTCTTTTGGGGGCGCGAGTGCTGTGAGCGGTGCGCCGTTGGATTTCACTCAGCTCAAGGGAGCGAGGACTGCCCCCGCCTTCACGAGCACCGACACGCCGAAGAAACAGAAGAGCGCGCCCGAGACGCGGTTCATGATGAGTGAGGCGCGGGGCGTTGAGAGGAAGCGCCGCGCCCAGGCGGCGGAATACCCGTAGGCGAGGTGGATCACGATGCCGCACCCGGCGAAGATCGCCATCAGCACGGAGGCGCGGGAAGCGTAGTCGTCCTCGGGCGAGATGAACTGCGGAAAAAGCGACACGAGATACACGAAGAGCATCGGATTCGTGAGTTGCAGAAAGAAGGCCGAGATGAAGAGCGAATAGTCGCTGTGCGGGTGCGCGGCCGGCTTCTCTCCGCCGCCGTCCTTCAAGGACGCGAAGCTCTTCGCGGGTGCGTGCCACGAGCGCCAACCGAGGTAGAGGAGAAGGAGCGCCGAGACGCCCTGGAGCATCGTGAAGAGGACGGGGGAGGCGGTCAGGAGGGCGCCCAAGCCCACCACGCAGAGGAGCGCGATCACGAAGGACCCGAGAACGTTCCCGAGGGGCGCCTGCCAGGCCGTGCGCATGCCGCCCCGCAGCGCGCTCGCCACGGTGAAGAGCACGCCCGCGCCGGGTGTGAGGACCGTGATGAAGGTGATGACGCAGAAAACCGACAGATCGTGCATGAGAAGCTCCGGAGGAGAAGCTTTGGCCCATATTGCACAAATATAGTGCGCCGCCGGCGTCCCAGAGGCGGCTCCGAAAAGAGAGCGGCGGCGCCGGAAGGGATCCTGCGTCGCCTTTTGATTGCGGTCTGATGAGGTGGAATCAGGCTTTATTCAGCCTTCGGATGCGCCCTCCAGGCGGGCATCTTCGCCTCGTAGGCGGCGATCTTGTCCTCGTCCTGAAGCGTGAGGCCGATGGCGTCAAGGCCTTCGAGCATCATCCAGCGGCGGAAGGGATCGACCTTGAAGGTGAAGTGAAGATCCCCGGCGTCCACGGTCTCCTTCTCGAGGTCGACCGTGACCTTCATGCCGCGGTTGGATTCCAACGCGGCGAAGAGCTCGTCGATCTCGGACTGCTTGAGTTCAACGGGCAGCAGGCCGTTGCCGAGGGCGTTGTTCTTGAAGATGTCCGCGAAGGACGGCGCGATCACGCAGCGCAAGCCGTACTCGAGGAGCGCCCAGGGGGCGTGTTCGCGCGACGAGCCGTTGCCGAAGTTTTCCTGGGCGACGAGGATCCCCGCGCCCTTGTATTCGGGGAAGTTGAGCACGAACTCGGGATTGGGCTTCGTCTCTTCGGCGTCGAGCCACCGGTGGTCGTGAAAGAGGTGGTGGCCGAAGCCCTTCCTGTCCACGGCGAGGAGGAACTGCTTCGGGATGATCTGGTCGGTGTCGACGTTGGCGCGGTTCAGGGGAACCGCAACCGACGTGAAGACGGTGAATTTCTGCATGGCGTTTGGATTCCCTTAGAGATAGTCGCGGGGGTCGGCGATGCGGCCGGCGACGGCGGCGGCGGCGGCCGAAGCGGGGCTCATCAGGTGGGTGCGCGAGCCCCGGCCCTGACGGCCGATGAAGTTGCGGTTCGACGTGGAGGCGACGCGGCTCCCGGGTTCGGCCCGGTCGTCGTTCATCGCGAGGCACATCGAGCACCCGGGGAGACGCCACTCAAATCCGGCGTCGCGGAAGATCTGCGCGATGCCTTCGGCTTCGGCCATCTCGCGCACCACCGCCGAGCCCGGGACGGCGAGCGCGCGCACGCCCGGGGCCACCTTGCGGCCGCGCAGCACTTCGGCCGCGGCGCGGAAGTCCTCGATGCGCCCGTTGGTGCACGATCCGATGAAGACCGTGTCGATCGGCACCGTGGTCATCGCCTGGCCGCCCTTGAGTTCCGTGTAGGCGAGCGCGTTCTCGGCGCTCTCGCGGGCGACGACGTTCTCAAAGGAGTCGAGCGTCGGCACGCACCCGGTGATGGTGGTCGTCTGACCGGGGTTCGTGCCCCAGGTGACCTGTGGTTCGAGCTTGGAGGCGTCGAGCACCACTTCGGCGTCGAACTTCGCGTCCGGGTCCGAGGCGAGGGTCTTCCAGTACTCGACCGCTTCGTCCCAGTCCTTGCCCTTCGGCGCGAAGGTGCGGCCCTTGAGGTATTCAAAGGTCACCTCGTCGGGCGCGACCATGCCGACCTTGGCGCCCATTTCGATCGCCATGTTGGAGAGCGTCATGCGCCCCTCCATCGTGAGCGCGCGCACGGCTTCGCCCGCGAACTCGACGGCGTAGCCCGTGCCGCCCGCGGTGGTGAGCTTGCCCGCGATCGCGAGGATCAGGTCCTTCGCCGAGAGCCCCTTGCCCAGACGGCCGTCGCAGCGGATGCGCATGGTCTTCAGGCGCTGCTGCTTGAGGGTCTGGGTCGCCATCACGTGCTCGACCTCGGACGTGCCGATGCCGAACGCGAGGGCGCCGAAGGCACCGTGAGTCGCCGTGTGGGAGTCGCCGCAGACGAGCGTGGTGCCCGGGAGCGTGAAGCCCTCCTGGGGCCCGATGATGTGCACGATGCCCTGGCGCTGGTCGCCGAGACCGTAAAGCGTCACGCTGAATTCGCGGCAGTTCTCAATGAGGGTCGTCACCTGCTTCTTCGCGAGCGGCATGCACGCTTCGAGCGTGGGGCGCTGCGTCGAGATGTCGTGGTCCATCGTCGCGATCATGAGGTCGGGACGGCGGAGCCTGCGGCCCGCGGCCTTGAGGCCCGCGAAGGCCTGGGGTGAGGTGACCTCGTGGATGATGTGGCGGTCGATGTAGAGGAGCGGCAGCTCGCCCTCCTTCTGCATCACGACGTGGGCGTCGTAGACCTTTTCGTAGAGCGTCTTTCCCATGATCAGGCCCCCTCGCGGATGCGGCGCACGACGGCGGCGCCCATCTCCTTGGTGTTCAGGGGTTCGACGCCGGCGGCGCGCGCGAGGTCGGCGGTGACTTCGCGCGCCTCGAGGGCGTCGACGACCGCCTTTTCAATGGCGTCGGCGGCTTCCTTTTCGCCCAACGAATAGCGGAGCATCATCGCCGCGGAGAGGATCTGCGCGACCGGGTTGGCGATGCCCTTGCCGGCGATGTCGGGAGCCGAACCGCCCGAGGGCTCGTAGAGGCCGAAGCCGCCTTCGCCGATCGAGGCCGACGGCAGAAGCCCCATCGAGCCCGTGATCATCGCGCATTCGTCCGACAGAATGTCGCCGAACATGTTGGAGCAGAGCATCACGTCGAACTGCGAGGGCTCGCGGATCAGCTGCATCGTCGCGTTGTCGATGTAGAGGTGCGAGAGCTCGACGTCGGGGTAGTCCTTCGCGACCTCCTCGACCGTTTCGCGCCAGAGGACCGAGGAGGCGAGCACGTTCGCCTTGTCCACCGACGTCACCTTCCGGCGGCGCAGCCGCGCGGCCTCGAAGGCGGCGACCGCGATGCGGCGGATCTCGCGCTTCGTGTAGATCTCGGTGTCGAAGGCGCGGGTGTCCTCGCCTTCGCCCTCGCGGCCCTTCGGGGTGCCGAAGTAGATGCCGCCCGTCAGCTCACGGACGATCACCATGTTGAAGCCCTTCTCCGAGATGTCGGCGCGCAGGGGCGACAAGGGGGCGAGCCCCGGGAAGATCTGCGCGGGGCGCAGGTTGCAAAAGAGCTTGTAGCGCTTGCGCAGGGGCAGCAGGGCGCCGGCTTCAGGGCGCTTCGCGTGCGGCAGGTGGTCCCACTTCGGGCCGCCCACGGAGCCGAAGAGAATGGCGTCGGCGGCGTCGCAGGCCGCGATGGTGGCTTCGGGGAGCGGCGTGCCGGCCGCGTCGATCGCGGCGCCGCCCACGAGGGCTTCGGTGCACTCGAGCGTGAAGCCGAAGCGTTCGCCCGCGGCGTCGAGAACGGCGAGGGCCTCCTGCATGACTTCGGGGCCGATGCCGTCGCCGGCCAATACGGCAATGCGGTGATTGCGGGTCATAGTTGTTCTTTCCTGGTCGAAAAATGGGGTTGCAAACCGGATTCGGATCCGTTCCGCCTGCAAGGGCGGAACGATCCGTCTGTTGAAATTCGGGAGTGGGGGCGCCGGCCGGAGGTCAGGAAGCCGAGTCCGCCGCTTCGTGGGCGGCCTCCGCCGCGATGGCCTTGGCGGTGCGGCCCGGGCGCTTCTTTTCGGCGTGGATGCGCTTGGCGCGCTCGATGTTGTTGATGGCGCGCAGGAGCGCGAGGGCCGAAGCCTCGATCACGTCGGTCGAGAGGCCCATGCCGTGGAAGATGCGGCCTTCGTAGTCCACTGTCACGTCCACCTGACCGAGGGCGTCCATGCCGGCGCCGTTGGCGGAGATCTCGTAGCTCTTGAGCACGACCTTCATGCCCGTGAGGTGCGTGATGCAGTTGTAGATCGCGTCCACCGGGCCGTTGCCGATGCTCGACTCCGTGCGGGTGCGGCGGCCGACGCGCAGACGCACCGTCGCCGTCGGGATCGTGCCGAGCGAGCCGCTCATCACGTTCATCTGGTCGAGGTGGTACATGTCGTCCTCTTCATCGAGCTTCGTGAAGAAGATGAGGGCCTCCAGGTCGTAGTCGAAGACCTGGCCCTTCTTGTCGGCGAGCTTGAGGAAGCGCGCGTAGATGTCGTTCAGCTCGTAGTCGTCGTCGGCGTAGCCGAGCTTGCGCAGGCACTCGCGGATCATGTGGCGGCCCGAGCGCGCCGTCATGAGCATCGTGTTGCCCGAGAAGCCGACGGATTCGGGGGTGAGGATCTCATAGGTCTCGCGGTTCTTGAGGACGCCGTCCTGGTGGATGCCCGAGGAGTGCGAGAAGGCGTTGGAGCCCACGATCGCCTTGTGGGCGGGAACGGGCTCGTGGCAGATCTTGGAGACGAGCGCGGACGTTCTGGCGATGTTCTTCGAGACGATGCCGGTCGAGAGGCCGCCGAGGGCCTTCGAGCGGAGCTTGATCGCCATGGCGACCTCTTCGAGAGAGCAGTTGCCGGCGCGCTCGCCGAGGCCGTTCATGCAGCACTCGATCTGGCGCGCGCCCATCTGCACGGCCGTGATGGAGTTCGCCGTCGCCATGCCGAGGTCGTTGTGGCAGTGGACCGAGATGACCGCCTTGTCGATGTTGGGGACGCGGTTCATCACCTGCGTGATGATGCCGCCGAATTCGGTCGGGACCGTGTAGCCCACGGTGTCGGGGATGTTGATCGTGGTGGCGCCCGCTTCGATCGCCTCCTCCACCATGCGGCAGAGCTGGTCGATCGGGGTGCGCCCGGCGTCCTCGCAGGAGAACTCCACGTCGTCGGTGTACTGACGGGCGCGCTTCACGGCCGCGACGCCCATCGCCAGCACGTCGTCGAAGGACTTGCGGAGCTTGTCCTTCACGTGGATGGTCGAGGTGGCGATGAAGGTGTGTATTCGGAAGTGCTCGGCGACCTTCAGGGCCTCGGCCGCGACGTCGATGTCCTTCACCACGGCGCGCGAGAGCCCGCAGGGAACGGCGTTCTTGAGCGACCGGGCGATCATCTGCACCGATTCGAAGTCGCCCTGGGAGGAGACCGGGAAGCCAGCCTCGATGACGTCCACGCCGAGCTCTTCGAGCGCAAGCGCGATCTGAAGCTTCTGCCGCATCGAGAGGCTCTGCGGGAGCGCCTGCTCGCCGTCGCGCAGCGTCGTGTCGAAGATAACTACTCGGTCCGAAGTCGCCATTTTGTTCGTTCCTTTTCTTATAGGTCGGACGGAGGCGGGTTTGCGGAGCCCCGCGTCCGTTGAGGTGTTCTGGCCGCCCGCGCGCGGATCGCGGAGCAGTGTGCGAAACATACTACCGAGGTCCTGCAGCTGTCAAGAAAATGCGTCGAAAACACGCAAGTTACGTTTTACAACATGGTGAAATATATGGAACGAGCGAAATGAAATAGGCGTTTTTTGCAATATGAGCTGATCTGCAGAAAACCGGAAACTGCGAAAAGCGACTCACCCGGCCGGGTGGTGCGGCTCAGGCTCGACCGCGAGCACCACGGGGACCGTCCGCCCCTCCACGTCGAGCGTCCTCAGCGCGACGTCGATTCCGAAGAGCGCCGTGAGGCGCTTTTGCGTGAAGAGCGCTTCGGCCTTCCCGAAAATGGGCGCCGCCCCCTTGGGCACGAGCAGTCCCGTCGTGGCGCGCAGCAGCGCGTGGGCGGGAAAGTGGGTGTTGAGGATCACGCCGAGCCCGGCGTCCACCAAGCGGTCGATTACGGAAAGCACGCCCGCCTGGTTGCGGAAGTCGAGGTTGCTCTCGGGTTCGTCGAGCACGAGGAGCTCGGGTTCGTCGGCCAAGGCCCGCGCGATCGCCGCGAGCTGCAGCTGTCCGCCCGAAACCTCCGAGCAGAGGCGGCCGGCGAGGCTGCGGATGCCGACGGTGTCGAGCGCTTCATCGACGAGCGCCCAGTCGCGCGCACCCGGCGACGCGAAGGCGCCGAGCCGCGCGCTTCTGCCCAACACCACGAACTCCGCGATCGAGAGCGACGCGAGGTTCGGGAGCCGCGCCTGCGGCACGTACGCGACCCGCGACCAGAACGCACGCCGCGGCCAATCGGAGAGGGGCCTGCCGTCGAAGCGCGATTCGCCGGAACTCCAGGGCATGAGGCCCAAGAGACATTTGAGGAGCGTCGTCTTCCCCGCGCCGTTGGGCCCGAGGAGCGCGAAGACACCCTTTCCGTCGAACGAAAAGTTGACGTCCCGAAGCACGGGCTCGCCCGCGCGGTAGCTGAAGGACCCGTTCAGGACTTCGCAGCGCATGTTCTTCTCCCTGTCGCCCTCACCCCAGCCTCGCGCTCGTGCGGCGCATGAGGAGGATGAAGACGGGCGCGCCCACGACGGCCGTGAGGATCGAGACGGGAATCTCGCTCTCGGTCATCGTGCGCGCGAGCGTGTCGATCACGAGCAGGAAGATGCCCCCGAGAACCATCGAAGCGGGCAGCACCCGGTCGTTGCCCGCGCCGAAGACGAGACGCGCGGCGTGCGGGACGAGCAGCCCCACCCAGCCGATCAGCCCGCAGAGCGACACGACCGACGCCGTCATCAGGGTGGCGGCGAGGATCACGGCGGCCCGCAGGAGCGGGACGTTGATGCCGAGGCTCGCCGCCTCCTCGGCGGGAAGCGTCGCCGCGTTGAGGCGCCAGCGGAGAAGCCAGAGGACGAGCCCGCCCGCAAGGAGGAGCGGGAGCCCCGTGAGGATCGAGGAGGTCGTGGCGCCCGTCATCGAGCCCATGAGCCAGAAGGTGATCGAGGGGAGCACGTCCTGCGGGTCGGCCGCGTACTTGACGAGGCTCACGAGCGCGGTGAAGAGGGCCCCGACCACCATGCCCGCGAGCACGATCATCAGGATTGAGCCGCCGCCGCCCGTGCGCGTTCTGCTCACGAGCACCACGAGCGCGATCGCTGCGAGCCCGGAAAGCACGGAGAGGCACTGAATCGCGAACGCCCCCCATCCCCAAAGGATCCCGAGGACCGCGCCGAAGGAGGCGCCCGTCGCGACGCCGAGCGTGTCGGGCGCCGCCAGAGGATTGGCGAAGAGCGCCTGAAAGGCCGCGCCAGAGGCGGCGAGCCCCGCGCCCGCGAGGAGCGCGAGAAGAATGCGGGGAATGCGCACGTCCCAGATGACGCTCGACGCGGGCGAGTGCGTCTGCGGGTGAAGAAGCGCCGAGAGGATGTCAGAGGCCGGAAGCCCATAGCGCCCGGCGAAGAGCGCCGCGAGGGAGGCCGCAAGGGCGAGCAGCACGAGACCCGCCATCACGAGGCGGAAGCGCCGCGTGCGCCGGCGCGCCTCTTGGGCGGAGTTGTGGGGGATGGCGGCGGCTTCGGGCTTCATGCGGATAGACCCTGTCGAAAAGCGCGGTGAAGCCCTCAGCGGCCCGACCTCACGTTGGTCGAGGCGTTCTTCGCGGCGCGCGCATCGGGCGAGAAGAGCCGATCGAGATCGGCTTGCGCAAGCTCAAGCCCGAAGCCCTTCCGGTAGTAGTCCTTCGCCCAGGCGCGGACGTCCACGTCGGCGAAGCGTGCGGGGTGAAGGGTCTTGGCGAGCCAGACGAGCGTCACAGGGGCGTCGAGCGACGGCGTGAAGGTGCGGTAGACGCCGAGCGGCATCTTGTGCACCGCCTTCTCGGCCACCGCCTTCACGTGCGACCAGTCGCGGCCGGCGTCGCGCCCCGCATAGAGGTCCGCGGGCGAGAGCGGCGTGAAGTTCGTGAGGAGCACCACGTCGGGGTTCCAGGCGTAGACGCTCTCCATCGTGACGGCGGCGTTGGCGTTCTCGGCGGCAATGCCGTGGGCGGCGTTCTTCGCGCCCGCGAGTGCGCACCAGGATTCGCCGAAGAAGCGCCGGCCGGAGACCACGAGCTGCCGCCCGTCCGTGCGCACGACGAAGAGCACCGAAGGCTTCTCCGACTCCGGAACGTCCTTCACGCGGGCCGCCACCAGGTCCGCCGCGCGCCGCATCTCGGACTTGAGGAATTCTCCCTTGGCCTTTCCGTCGGGGAAGACGGCTTCGAGAGCATTCACCCAGCCCGTGAAGGTTTCGACGACGTCGTAGCCCCACTTCGTCGGGCTCACGCCGAATGCCGTGAGGCCCGCCGCGCGCACGCGCTCGAGCATCCTGCGGTCCGGGGCGTTGACGAGGACGACGTCGGGCTTCAGGGCAAGGAGCGACTCGATGTTGAGGTTCGCCCCCTGGATGAAGCCCGTGGGCGTCTTGAGGGTGTCGGGGTAGAAGCGCCCCGTGAGTCCGCCCGCGGCGGCCGAAAGCGAGGCCGGGTGCATGCCCACGACGCGCTTGGCGTCGCCCGAGTAGACGACCGCGGCGCTCCCCAAGGGCAGGATGTTCGCGACGACGGCGCGCTCGACGTGCTCGGGGAGCTCCACCGCGTCGCCGTTGTCGTCCACCGCCGTGCGTGCGGCGGCCCCGCCGCCGCAGAGAAGCGCCGCTGCGAGTGCGGCCGAGAGGGCCCCGTTCATCAGGCGCCTGATTGTCTTCGACATGCTTTCCCCCGCCCGCGGCCCGCAGGGACCGCTTCAGTTCAGTTTCTTGTCTTGTTAATGGAGCGGCGCTCCGCCACCGGTCAGAGCACGTGCCGGCCGTGCGCGTCCTTCTTCATGATGCGCTCCTGCTCGCGCTTCCACTCCTTCTTGCTCTCGTCGGCGCGCTTCTCGAACTCGCGCTTGCCGCGGGCGAGCGCGAGGTCCACCTTCACGCGGCCGTTCTTGAAGTGGAGGTTGAGGGGGACCAGCGTGTAGCCCTGGCGCTCGACGCGGCCGATCAGCTTCATGATCTCGCGGCGGTGCATGAGGAGCTTTCTCGTGCGGTTCGTCTCGAGCGTCTCGTGCGTGCAGACCTGGTCGGCGGGGTTCATGTGCGCGTTGCAGAGGAAGAGCTCGCCGTTGCGGATGTAGATGTGCGAGAGGTTGATTTGCGCTCGGCCTGCGCGCACGCTCTTCACTTCCCAGCCGGCGAGGACGATGCCCGCCTCAAAGCGCTCCTCGATCGAGTAGTCGTAGGTGGCGCGCTTGTTGAGGACTTTCGGCGTGGCGCTCGCCTTCGCCTTCTGGTCCTTCGGATTGTTCTTTGCCATTTCTAGGCCTCTTTGTTGTGTTCGGTTCTCCTGCGGGTCCGCGTCTTCTTCAACTCGGAGCGGAGCCCGGGACGCCGCGGCGCTGCCGGCGGATGGCCGGGGGAGCGGCGGATCTTTGCGTCTTCTCTCGGAAATCGCTAAATTCTATCGGCTTTCAATTTTGCAGACGTTTTGAGGAAAAGGAATGAGGATCACGCTGAGCAAAATCTCAACGGACGGACGCACGACGCGCTCTCGGGAGCGCGAAGTCGACCTCCCCGACGGCGCGACGGTCGAGGAGGCGCTCGACGCCTTCAACCGCACGCTCCGTGAGGACGAAGGGATCTCGATCTTCGCCAAACGCGCGGAGCTCCTCGACGTGCTCCACGACGGCGACCGCCTCGAGATCGCCCCGCCCATCCTCGTCGATCCCCGGGAAGCCCGCCGCCGGCGCGCCGAGCGCCAGGGCGACGTACGGGTCGTGACCTGCGGCCGCCATGGCGGCAGGCACCGGCTCGAGAAGGACATCTGACGCGCGGCTTCAGTTTTCTGCGGGCAGAAAAAACGGGCGCTCCCGTTGGAGGGAGCGCCCGAATCACAAGAAGCGGGGCCGGGACTGGAAAGGAAGAGGATCAGGTCCCGGACCCGTGGGAGCGGAGATGTGGGCTACTTCGCGTGATGGAAGGCCTTTTCAACGCGGAAGGGCATCGCCTGATAGCCCATCGAGCCGTTGATGCGGATTTCGACCGAAGGTTCGGTCTTGCCCCACTTGAATTCCTGCAGATAGGGCGAGGGAGCGCCGACGGCCTTGCCCTTCACGAGCTGCATTTCAGGCGTCGCGGAATAGACCATGATCGAGTCCTTGTCGGCCTCATACTGCGTGAGCGACGTCACGGGGCTGTACCACGCGTGGCCGCGCTCCTTGCCGTACTCCCAAAGCTGCTCGACCGTGCGCTTTTCCTGATCCACCTTGAAGACCACGGCGCGCGAGTACTTCATGTCGGCGAGCGCCGGCTGTTCGAGGCCGCGGCCGTCGCCGTTGTCGAAGGCTGTCAGATAGACGTAGCGGTTGTCGGACTTGCTGTCGATGCGGAAGGCCGTGTGTTGCGTCCACGTCCAGTCGAAGTTCGTGTTCTCGCACTTGCCCTGGAGGCACTTGATGGGGTTGCCCTTGCTGTCGACCGGCGTTAGGACCTTTTCGGCCCAGCCCTTCTTCCAACCGTCGGGAGCGCCGAGAATCCATTTCACCTGCTTGTCGCGGCCGATCTTGATGATCGCGGACTGGTGGCGCGAGCTGATGATGATCGAGTCGTCGGTCGGGTCGTAGTCCACGGAATTCACGTGCGCCCAGTTGCGGCCGACGCCCACGCCCGTGATGTCTCCGAAGTGCTCCTCCTTGTCCATCGCGGCGAGGTCCTCCGAGGAGAGGGTTTTGCCCGCGCTGTTGGCGTCAAGGTTGAGGCACACCGCCCCCTGGTCGAGCGACTTGATCACGACGTCGCGGTACGGGTCGAGGATCTCCCAGAGACGCCAGTCATCCACGACGCGGCCCGCCGGAGTCACCTCAACGATCACGTCGCGCACCGTGCGCACGTTCCGTCCGTCGGGGCGCTTGACATCGTTCGCGGCGACACGCAACAGGAAGTTCCCGTTCTGCGCCTGGTCGAAGGAGTGCGAGAAGTCGGCGTAGCCCGCAGGCAGACGCCGGTTGAAGACCTCACGGCCCATCACGTCGTACTTCGCGTAGCGTTGGCCGTAGCCCCAGGTAAGTGCACCGTCCTCACCCTGCTGGAAGCCCATCATCACGCCGCCGTTATAGACGGACTCCATGTCGTAGATCGAGTCGACGTTCATGTACCAGCGCACCGCCCCCGTCGAGTCGATGATGGCGTTCTGCGGATAGAAGCACCATTCGAGCGCGCCGCCCGAGGGGTTGTTCCAGACTACGCGCGAGCCCTTCGGCGGGGAGACGAGAAGGTTGTTGACGAGATAGAGACGGTCTTTGAACTCTGGATCCACCTTCACGACCGTGGTGTCGAACATGGTGCTCTTCTGCGAGACCGTGCCGTTGCCTTCGGTGTAGACGGGCGGCGCATAGATCTTGTAGGCCTCGTTCACCTTGATCTTCTCACCCTTGAGGTCGGCGCGCGTGTAGGAGACCTCGACCGTGTTGACGTAGTCCGGATAGAGGCCGAAAACCGGGATGCCGCCGTGGGTGAGGAGTTCACTCCGGTCCACGCTGTACTTGATCTCGGCGCCGTTCATCTTCGGAACAATGCGCACGGTCACGTCGGAGAGCGTGTAGCCGCCCGAGCGGATGATCGCCGTGAGGGGAGCGATGCGGTACGGATTAGTGACCACCTCGCCGATCTGTCCCTGCTTGGCGTACTTCACCGCGGCGCCCGAAGCGCCGCCCGCGGCCGAGGCGGCGAGCGGAAGGCCGGCGGCGAAGACGGCGACTAGCGAGGCGGCGAGCAGTGTTTTCTGAATTTCCATTCTTAATCTCCTTTATGGGCGATTGGGTCCGGGCGAAGGGGCGGCCGGGCGCGGCGTCTGGACTGGCGCGCGGGATTCCCGCAGGTTCGGCGGATCTGAGGTAGATACTAGAATTGAGTAGTTCATTCGAACATTCCCGCTATCCACCGTCGAATTCGCGAAGCACGCATCAGGGACTTGAGCAAAATGCAACTCGATCAAATGCCGCCCTACGGGTCGCTGCGCCTGCTGCAGCTCCTCTGCGAGAAGCGCAATCTCGCGGCCGCGGCTGAAGCGCTTGGTCTCTCAATCTCGGCGGCAAGCCGCCGTCTCTCGGAATTGCGCGCGCTTTTCGGAGATCCGCTCTTCACGCGTTTTCCCGGCGGCCTCATGCCGACCCGCCGTGCGCTGCGGTTGGCCGACGAAGCCGAGGCGGTCATCCGCGGCTACGACGAACTCATGCGACCCAAGCGCTTCGATCCGGTTGGGATCGTGCGCGAGGTGAGAATCGGGTGTGCGGACAACGCCCCCTTTTCGCTCTTTCCCAACTTCGCGCAGCGCCTCCTCACGCAGGCTCCGGGCATCACGCTCACGTTCCTGCCGCTCGGGGAAGAGCGTTTCGCGCAGCTCTCAAAGGGAGAGCTCGACTTCGTCGTTTCGCCCGTGATGGCGCTCCCCGAAGGGCTCCGCGGCATCAGCATTGGGGAGAATGAATACGTGCTCGCCGCCGGTCGGCATCACCCGCTCGCCGCACGCAGGGAGGAACCTGTCGGCAACGACGAAGTGCTTCGCCACGCCTTCTTCGACATCTGCTTCCGCACGCATCCGGGCGGACCGGTTCTGGCGCTGCGCGAAGTGGCGTTTCCCGCCTGGGCCGGCGCGCGAAGCGCCATCCGGACGACGTCCTTCCTCTCGGGCATCACGTCGCTCGGGGCGAGCTCGCTCCTCATGGTGCTTCCGAAGCGCACAGCCGAGACCCTCGACGCGGCCGGGATGATCTCCGTCGTCCCAACCAAGGAGAAGAGCGTCGTGCAGCATCCGCAGCTCATCTGGCACGTCCGTTCGGACAAGGATCTCGAACTCGAGTGGTTCCGTTCGGTTCTCCTCGTGAGCGCCCTGGAGTCCGCCTGAAGGGCGGGGAGTCTGCGGACAAATGAAAAAGCCCTGCGGCGCATGTGCACTGCAGGGCTTCTGAATTCGGTTGGCGTCCCCATCCGGATTCGAACCGGAGTTGACAACGTGAGAGGCTGCCGTCCTAACCGCTAGACGATGGGGACATCGCTGTGGAGAAGCGAAACTATACCCAAGGTCTCTAGAAAAAGCAAGAGGGCGGCGAAAATATTTTTTTCGCCGGAAAAGCAAAGCCCCCGCACGCGGGCGGAGGCTTTGTTCGAACCGCCGGCGCGTCTCTTCAGACGGGCGCCGGGGAGGTTCAGGCAGCTCGAACGGCTCGATCAGGCGAGGGCCTTGGCGATGCGCTCGAGCACCTTGTCGCGGCCGATCAGGCAGAGCGTGCGGTCGATCTGCGGCGTGCGGTCGGCGACGCAGACGCAGACGCGCAGCGGCGTGGCGAGCACCTTCATCGGCACTTCACGCTCGGCCATCACGGCCTGGATGGCGTGGTAGACGTTCTCGGGCGTCACCGCGTCGAGCGCGCGGAGCTTCTCGGCGAAGAGCGCGAGCGCCTCGCGGCCGCCGTCCTTCAAGGCGGCTGCTGCGGCGTCGGCCTCGGGGGCCTTCTCGACGTAGAAGAAGAGCGCGGCGTCGGCCAACTTCTCGAGCGTCGCGGCGCGGGTCTTCAGGAGGCCGCAGACGGTCGTGAGGTCCGGGCCGCCGGCGATGACGCCGCCGCGGGCCTCAATGCGCGGCGCGACGAGCTCCGCGAGGCGGGCGTCGTCGGCTTCCTTCATGTACTGGCCGTTCAGCCACTCGAGCTTCTTCCAGTCGATGCGGGCCGAGGCGCGCGAGCAGTCCTTGAGGTCGAAGACTTCGGCGAGCTCCTCGCGGGAGAACTTCTCCATGTTGCCGTGGCCCCAGCCGAGGCGGGCGAGGTAGTTGAAGATCGCTTCCGGGAGGTAGCCCTGCTTTTCGTACTCGAGGACCGAGACGGTGCCGTGGCGCTTCGAGAGCTTCTGGCCGTCCGGACCACAGATGAGGGGCAGGTGCGCGAAGACCGGAACCTCGGCGCCGAGCGCGCGGTAGATGTTGATCTGGCGCGGCGTGTTGTTGATGTGGTCCGCGCCGCGGATCACGTGGCTCACCTTCATGTCCCAGTCGTCCACCACCACGGCGAAGTTGTAGGTGGGGATGCCGTTGCGCATGATGATGAGGTCGTCCAGCTCGGAGTTCTGGACGGTGATGGGACCGTAGACGGCGTCGTCCCACGTGACCGCACCCTCGTCGGGGTTGCGGAAGCGGATTACAGGCTTCACGCCTTCGGGAATCGGGCGGCCCTTGCAGTTCTCGGGACGCCAGCGGCCGTCGTAGCGGGGCTTGAGGCCCGCGGCGCGCTGGCTCTCGCGCAGGGCGTCGAGCTCTTCGGGCGTCGCGTAGCAGTAGTAGGCGCGGCCGTCGGCGAGCATCTGGTCCACAACCTCCTTGTAGCGCGCGAGGCGGTCCATCTGATAGACGGGGCCCTCGTCGTAGTCGAGGTTGAGCCACTTCATGCCGTCGAGGATGACCTGCACGGCCTCCTTGGTGGAGCGCACCTGGTCGGTATCCTCAATGCGCAGCAGGAACTTGCCGCCGAAGTGACGGGCGACGGCCCAGCAGTAGATGGCCGTGCGCGCGGTACCGAGATGCATCATGCCGGTGGGGCTCGGCGCGATGCGGGTGCGAATTTCCTTCATTTCTGAAATCCTTGTGGGAAAAGCTTTCGTGGAAGTCTGAATGATTGCGTGGTGCGCCGGCCGCCGGAACGCCCTCAAGGGCGTCCAAGACGGCCGGAAGAGAAGACCGCCGGCCTTCCGGGTTCCTTGAGGGAACGGTTGCGGAACGCAGCGCAGCGGTCGTCTTCAGAAGTGTTCACAAGTCTAGCCGCCCATTCTAGGACGGAGTGCTTAGGCCCATGTGAAATAGGTCCAGGCGGCGAAGACCACCGAGAGGATCGCCTCGCAGATGAAGATGCTCTTCAGGGTCTTGAGGAAGTCCGCCTTGAAGTAGTCCACGGAGATCGTGAAGCACAGGTGCACCGGGGTGAGCATCTGCCCGACGCAGCCGAAGACCATGCCGATGCCGGCATACACGAGGCTGCCCGGAGCGACGGCGGCCGCAATCGGCATGATCATCGCAATGTAGCCCTGACTCATGCCGGTGAGAAGCCCCATCAGGACGGAGATGAGCGCGAAGATCACGGGCATCGGAAGCGGCAGGGCCTTGAGCGCCGCGAGAGTCTCGTCGAGCACGCCCGTTCCGGTAAGGAGCGAGATGAAGTAGAGGATCATCACGACGTTGAGAAGGAGCTTCACGTCGAAAGCGTCCTTGAAGATGTCGATGATCGGCACGGGGCGCTTGAGGAGCGCGAAGGTCGGAATGAGCGCGAGCACCGCCACGCCCATCGCGATGCCCGCGGGCATGTTGAAGACGAGCATGAGGAGGATGTTGAGCACGACGGGAGAGACCGCGAGCGCGACGTTGCCGAGGTCGACCCAGCGAGAGGCGCCCGTGTCCTCGGGCTTCTTCACGTGGTCGAACTTCTTGAGGGGGGCGAGCATCACGAACCAGCCCACGATGAAGGAGAGCACCGCGAACCAGAAGAGGTGGAGCACGAAGTCCGAGAGGTGGATTCCCGTGATGGTGCAGGCGAGCAGCATGCCGGGCACCGTCGGGCTCGCCGTTTCGAAGATGTGGCGGAAGTAGTAGTTGATCGCCGCCTTCTTTTCGGGCGAAATCGTCATGTTGGCGCTCGCCTGCTGCACGATCGGGGCGGAGAAGCGTGCGCCGCCGAGGGAGGGCAGGAGTCCGAGGAAGGCGGGCATGACGGCGAGCGTGATGCGCACCGAGGAGAAGAGCCGGTTGAGGGCGTCCACCATCTTCTTGAGCGTGCCGGACTTGCGCAGCTGCACCTCGAGGCACATCACGAAGTAGAGGGCGAAGAAGAGGTCGTAGGTGCGCGGCAGCGTCACCGTTTCGACCGCAGACGTCCAGAAGGTCATGAGCGAGCGGTCGTTGCAGAGCCACATGACGAAGCCTGCGGCGAGAATCGCGAGGCCGATCATGACGCGCTTTCTGAGAAGCACGACGATCGTCAGGATCGCGAGCAGGAGGGTGAGGAAGATAGGCATTTGGAGTTAGCTCCAAGGGACGGGCTGAGAATTTTCACCTATTTTAGGCGCGCGTCGGTTGGGGGCGGCGGGGGCTCTTTCACGTTCCAAGACTCGTTCCAAAGCTAACTATTGGGCATCTCTCTAAAATATCCTAAGCCGTGCCGCTCCTGCTCGGCGACGGGACTTCCCATGAGCAGGGATCGGGATGGGCGGCGACTTACGGAACAAAGGATACTCATGGACGATCTGGACGCCCTGCTGGTGGATCAACAGATCTCCGGCATTCTTGACAAACACCCGGAGTGGTTCGCCGGTGAAACGGAAGATCGGCGACGCTCGAAGGCCTTCGTGCTGATGTGTGTTGCTCGCACCAACGAAATGTCTTATGAGGAAGCCTTTGACTCCATCACTGACGGTGCGGACGATGCCAGTGTGGACGCCTTCGTCATGGGGGATGTGGACGACAACGGGTTCACCGTGACGCTCTACCAGGGAAAATACAAAAAGGACCTCAGCGGGAATGCGAACTTCCCCGCTAACGCACTTGGACAGATTGCTGGAACTGCGGAGGTTTTGTTTGATCCGTCCAAAAAGATCGCGATGAATCCTCGACTTTTGTCGAAAGTTGAGGAGGCGCGTTCGCTCGTTCGTGAGGGTTATATTCCTCGCGTCCGGATTTTTCTCTGCAACAATGGGATGGAATGGGATGAGGCTGCCCAAAAAAATGTTGAGAATAGCAAAAAGCGATTTGGTTCGAGTGTTGAGTTCAAACACTTCAATCATCATGATTTGATTTCTCTGTTAAGACGACCTAATTCGATTGATAGAGTGAGGTTGCCGCTCTCTGGGAAGCTGATTGTTGAGGATCAAGTCTTCAAGCGCGTACTTATAGGCCGCATTCACGTGAAAGAGATCGTGGCGCTTTACCGTCAATACGGCGATCAACTCCTTCAGAGGAACATTCGCAAGTATTTGAGTTTGCGAGGTAATCGAGTGAATGAGGATATCGAGCAGACGCTCAATTCGGATCATGCTGATCAGTTCTATTTCTACAACAACGGCATCACGATCATTTGCAGCCACTTTGACCACAATGCTTTTCAACAGGCAGATCACATTGTGTCGGTGGATGGTCTGCAGGTGATCAATGGCGGGCAAACTTGTCGAACTATTTTTGAAACTTTTAAGAATACTTCGGAAGGGAATATTCCGGATGCTTATCTCCTGGTGCGCGCCTATCAGGTGAACGAAGAGGATGAAGATTTTGTTCGCCTTGTTACGTATGCAACGAACAGTCAGAATCCGGTGGAGATGAGTGATTTGCATTCAAACGACATCTACCAAAAGAGACTCGAAGAAGGGTTTCACATTTTGGGCTATACCTATCGTCGCCAGCGTGACGCTTCGGTCGTGACTGGGCCGCTCGTGATCACGAGCAACATGGTCGCGGTAGCCGTGCTTTCCATTTGGCGACGAAAGCCTCAGCAGGGGCGCTTCTTCAGGAGCGAGCACTTTGGAAAGCTCTATGAGCGCATTTTCAAGGGATTGAATGCCCCCCCAAGCATTGCTCGCAGTCAAAATTTATCGTGACGTTGAGGTGCGACGCAGAACGGCGGGCGTTGGTGCCCCGAACTTCGTTCCGTATGCGTCGCATTATCTGGCGATGCTGGTTGGTGAGGAGCTGTTGGATGATCTAGGCTTGTCGATCGAAAAGGTGGACCACCGCAATTTCGGCGAGCTCGATGAAAAGTTCAACGAGAATAAGGATGCCTACTATCAGAAAGCGTTGGATCGCCTGGGGGATGCTCTGACGCGGCTTTACGGAGAAAAAACGTCGACGCTTTCTCTGCAGCGACTCTCCGCCACCTTCCGGAGAGGTGATTTGTTCGAGACGCTCGATTCTGAATAGAGCGGCCGCAGCGGGTGCGGATTGGCCCGTCAGCTCCCGCGATTCCGCTTTTTCTCGACACCCAGCAAAAACGCCCGCTCCCCCGGTCGAGTGCCGACTAGACGGACGGGCGCGAGAGATTAGGGCGTTCTGTCGACCCGCGTCAGGCCTTCAGCACGCGGGCGACGTCCGCGGCGAAGGCCTCTTCGCCCTCGCTCGAGCGGATCGCGTGGAGCCGCATCGCGGTGAGGTTCGCGAGGACGTAGTTCCTGAGCGCATTGAAGTCGGCCGGGCGCTTTTCCGCGTCGACGCCGTACTTCTCACGCATGAGGCGCTTCAACGCTTCGACTGTCCACTGGCAGGCGGGAACCGAGAGCACCCAGTCGTGGTCGGCGAGGTGCACGACGAAGCCTTCGGAGCGGAAGGGTTCGGGAAGGGTCTTGCCGTCCTTCGCGAGGTACCCCTTCTCCACCGGATCCACACCGGCGATGATCGCGGCGCACTTGATCCAACCGACCACCAGTTCGAGCCCCTTCTGAGAGCCCGGGTGTTCGTGGGCGCAGGCCTGCGCGGTGCAGAAGGTCGCGGGGAGGCCGCGGTGCATGGATTCGGCGAGCGAGAGCACGTGGTGCTCGCCCGTCATCGCGAGGGTCTCCTCCTTGCGGCAGGAGTTGTCCTTCTGCCAGGCGAAGACCCAGGGCTTGTGGAGGTCGTGAAGCAGTTCGCCGCCCACGGCGTCGTCGACCGAAAGGTAGCAGCGGTTGTTGTCGGCGTAGCTCTGAAGAAGCTTTTCGGCTGACAGGACGTTCAGCGCGACGTGAACGACGAGGCCGCCCGGATAGGCGTGGTGCGAGCCGTAGCCCGAACCCGGAGCGCTCCAGGTGGGCTGAGGAGAGCGCCCGGACTTCTCGATCGGCGGGAAGACCGCGTCGTCCTTGGCGCCGAGGTACCCCGCGGCCTTAAGCGTCTTGACGAGGTCGGCCTCGCGCGAGAGGTCGAGCGTGACGTCCGGGTTCTTGAGGATCGCGGTCACGGTCTCGCGGACCTTGGCGTCCTTCAACTGCGAGGCGCTCTTCAGGAGCACCTTGTAGGCGGTCTGCACCACTTCGCTCTCGCGCGCGATTTCAACGGGCGTCATGCGGATCACCTCGGCAACGGTGCGGGCGCGCTTGGGCGCTTCCGCGGCGGCGGCGATCGGGTTGAGGCCGCCAAAGCCCGTGAGGCCGAGGGCGGTGCCGGCGGTGCCGACGAACGCGGAGCGCAGGAGCGTGCGGCGGGAGGTGTTCATGGTCATGGTAGTGGGGTCTCCAGGAAAGCGTGCGGATCGTTGATGAGTCCTGAGCGGAGGCCCCTCGCCTCAAGGGTGAAGGAGCGGGAGGAGCGCGCGTCGAAGGACCTGCCTTGGATTCTGGAGCCCCCGCATGACGGCCCGGTGTCGGCCGCATGAGGCCGGGATGAAGACTTCCTGACGGAGTTGTGAGTTCTGCGTGACGCAAAAGTGAACCGCCCGGGAGAGCAGGGCTCCCGGGCGGCGAAGAAGGGGGGCGAAGAGTCGCACAGTCCGCGGCGGCTGCGCCGCGGACGAGGTCGGCGCGAAGGTCACGCGGTGAAGACCGAGAGCATCGCGCACATGATCACGATGGAGGCCGCAACGGAGATGGAGTTGATGTTGGCGGCGGACTCCCAGTCGAGCTTCGCCTTCATCGTGAAGACGATGCCGAGGACGGGAAGCGGGGACATCATCACGAGCGTGATCGCCTGGCGGACTTCGAGCGGGAAGGGAAGCGTGAAAAAGAGGAGGAGCGCCAGAAGGGCGTTGACGAGGTAGCGCACGACCATGAGGCCCAGAAGACCCTTCAACTTCTCCCAATTGACCGCGAGGTTGATCGAAAGCCCGATGAAGAGCATCGAGAGGAAGGAGTTGGCGCTCCCGATCACCTCGAAGACGTGAAGGAGGGGCTTCGGGAGCGTCACGTCCATGAACGTGAGCGCGATCACCCAGATGTAGGTCCAGAGCGGAGCGGCGCGCAGGAGCGCATGGGCGACGCCCTTCATCGCGGCCCAGGCTCCGCCCGAGCCCCGGCAGGCGAAGGCGTAGGTGCCGCCTGCACACATCACGCCGTTGCCGACGTCGAAGAGGCAGATCACGAGGAAGCCGAGCGGGGGCACGAGCCCCATCGTGAAGGGCATTGCGAAGGTGCCGACGTTGTAGCTCGACATGTTGAGCATCGCGAAGGGCGTCGCCTGCGCGGCGTCCGCCCGCCGATGCGTGAGGAGCCACGCGACGCCGATCATCACCCAGGTCGCCGCGATCGGCAGCAGGATCGTGAAGAGGAGCGCCGGGTCGAACTTCACGCCCGAGAGGAACGTGACGATCGCGCAGGGGAGCGTCACGTTGAGAATGAGGAATCCGACGGGCTTGGCGAGGTCGCGCGGCACGAGGCCGAACTGCCTCAGAACGACGCCGACCACGATGATGACGACGTAGGCGAGAACGGAGAGCAGTGCAGCCATGTCGGTCACTCCTTCTTGAATTCCCCGCAGGCGGTGCAGGGGGCGGTGGGGCGGTCGTCCGCTTCGGCGGGCGCCGGGCGGGCGTTACGGAGGCTGCGCACGAAGCCGCGCGCATAGACGGGGATTTCCGTCTCGTCGCGCTCCGTGAGGTGTCCCATCGAGAATTCGCAGCCGCACCAGAGCTGGTTGTAGAAGCCTTCGAGCTTCAGGAGCTCTCCGCGGCGCTGCTGCAGGCCGCCCTTGCGCCAGTTCATGTCCCAGTATTCGGTCCCGGGCGTGAGGCGCACCGCCTCGAGCGCCGCCTCGCGGATCTGGTCGAGCCGCTTCCAACGGCTCCCCGCCAGAGTCGTCGTGAACTCCCGGATCCCGAGACGGGCGGCCGTCCGGGCCGTCGCGAGCATGCGCACGCCGAAGCACGCGCGGCAGCGCCGCCCGCGTTCGGGTTCGTTCTCAAGCCCCCGCACCGCCTCGCGCCAGAGCGCGTGGTCGTAGTCGCCATCCACGAAGGGGACGGAGAGCTTTGCGCAGTAGCGCTGGCACTCGTTCTTCCGCACGAGGTACTCCTCGGCGGGGAAGATGTTCGGGTTGAAGTAGAAGACGGTCGGTGCGTAGTCGTGCGCGAGAAGCCACTCAAGAATGGCGCTCGAGCAGGGGGCGCAGCAGCTGTGAAGCAGTACGGCGTGCGGCAAGGGTCGCCTCGCGGGGGAGGTTTTTTTGGGGTGCTTCTCTCGTCGGAGAAGTCTGTCCGGGGGCGAAAAAGTCTAACAGAGCCGCACGGTCTCTTTCGCGGGCGGGAACGGGCATTGCGTCCCGCTCGAGGAGGAAGGTTCAGGCGCTTGAACCCACTTCCCAAACAATCACGCGAAGCGCCCTTCGAGATACCACCGTCCCGAGCGGAGGTCCCGCGAGATGCACAGGAGCTCCCCCGCGGCGCTCGACGCCATGAAGTGCGAAAAGTGCCGCTCGGGGTCGAACCCTTCGGGAGCCGGCACCGGACGCAGGATCGAGAGCGGGCCGTTCAGGACGGGCCTGAGGCCCTCGAGCGCGAGCTCCCGCGGTGTGGGAAAGACTTCCGCAGGCACCGGCCCGCCCGCCTTCGGCGCCGCGGCGGGGAGGCCCGGGCGGTGGAGCGGGTGCGCCGCGAAGCTCCCCGCGGGCGTGCGGCGCTGCTGGGGGCCGGCGGCGCCCTTGGGAGCCGAGCGCGAGATCTGGAAGACCCGCGCGCGGCCGAAGTGGGCGGTGAGCGACGCCGCGAGGGTGGACGGTTCGTCGCCCGGAGACGAGCGCTCGAGCATCGGCCGCGCGGTGAGCTCGAGACTTCCCTGCGAAGCCCAGACGGCTTCGAGCACCGCGTGCCGCACGCGGTTCATCGCCGCAGCCGATTCCGCTTCGAGCGCCGGCCGCCGCCAGACGAGCGGGGCCGCGTCCCGCGGCAGGATCGGGCGGCCGAGGCGGTCACGTACGGAAAGCGCCACTTCGGCGCTCCCCACCGATCCCGAATCCGCCCAGGCCGCGAAGGCCGAGGTGAGGCGGGCTGCGACCTGTCCGCGTTCGGCGTTGGCGAGCGAGGCGCGCAGCTGCAGCACGTCGTCGCGGCGCGTCACGGGGAGCCCCTGCGCGACCCGTACCGGCAGGTCCTTCATGAGCGCCTCGGCGTCCCAGTCGAGCCCCGCGCCGCGGGCTTTGTCGACGGCCGCGCGGAGCGCGGCTTCCGGAGAGCTCCCAACGGCGCAGGTGTTGATGAAGCCCAATGCCGCGGCGCTCTGCGAAAGCGATTCAATGCGGGCTTCCGGCGCGTCGGTGGAAAGCGCCAGAAAGAGCGCCGCCGCCCCCGACCCCGCCGACTTCACGACGGAGACGGCCGGCGCGTGCGCGTGGGCGAGCGTCGTGAGGACGGCTGCCAGCTCCGCGAATCCCGCGGCCGAGGTCCGGGCGAACTGCAGCGTCGGAAAGGCGCAGAGCGCCGCCTCGCCCGACATGCCGATCCGCACCCCGCGTGCGGCCGCAGAGGCGTTCCTCGCGGCGACGACGCTTTCAACAAGCACCGCGGCGGGAAGTTCCGCCCCGGCCGCATGCAGGGCGAGGCGTTCCGGTACGGAGGAGAAGAGAAGCTGCGGGAGAAAGAGAACGGCGGAGATCATGGCGGGAGAAGCATTCCAAAGAGGGCTGTCGGCGGCGCAGGGGAGTCAGGCGGCGAATACGGGGTCGGGAAAGAGCGACGGTTCGCGGGCGGCGGACTTGGCGGGAACAGTGTTCGCATTGCCCACTTTGTTCGTCCCGGCGGAGGTCTCTTCGACGAAGTCCGAAAGCGGCACGAGGCACTCCGCCGCATGCGTGCGGTAGGCCCCGCGCTTCAGAGCCCGCACCCGCAGCGTCGTGCGGTCCGCGGGCGTGAGCTGGAGGCGGAACCTCCCCGCGGCGGGAAGACATGCCAGAGCCGCCGGCCGCACGGCGTAGACCGCGGCGCCGCAGGTTTCGGCCGCGAGCGCCAGACGCCGCACCGCCCGGCGGTCCGCTTCCGGCGCGAGGGGTGCGAGCCACGCGAAGACCGCCCGCGCCTCGCCGCTCGCCGCCGCTTTGCGCGCAGCCTCAAAGGCCGCTTCGGGCGAAGGCGGCGCGACGAAGAGCTGCCGCGTGAGATCCACGCCCGCCGCCTCGAAGGCCGGCGCAAAGGGCTCGAAGCCTTTCGCGGGCAGCACCCAGACGCAGGATTCGAGGCGCGCGGCCGCGGCGAGCATCAGCCGGAATTCCGGCCGCCCGGCGGCGGACGACAGCACCTCCGTGAACCCTGCGGTGGGAAGGCCCTCCGGGAGCATCCGGTCGAGCGGCGCGATCCCCGAGGTGACGGCGCCGCGCTTCTCCCCGCGCTTCTCCGCGGTCTTCTCCTCGGAGAACCAGGAGCGGGACTTTTCAACGAGCGCGCTCCAGACGGGAGTGGCGGGCTTCGGGTCGGCGGCGAGTGAACGGGAGAGCATGGCGGACCTCCGGGAAAAGGGCGCATGGACGCACAAGAGCGCGCGGGGCGCGGGTGGAAATCGGCGGCCGGAAGGTGTCGGGATGTCGCGGCCGTTGTCTTTCCTCCGAGTGTATCCACCTCTTCACTTTTGAGATCTCTATGTGATCCTTTGTGTTGATCTTCTGCGGAGAGGAGTTCAGCAAATTTCATAAACATCAATGCATTGAAAATAATTTCGGTAGTTCGAAAAGGATTGTGATACTCAGTCTTTTCACACGTCATGATCTTCATCGATGTGCCGCACTCCTAGAGCTGCAGGGGCGGACGGGCGGCGGGGCCGAAAAGTGATCCTGAGGGCGCAGCGGTCCGTCGAGACCCCTGCCGCGGCGCAGGATCAAACCGCCGCGAGGCTGCACGCAGGCGAACGATTCTCTTGACATTCATCAAATCCGGCGCGGCGAACCGAAGTACTCCGAAGCGGATGAGGCGCCGTTCTGCCCGGAGCGGCCTGCGTGCATGGGCGGTAGACTTTCGTCTCCATCACGAACGAGCCGCACCGCTCGGGAGGGGCGCAGCCTCCGCCCGAGCGGTGCTCCAATGAGGGGATTTATGACCGAACTTCAGCCGGGTCTGCCCGGGCGCTGGGCGCATGTCGTCAAAGAGCTTCACGAGGCCGAGGCGAAGGCGGGCCGCCCCGAGGGAAGCGTGCGGCTTCTCGCCGTCGGCAAGACCTTTGGCGCCGAGGCGCTGCTCCAATGCGCCGAATTGGGCGCCCGCACCTTCGGCGAAAACTACGCGCAGGAGGGATGCGCCAAGGTGGACTGGTTCCGCGAGCACCATCCGGAACTCCAGCTCGAATGGCATTTCATCGGGCCGCTGCAGGCGAACAAGACCCGCGGCGTCGCCGAGCGCTTCGACTGGGTGCAGTCGATCGACCGGCTGCGGATCGCCGAGCGCCTCAGCGCGCAGCGCCCCGCCGGCATGCCGCCCCTCAACCTCCTCATCGAGGTCAACATCGACGGCGAGGAGACGAAGTCGGGCGTGAAGCCCGAGGATCTCGAAGACCTCGCCCGCGCCGTCGAGGCGCTGCCGAACGTGCGTTTGCGCGGCCTGATGGCGATTCCGGCTCCGGCCGATGCGCACGAAGAGCGGATGAAGCCGCTTCTCGCGATGCGCACGCTTTTTGCTCAGTTCCAGAAGGCGCATCCGCAGGCCGACACCCTCTCGATGGGGATGAGCGCGGATTTGGAGGAGGCCGTTGAGGCGGGCTCCACGATGGTGCGCATCGGCCGGGCGATCTTCGGCGAACGGTTCTACGGGAACCGCGTCTGAAGCGGCTGAAGGCGGCGCAATCAAATACTACAAATTCACCCCCCTCGGAAGAGGGATAAAGGAGAAGAGGATGCTGACGGTTGGATTCCTGGGCGGCGGCAACATGGCAACGGCCCTCGTGGGCGGGCTTCTGCGCGGTGAGCACGCGGACCTCACGGTGCACGTCGTCGACCACCACGAAGAGAAGCTCGCGCCCTTGGCGGCACAGGGCGCCGAGATCCATCTGGAGCTCGGCGACTGGGTCACGGCCTGCGATCTTCTCGTCCTCGCGGTGAAGCCGCAGACGATGCAGAAGGCCCTGGAGCCCGTGAAGGCACTCCTCAATCCGGCGGGCTCCGCCCTCTCGATTGCGGCGGGGATTGAATCCGCGGCGCTCTCGAGGTGGCTCGGCGGCTACCGCGTTCTGCGCGCGATGCCCAACACCCCCGCGATGGTGGGCTGCGGCGTCTCCGGCCTCTGGATCCCCGAGGGGACCCCAGAAGCGGCGGCCGACGCCGCCCGGCGGGTGCTTCGCGCAGGCGGCGAGGTCGTGGAGGTGGACTCCGAAGCCGGAATCGACCTGGTCGGCGCCATCCCGGGGAGCGGCCCCGCCTACGTCTTCCGCTTCATGGAGGCCTTGGAGAAGGCGGGCCTGAAGCGCGGTCTGCCCGAGGCGTCGGCCCACGCCCTCGCGCTCGGCACCGTCTACGGCGCGGCGATGTTGGCGCGCCAGTCGGGCGAGCCCTTCTCGTGGCTCCGTGAGAAGGTGACGAGCAAGGGCGGCACCACTGCGAAGGCGCTCGAAGTCATGAACAACCGCGACATCGACGCGATGATGGACGAGGCTGTCGAGGCAGCCCTGAAGCGCACCGCCGAGATGAAGGCGCTCTTCCGCTGAAGGCCTTTGAAGGGACAGTCGACATGGCCGTGGAGATCGAGCGCAGGTTTCTCGTGAAGAACGACCTCTGGCGCGGGCTCGCGCCGGGGGTTGAGTTCCGGCAGGGGTATTTCGCCGCGGAGAAGGACCGGAGCGTGCGGATCCGCACCGAAGGCCCCCGCGCCGTGATCACCGTGAAGGGCGCCGCCAAAGGCGCGTCGCGGCTAGAGTTCGAGTACCCCATCCCGTTCGCGGACTGCACGGAGATGCTCGAGAAGCTCGCGATCAAGCCCCTCATCGAAAAGACTCGCACCCGGATTCCCGAAGCGTCGGGAACGGGGCTCGTCTGGGAGGTGGATGACTTCCACGGCGCCAACGCCGGGCTCGTGGTCGCCGAGATCGAGCTCCCGGACCCTGACGCCCCCTTTCAAAAGCCCGCGTGGCTCGGCCGCGAGGTGACGGGCGTAGCGCGGTACCTCAACGCCGCGCTTGCCCGCCGTCCCTATTCGACGTGGACGGAGGCCGAGAGGCTCCCGGCGGACGAATCCCAACCGGTGCAGGTTGACAAGGTCGAAGGTCGATGACGGCCTGGATCATCGCGCTCCTCGCGAGCGAGCGGATCGACGTTGCGCTCTTCTTCGCCGCCTTCGTCTCCGCGACGCTCTTTCCCGGCGGCTCCGAAGTGCTCCTCTCGGGCGCAATCGCGGGGCAGCCGCAGAACACGCTCTGGCTCGTTGCCGTCGCGACCGCCGGAAACACGCTCGGAGCGATGACCTCCTGGGCGATCGGACGCTTCATTCCGACAATGAAGAAGACCTCGAGAGCGATCGAGTGGCTCCGGCGCTGGGGCGCGTGGGCGCTCTTCTTCTCGTGGCTTCCCGTAGTGGGCGACGCGCTGCCGCTCGCCGCGGGGTGGCTCAGGATCGACCCGTGGCTCTCGCTCGCGGTGATCGCCCTGGGCAAGCTCATCCGCTACGCGGTGCTCGCGGCGGCGGTGCTGCAGGTCGTCCTCTGAGGCGGCTTCTTGAGTTGATCTTCGAGGGGGCCGTCAAGCAGCAGCCCCGAGGTGCGGGGAAGCGTTCCGCGGGCCGCAAAAGTCGAGATTTTCCAAGGTTTTTCGGGCGTAGAGCGCCGCTATAATCCCCTCTCACTGCGCGCGGACGCCGGCTTCCCCGGAAGGTTGAGGAGCTGCGCCGTCCGTGCTTTCTCCCGCCCGGGGACCGCGGCCTGATGGTGCCGCGCCGTCCTTGCCGGGCGGCGACACTATTAGGAATTGCCTTCGATGAAGATCTTAGTTGCTGTGAAGCGGGTCGTTGACGCCAAGGTCAAGGTGCGCCCGCTCCCGGACCACTCCGGACCGGACATCAAGCTCGCCCGCATGGCGATGAATCCCTTTGACGAAATCGCTGTGGAAGAGGCCGTCGAGCTCAAGGAGTCCGGGAAGGCGACGGAGGTGGTCGCCGTGACGATCGGCGGCGCCAAGTCGGTGGACGTTCTGCGCACCGCGATGGCGATCGGCGCGGACCGCTCGATCCACGTGCAGACGGACGACGTGGTCGAACCGCTCGCCGCCGCGAAGATCCTCGCGAAGATCGTTGAGAAGGAGGCCCCGGGCCTCATTCTCTTGGGCAAGCAGGCGATTGACGACGACTGCGGTCAGACCGGCCCCATGCTCTCCGGGCTCCTGAAGTGCCCGCTCGGCGCCTTCGCCGGCGAAATCGCCTTCGGCGACGACGGCCGCGTCCTCGTGACGCGTGAAACCGACGGCGGCACCCAGACGGTGTCGCTCGCGCTCCCCGCGGTCGTGACCGCGGACCTGCGCCTCGCCGAGCCCCGCTACGTGACGCTCCCCTCGATGGCGAAGGCCCGCAAGAAGCCCGTCGAAACGATCGCCCTGGCCGACCTCGGCGTCGATGCCGCACCGCGCATCCGCACGCTCTGCGTCGAGCCGCCGCCCGCCCGCAAGGCCGGCGTGATGGTTTCGAGCGTTGATGAACTCGTTGAGAAGCTTCGCAATGAAGCGCACGTGCTCTAAGGGAGGGCCGCAAGAATGACCGCGCTTCTGATCGCCGATCACGACAACAAGAACCTCCGCCCCGCGACGGCCCAGGCCCTCACGGCGCTCCTCGAAATGACGGACGCCGTGGACGTCCTCGTCGCCGGCAACGACTGCGCGTCGGTCGCCGACACCGCCGCGAAGTTGAAGGGCGTGCGCACGGTGCTCCTCGCCGAGAACCCCAAGCTCGCGCAGGAGCTCCCCGAAGTCCTCGCCGACCTCGTCGTCGCCGAAGCCCCGGGCTACACCCACGTCTTCTTCCCCGCGACTGCGCTCGGCAAGGCCGCGATGCCCCGCGCCGCCGCCCTTCTCGGGCGCTCCGCCGTCTCGGACGTCGTCGCCGTCAAGGGGCCGAAGACCTTCGTTCGCGGGATCTACGCCGGGTCGCTCCTCGCCACGGTTGAGACCTCGGAGGACGTGGTGGTGGGCACCATCCGCACGACCGCCTTCGAGCCGGTGGGTGAAGCGGACGCCGCCGCCCCCGTCGAGACCGTCGCCTGCCCCGAGGCCGACGACGGCTCGCGCTTCGTGAAGTTCACCGAAACCGAAAGCGACCGTCCCGAACTCGTCTCCGCCAAGGTGGTGGTGGCGGGCGGCCGCGGCCTCATCGACGAGGCGGGGTTCAAGGCGCTTGAGTCCCTCGCCGACACGATCGGCGCGGCCGTGGGCGCCACCCGCACGGCCGTGGACATGGGCCTCTGCCCCAACGACTGGCAGGTCGGGCAGACGGGCAAGATGATCGCCCCGCAGCTCTACATGGCCTTCGGCATCTCGGGCGCCATTCAGCACACCGCCGGCATCAAGGACGCCAAGGTGATCGTCGCCGTGGACAAGGATCCCGAAGCCCCGATCTTCGAGGTCGCCGACTACGGCCTCGTCGCCGACGGCTCGGACACCTGCCGCGCGCTCGCGGCCAAGCTCGCGAAGTAGTCCGGCATCACGCCAAGACGGGCGGCTCCGATCCTCTGGATAGGAACCGCCTGAACGGGCTCAAGGGCCGCGGAGGCTTCCTTCTTCGGAGGGAAGCGCCGCGGCCTTTTTCTTGTGCGCTTCTTGTCCGCGCCGTGGCCATTCGTGGAAATGCGTAGATGAAAACCCTTGAATTGCGGCGGAACATAGATAATGTCGGCGGAGGTGCATGTTTCGCGCGTTGTGAAAAACAGGATGAATGCGTCTTTCTACGGGTTTCCTAGGTGGGCGGAGGTTGAGGCGGTCTCTACACTGAGGTCTTCCTCCAACCGAAGACCACTTCGGGACCACCACCAAAGGAAAAGAAAAATGAAGAAGACGTTCGTTCAGGCCGCCGTCGCCGCGGCCTCCATCCTGGCCTTTGCCGGCACCGCGCAGGCGTGCAGCACACTCATTGTCGGCAAGGCCGTTTCGGCTACCGGCAACATCATCGTCGCCCACAACGAGGACAACGGCGGACGTCTCTTCAACCTGCAGCACTATGTGCCGCCCGCCAAGCACAAGAAGGGTGAGATGATCAAGTTCGAGCCCAAGGCCGCCGCGATTCCGCAGGTCGAGGAGACGCTCGGCTTCTACTGGACGGAGACACTCGTTCCCGACGGCGCGTCCTTCGCCGACGGGTTCTTCAACGACGCGGGCGTCGTGATCGCGACCAATTGGTGCGGCGAGATCTTCGATGCGGACCGCATGGAGGTGAAGGACGGCGGCATCGGCTACGGCATCCGCCGGCTCGTCGCCGAGCGCGCACACTCCGCCGCCGAGGCCGTGAAGATCGCGACGGAGCTCCTTCACGAGTACGGCTACTTCCATGACGGCCGCACCTACACGTTCGTGGACGCGAACGAGGCCTGGCAGCTCGCCATTCATCAAGGCGACTCGTGGGCCGCGCACCGGATTCAGGACGACGAAGTGGTCTACATCCCGAATGTCTTCATGATGGACAAGGTCGATCTGCGCGACCATGAGAACTGGAGGGTTGAACCCAAGCAGGTCGAACGCGCCGACAAGGACGGGCGGCACGACCCGAAGGATCCGATCTTCAATTGGCGCAAAATCGTCGCTCCCGAAAGCATCCGCGCGGAGCGCTGGAACGCCAACCGCAACGTGATCGCCTGGAAGTACCTGACGGGGATCGAGATGAACGATCCCGAGAAGTTTCCCTACAGCGTGAAGCTCGACCACAAGCTCGGCGTCAAAGAGGCGATGGAGCTTCTGCGCCAGCACGAGAGCTACATCGGTGAGGAGCAGGCGCTCTACCACAGCGCTTCGGAAGGCATCTGCCGCACGACCTCGCACGACGCGATCGTCTACAACCTCACGTCGGATCCCACCCTCACCGAGGCCTGGAAGACTTTGGGCCGTCCCTGCCAGTCGGTCTTCGTGCCGATCTATCCGCTCGCGGGTCCGGCCGCGGGCACGTCCTTCGTGGACGCCGCGACGGCGACGAAGGAGCACTTCGCGGGCACCCCCGGGATGTTCGACTTCCGCGCGGAGTTCACGCCTCACAGCGTCTTTAGCGCCGGCACGAATGCGATCGACTATCTGCGGGGCGGCGAGATCGCGCACCGCACCGAGCTCATCCACGCCGAAGAGGCGAAGTTCCTGGCCGCCCGCTCGGCCGTGACGAAGGAGGCCGCCGCCCTCAAGGGCGAGGCGCGCACGAAGTTCCTGCACGACTACAACCAGAAGGCCTACGACGAGGTGCTCGAGCTCATGAAGGCTGAGAACGCCCGCCTGATGCCGATGCAGGTGAAGATCCTCGCCGACGTCGTGAAGGCCGATTCCGACGATCCCGTCGCCTTCGCGCTTTTGGGCTCCAAGGATCACGAAGTGAAGGGAGCGAACATCAAGGCGACCCGCGCCGGCATGAGCGCCAACCAACTCAATTCGACCCGCAAGTTCACGAACTTTGCTCCGGCGCAGACGGTGGAGTTCAAGGACGTCAACGGCGACGGCTTTGAGGACGTGGTCTTCACCTTCAAGTCCAAGGACCTTGCGAAGGGCGCCGTTCCGGGCGCTCTGATGGATCTCTGGCTCTACACGCAGGTGAACGGCCACCGCGTCACGGGCTTCGACGTCGTGCCGGTCGAGACCCAGACCGTGAAGGCGGCGGAGAGTCGCAGCGGGAAGCATCTTCTCTGATTGGTCGACTTCGCTTTGAGGCTCCGCCTCGCTCCAACGCGCTCCTTTGGGAGCGCATTGGAGTCGGAGGGGCTGCAGACCACCCACCGGCGGCGCGGACGAAGAATCCGCGCCGTCCGCGTTTTCAGCGCCTCCCCCGAAAGGCGTCTTGTCTGCCTGCATTGACATCCTCTCCGCCCTGAAGGACGGAGATTCCCTACTGAGTCCTTACGCGT
>CAJKCQ010000005.1 GCA_905198475.1 uncultured Sutterella sp. | reverse complement strand
CCGAAGAGATCCCCAAGCGCCTCAAAACGCGTAAGGACTCAGTAGGGAATCTCCGTCCTTCAGGGCGGAGAGGATGTCAATAAGTACAAACATTCTGCGCTGCACCACGTACAGGGACACCTCCGGACATGAAGAAGGGCGGCGCTCCAGACCGGAGCGGCCGCCCTTCTTCATGTCCGAAGCGCTTCCTGCGGAAGGAAGCGCGGAGGAACTGCGCTTAGGCTTCGAAAGCGCCCTTCACCACGACTTCACCCGCCTGCATCGTGCGGCGGCCCTTCATGAAGACGTCGGTGAGCGCGAGGTCGTCGTCGAAGACGAGCAGATCGGCGTCCTTGCCGACGGCCACGCGCCCCTTCGAGGCGAGGCCGAGCGCGTCGGCGATGGTGGTGGTCATCGGGCGGAGCGCCTTCTCGAGGCCGATCTTGTCGGCGACGGAGCGCACGGCCTCGAGGTCGCAGTCGATCGAGCCGACGCCGAAGCCCACCATTTCGCCCGCGGCGTTGAAGCGCGGCATCGAGCCCTGGCCGTCCGAGGAGAAGGTGATGTGGTCGAAGGGAACGTCCTTGTCGAGCGCGGCGAAGAGCGCGTCGGCGGCCGTGCCCATGTAGCAGCCCCCGCCCGTCGTGATGTCGATGAAGCCGCCCGCGCGCGCGAAGGCGCAGGCGCGGTCGAAGACCTGCGGGTGGCGCGCGACGTGGGTCGGGCGCATGTGCTTGGCGGGAATCCCGCGCTCGATGCAGTACTCGAAGACGTCGAAGATCTGGTCGGCGAAGTTGCCGCAGTGCACGTGCAGGAACCCGGTCTTGCCGGTGAGCATGCCCGCGACGCGGATTTCGGAGAGCAGGCGGAGCACTTCGTCCTTCGAGGGGAAGGACGAGCGGTGGTCGCCCATGGCGATCTTCACGCCGAGGCACTCGGGAATCGTGAAGAGGTCCATCTTCGCCGACCCGGTGATCGTGCTCACGGGATAGGCGTAGTTGCTCGTCCACATCCAGCCCGAGGCGCCCTCGACCGTGAGGCCGCGGACCTTCGCGAGGAGGTTCTCGATCGAGCGCGACATGCTGTCCGTGCCCGAAACGCCGAGGAAGGTCGTGACGCCGCCCTTCACGAGCGAGGAGAAGTTGAGTTCAGGGCAACGGCTCGCCCAGCCGCCCTCGCCGCCGCCGCCCGTGACGTGGATGTGCTGATCCACGAGGCCGGGCGTGACGCGGCGGCCGGCCGCGTCCACCGTCTCCATGCCGGGAACGTTCACGTCGAGCTTCTCTTCAACGGCGACCACCTTGCCGCCGGCGAGAAGAATGTCGCGCATGCCGAGATGTTCGGGCGCGTAGAGGTCCGCGTTGCGGACCAGGGTGACGATGCTGCTCATGCCACACTCCTTGGGAATCCTGAGGGGGTCTCTCCTGCGTCGAAGGCTCCGGGCGCGTCGGGTGTTGCTGCGCGCCGCGGGGCCTCAACGGAGAAGGCGGGATTCTAAACCGAGCGGGAGCGCGCGGACGGCCCTAGTCGACGCGCTTCGCGCTCGAGAGTCCGTAGGTGAGGGCCGAACGGAGCGAAAAGAGAAGGTAGAGCGTCACGAGGATCGTGAAGAACGAGATCCCGGCGAACCCCTGCGAGAGGTTGAAGGGAATGCCGAGGATCACGGACTTCAGGAAGTCATCGCCCGGGCCCGCGATCCAGACGGCGGCGAGCGCCGTCATGAGCGCGCCCTTGGAGCGCCCGAAGGTGAGGAGCACGAGCGCGGTGATGATGCTCACGGCGTTCACGACCGCGGGAAGCGTGCTCTTGATGGCGGGCCACGCGAACTGCGCGTCCATCGCGATCACGCGCGCGGCCTCGCCCGCCTGCCGCCCGAGCTCGAAGAGCGAGAGCGCCGCCTTCACGGCGAGGATCAGGAGGACGAGGAGCAGCAGGCCGCCTACGCCCGCGCCCGGCGCCTTCACGGCGGGCGGCACCGAGCGGCCGGCGAGCCAGAGGAAGAGAACGATCAGGCAGGGCGCGACCGCGGCGATGAGCAGACCCGCGGAGGTGAAGTGGATGGTAGTGCTTTCAAACATGAGTGACTACTTGTTGTCGCAGCGGCGCTGCGCCGCCGCGAGGTCCGCCTTCTTCTGCGCGGCCGAGACGGCGCGCAGGATCTCTTCGGCGGTCCGCGGCGGCTCGGATTGGAATTCGACGGCGTCGGGCGTGTTGAGTTCGGTGAGGATGCCGCAGGTCTCCGCACCGCACTTCTCCCCGCGGCAGTGCGCTTCGAGGTCCGTGAGGTGGCGGCGCAGTTCGTTCAGGTCGGCGATGCGGGCGTCGACCTGCGCGAGGTGCTGGTGGATGAGCCGGTGCGCGAGGTCCGCGCCCTCGCGACTGCCGGAGTCGAGCGCCCCGAGGAGCGCGCGGATGTCCGTGAGGCCGATGTCGAGGTTGCGGCAGTGCCGGATGAAGTCGAGGCGGCTCACGTGGATGTCGCCGTACTGACGGTAGTTGTTCGCTTCGCGCCGCGGCGGCGGCAGAAGACCGATCTTTTCGTAGTAGCGGATGGTTTCGGGGGTGTTCCCCGTGAGTTGGGAGAGATCTCGGATGCGCATGCCTGTCGGTGTCGGGAGCTGCGGGCGCGGCGTGCGTCCGGCCTCTCCCTCTCTAAGAAAGGTTCGTCTTGGTCCTGGGTTTTGTGGTGCCGCGGGGAAAGACGGCGCTGCCGAAAGGGATTCTAAGGAGTGAGTCGGCGCTTGACATTGTAACGGCTTCAGGGTGTGAAATGGCAAGCAGACGAAAGGGACGGACCAAGAGCCCCAGCCCCGCTTTTGAAGATTCTTCTGAAATAACAACAAGATGAAGACAATTACGCTCCACTTCCCGGGCATGTGCTGTCCGGTTGAGTTCCGGCCGGTCGAGAAGGCGCTTCTCGCGCTCTCCCCGGCGATCCAGGCCGTGCCCGACTACGGCGTGCGCACGGTGCGCATCCTCATTCCCGACGACGCCGGCGTGAAGGAGGAGGACGTCGCCGCGGCCGTTGAAGCCGCCGGCCAGGCCTTCGAGCGCCTCGACGCGCCCGACGCCCCGCAGGAGCGCGTGCGCATCCGCGTCCCGGAGATGGACTGCCCCGTTGAGGCGGGCGAGATCGACCGCGAGTTCAAGAAGGCGGGGCTCGCCGACTACGAGCTCGACGTGCTCAACCGCGAGGTCGTGCTTCCCGCCGACCACGCGGTCGTGGAGCGCGCGATCGCCGCAGCCAAGGCCGCGGGGTACGAGCCCGACCTCGGGCCGCAGGAGTCCTCCGCGGGCCGTGTGAAGCTCTCCGTGCCGGAGATGGACTGCCCGGTGGAGGCGGGCGAAATCGAGCGCGAATTCAAGAAGGCCGGCCTCACGGGGTACGAGCTCGACGTGATGAACCGCACGATCAGCATCAATTCCTCCGACGCCGCAAAGGCGCAGACGGCCGTGAAGGCCGCGGGGTACGCGTCGACCTTGATCGCCCCCGCGACCGCGGGCGGCGCACGCACGCTCATTTCCGTCCCCGAAATGGACTGCCCGGTTGAGGCGGGCGAGATCGAGCGCGAGTTCAGGAAGGCGGGCCTCACCGACTACGAAGTGAACATCATGAACCGCACGATCGCGGTTCCCGCGGGAGCGGTGGCGACCGCCCGCGCCGCCATCACCGCGGCGGGCTACGACTCGACCGTGATGGCCGCACGCACCCGCGAGGCGGTCTTCGAGGACAAGACGCCCTGGAAGCGCTACTTCCTTGCGCTCGCCGTCGCCATCGGCTGCGAATTCTTTGAGGTCGCGAGCGACTACGGCGTCTTCAGCCTCGACGAGATGGTGGTGAAGGGCATCACCCTCGTGCTCGCCCTCATCGCGATCGCGCTCGTGGGCCTCACGACCTTCCGCAAGGGCATCCAGTCCGCCATGAAGGGCACGCTCAACATGAATACGCTCATGGCGGTCGCCGTCGTGGGCGGCGTGCTGATCGGCGCGTGGCCCGAGGCGGCGATGGTGCTCACGCTCTTCGAGATCTCCGAAGCGATCGAGCAGCTCTCGATGGCCCGTGCGCGCCGTTCGATCCGCGACCTGATGAGCGTCGCGCCTGAGAAGGCCCTGGTCTCTCAGGGCGGCGGGCGCTTCGCCGAGATGCGCGTCGAAGAGGTGGGCCCCGGTGCGGTGATCCGCGTGGCGCCGGGCGACCGCGTGCCGCTCGACGGCCGCATCGAGACGGGCAGCACGACGCTCGACCAGTCGATGGTGACGGGCGAATCGATGCCTGCTGAAAAGGGGCCGGGCGACACGGTCTGGGCCGGTACGGTGAACCTCTCCTCGACGATCGAGGTGACGGTGACGGCCGCGGCCTCGCAGAGCCTCACGGCGCGCATCATCGAGGCCGTGGAGAACGCGCAGGCGACGAAGTCTCCGGTGCAGCGCTTCGTGGACCGCTTCGCCGCCGTCTACACGCCGATCGTCTTCGTGGTGGCGCTCGCCGTCGCGATCCTGCCGCCGCTCTTCCTCGGCGACTGGCTCGGCTGGCTCTACAAGGCGCTCTGCCTTCTCGTGATCGCCTGCCCGTGCGCCCTCGTGATCTCCACCCCCGTGACGATCGTCTCGGCGCTCGCCACCGCAACCCGCTGCGGCCTTCTGATCAAGGGCGGCCTCTTCCTCGAAGAGGCGCGCAAGTTGAAGAACGTCGGCCTCGACAAGACGGGCACCCTCACGAAGGGCGAACCGAAGGTCGAGAGAATCACGCTCTTCGCGGGCACCGAGCGCGGACGCGCGCTCTCCCTCGCAGCGAGCCTCGGCGCCATGAACAAGCACCCGCTCTCGGTGGCGATCGTCGCCGAAGCGGCCGCCGAGAAGGCGCCCCTCTACGCAGTCTCCGACTTCACGGCGCTCCCGGGTTCGGGCGTGCGCGGCCGCGTCAACAACGGAACGCTTTCGCTCCTCAACTTCGCCGCGGTTGAAAAGATGGGCTTCGCAGACGACGGCGTGAAGGCCGCCTTCCAGGAGGCTTCGAACACGGGCCGGTCCTCCGTCGCCCTCACGGACGCCTTCGGCGTGCTCGCGGTCTTTGCGCTCGCCGACGAGATCAAGCCCGACACGCGCTCGGGGTTGGCGCAGCTCGAAGCCGAGGGCGTGACGCCCTGGCTTCTCACGGGCGACAACGCCCGCGCCGCCAACGCGCTCGCCGGGGAACTCGGCTTGAAGCACGTCGCCTCGGACCTCCTCCCTGAAGAGAAGCTCGCGCGCATCCGCGAACTCCAGGAATCGGGACTCACGGCGATGGTGGGCGACGGCATCAACGACGCCCCGGCCCTCGCGCAGGCCGACATCGGCATCGCGATGGGCGTGCGCGGCACGGACAGCGCGATCGAGGCAGCCGACATCGCCGTGATGGACGACCGCGTGTCGTCGGTTGCGACCCTCGTGCGGCTCTCGCGCATGACGCACTCGGTCCTCGTGCAGAACATCGTCTTCGCGCTCGGCATCAAGATCATCTTCACGATCCTCGCGATCTGCGGGTTCGCCACCATGTGGATGGCGGTCTTCGCCGACACGGGCACGTGCCTCATCGTCGTTGCGAACGGCATGCGGATGCTGCGCGCCAAGAAGAAGCTCGACGCGATGGCGAAGGCCGTCGACGCGCGCATGGGAACCCAGGGCGCCTGAGCCTGACGGAACCTGGGAGCGGGCCGCCGCAGGACCCGCTCCACGAAAGAAGAATCATTCGGTCCGGAGTCCGCTGCACACGGCTGCGCACGGACTCCTTCGACGCCGCCCGGCGCGTCTCCTTCGCGAGACGTCCGGGCGTTTTTTGTGCGCGCCCGCCTGCAGAGGAGCGGCGCGCACTCTGCCGTCGCGCCGGCGGAATCGTCGTGAACGGCACAAAGCCGCGGTCGGCTGCAGGTGGGACGGCACCGCCTGCTGCTCACTGGATGTCCTCCGGCATTGGATGTTCCGGCACCTCAATGCTAGATTTGGTGGGATCAGTTTCGACGGGTTGAACCCCAACCCGCGCCAAAGGGATTGTCGCAGCTATTGGCTGAGGCTCCTACCGGTGCCCTCAGCGAGGAACCTTGGAACCATGAGTCAGGATCCGCTCTCTCTTGAGCCGCCCAACGGCGACTTCGTCCGCTACATCGACCGGCTGCAGTCCGGCAAGATTCCCGACCTCCGTCCGCTCGAGGCGGAAGACCCCGCGTCGGCGCTCCCCGGCACTCCGTCGACGAAGAGCGGCGGCCTCTCGATGCGCGACCTCATGCACGCCTTCCGCAAGCGCGAGGCCGCGGACAACTGCGCCGCCACCATCGCGCGCATGGAATCCTCCTCCAAGACGCCGCCCGCCGCCCCGGCGCCCGCTCCCCGCAGGAAGAAGGCCGATCCCTGGCAGCGCTTCATCACGAGCGCGCTGATGATGTTCGGCATGATGGGAATCCTGATCGGCGTGGACTCGAACGAAGCCGCGCCCGTCATCTTCGGCGGCTTCGCGGTCTTCGCCGGCGCCTTCATCCAGATCGCCTCGAGGCTGCAGGGAAGCAGGTCCGCGTCGGGAGCGTCGGGCAGGTCCGCTGGCCGGTCGAGCATCTCGATTCGGATGGGCAAGTAGTCCGGCCTAGACTTGGAAGAGCGCGTTCCAGAACACCGAGGCCGCAAGCAGCCAGAAGAGCGCCGTGCTCGTGCGGTTGAGGATCCGCGTGAAGCGCGGGCCCGCGAGCACCTTCACGCCCGCCGCGCAGAGGAGGCTGAAGGCGAGGCGCACGAAGAAGCACGACGACGAAGACCGTCGAGAGGAAGACGATCAGCATCACGTTCGAAGCCTGCAGCACCGCGGCGCCGTCCCCGCCGGCACGCCAGTTCTGGATCCCGAGCCCTGATGAGGACCAGGGCCGAGGCCGCCTCGAGCGCCCTGTAGGCCGCGGGCGACCCGGCGATCAGCGCGCAGCCGAGCGCTGTCCCAAGGGCGACGCAAGCGCGCACCGGAAGCCGCCGCGAAACCCCGCGGTGATCGTGTAGAGGACGCCGGAGCCCGTCGTCGCGCAGGCGACGAAGGAGACGAGGAGGTAGAGCGGAAGGTCGGTCACGGAGAGATCTGGAGGAAGACGGAGAAAGACGAAAGATGGGGACTTTCGAAGTCCGAACCGACATTCGGCGCCCGACTCTCCTCCTTCGAGGAACGGACCCCGTTGCGTGAGCCTCCCGAGTCTTTCCCAAAGTCTCCCTGAATAGGCACTTTCTCCTACTTCAGGAACCGCCCGCTCAAAGAATCGGGCCGCGCGGGGGGACCGGCGTTGGACAGCGGCCCCGAGTCGTGTCAAAGTTTTTCTTTGATACAGCTGAATAGAGGCGCAGCGCGGATGAGCGCCGCTCGGACGGGGGCACCCTGATGAAGAGCGGCGGGAGGTCAAGCTGCCGAAACCGGCGGGCAGGCATGCCCGCTTGAGTTGGGCGTCGGCGGAATACGCCGACGACTCCCGGAGGAGACCCGGACGGTCCCGCTCCGGAGGCGCTATCGGCGGCGACGCTCCCCATTTCCGGGCCGGGCTCTCCTTCCGCGCGCATCCCCACCTCCTTCGCGGACGCAGTGCGGCGAGGACCGGCAGAGAAGACCGGCCCCTCCGTGCGAGAGAGAACATCACGCGGCCGCGGCAAAGGGAAGGACGAGGAGCGCACATCAGGCGTGAAGGACGGGACCGGGGCCCACCTCCAGAGGATTTGAAGAGCTGCACCCGCTCGAAGAAGCGGTGCGGCTCTTTTCGCATGCGGCGTCGAAATCCTCCACCTCTCCCAAAAAAGACATAAAAATGACTCAATCCGCACCCGTTCCCCAGTCCGCGTCCAATCCCGCCCCGCAGAGCGGCATGAAGCGCGAAGTCGGCCTCTTCGGCGGCATATCGGTCCTCGCCGGCATCATGATCGGCTCCGGAATCTTCTACATCGGCGGCATCGTGCTGCAGCGCGCCGGCGACAACCTCGGCCTCGCGCTCCTCGTCTGGGTGATCGGCGGCCTGATCACGCTCCTCTCGGGCATCTGCTTCGCCGAGTTGGGCGCCATGATGCCCAAGGCCGGCGGCTACTACGTCTACCTGCGTGAAGCCTACGGCGAGCGCGTCGCCTTCATGTGCGGCATCACGAACTTCTTCCTCTCCTCCTCGGGGTCGATCTCCGCGCTCGCGCTCGCCTTCGCCGCGGCCATCTCGAGCATGTATCCCCTCGGGGAGACGACGCAGAAGGGGCTCGCCCTCTTCACGATCCTCGTGCTCTCGCTCATCAACATGCGCGGCATCAAGTTGGGCAGCCTGGTGCAGAACATCTTCATGGTTCTGAAGCTCCTCCCGATCGCCCTCATCATCATCTGCGGCTTCATGATGGGCGACCAGCACCCCGACCTCTTCCACTTCCCCGCCGAAACGCCCTCCGTCTCCGCGATCCTCTCGATGATGGCCTTCGCGGTGCTCGCCACGCTCTGGGCCTATGAGGGGTGGTCGAACCTCAACACCGTCGCCGAAGAGATGAAGAACCCGAAGCGCAACATCCCGCTTGCGCTCATCGGCTCGATCGTCGGCGTCGCCGTTCTCTACGTGCTCTTCAACTACGCCCTCTACCGGGTGCTCCCGTACGACCAGATCCTCGAGATGGTGAGGAGCGGGAACTTCTATCTCGGCACGGCCGCCGCGGAGGCGCTCTTCGGCGCCGCCGGCATGGCGATCGTCGGCACGGCGATGATGCTCGCGATCTTCAATTCCCTCAACGGCTGCATCATGGTCTTCCCGCGCATGTACTTCGCGATGGCCCGCGACGGCGCGCTCTTCCCGAGCCTCGCGAAGCTCCACCCGACCTACCGCACCCCGGTGAACGCGCAGCTCGCCTCGATGGTGATGGCGATGATCCTCGTGTGCTCGCGCTCGCTCTCCGAGCTCACGAGCCTCGTGGCCGTCTGCGGCCTCATCTTCCACGGCATGACCTTCCTCTCGGTGATCGTGCTGCGCCGCAAGTACCCGACCTTGGAGCGCCCGTACAAGGTTTGGCTCTATCCGTTCTCGATCATCCTCGTGCTCGTCTTCATGCTCGCGCTCATCATCAACACGGTCTATCAGGATCCGGTGACCGCGGCGCTCGGCCTCATCGTCCCGCTCCTCGGGCTCGGCATCTACGAAGTGCTCTTCCGCCGCCGCCACGACGCGCTCGCGGCCTCCCGGAAGGAAGGCGAATAGCCTGCACGCGCACCCGCAACTTCTTCCATTTGGCGGCGCACGCCCCGCAATGGGCCCCTCCGCACCGCCTCCGCTTCACAGGACATCAAATCATGACCGCCACTCTCATCCGCAATGCGAACGTCTACGTTGAACGCGGCCGCTTCGAGGAGGCGCTCCTCGTGGTGGACGGCCGGATCGCCGCCGTCGGCGCCGAGACGGAAGTCCGCGCCGCCGCCCCGGCCGACGCGACCGAATACGACGCCAAGGGCCGCACCGTCGTCCCGGGCTTCATCGACTCGCACCAGCATCTCCTCAACACCGGCATCGCGCTCATGGACATCCGCCTGCAGCACGCGACGAGCATCGCCGAGGTGAAGCGCATCGCCCGCGAGTACATCGAGCGCAGGCAGCCCGCTCCCGGGTCTGTGCTTCACGGCATGGGATGGAACCAGGACTACTTCACCGACGAAGCGCGCCTTCTGACGCGCGAGGACCTCGACGACATTTCGACCGAGTATCCCCTCGTCTTCGAGCGCGCCTGCGGGCACCTCCTCACCGCCAACACCGCCGCGCTCGAGCGCGCCGGCGTGGACGAGTCGGCGGTCGCTCCCGAGGGCGGCTCGATCGGCCGCGACGCCTCGGGGCGCCTCAACGGCATCTTCTCCGAGAACGCCCGCGCGCCGCTCCTCTCGCTCTTCCGCAGCCGCTCGGTCGAGGAGTACGTCGAGCTCATCCGCACGGCGATGAAGCACGCCGCGGAGACGGGCGTCACGTCGGTGCACACCTGCGACCTGCGCATGGGCACCTGGCGCGACGTGCTCGAAGCCTACCGCCGCGTGATGGCCGACCATCCGCTCGTGCGCGTCTGGCACCAGTCGAGCTTCCAGACGGCCGACGCCTACCGCGAGTTCCTCGAGGCGGGCAACATCACCGGCAAGGGTGACGACCTGCACCGCTTCGGGCCCCTGAAGCTCTTCGCGGACGGCTCCCTCGGCGCCCGCACGGCCTTCATGCGCAAACCCTACCGCGACGACCCGACGACGAAGGGCATCGCCACGCTCACGCCCGAAGAGGTTGCAACCCAGGTGGGGCTCGCCGTCTCGCACAACTGCTCCGTCGTCACGCACGCGATCGGCGACGGCGCGATCGAGCGCATCCTCGACGCCTACGACGCGGTCTGCCGGAACGGTGAAAATCCGCTCCGCCTCGGCATCGTGCACGTGCAGATCACGGACCGTCCGCTGGTCGAGCGCTTCACGAAGAACGGCATCCTCGCCCTCGTGCAGCCGATCTTCCTGCACTACGACACGAAGATCGTCGAGGAGCGCGTCGGCCCCGAGCTCGCCGCGACGAGCTACGCCTTCGGCACGATGAAGCGCCTCGGCATCCACATGTCCTTCGGCACGGACTCCCCGATCGAGGACATGAACCCGATCGACAACCTCTACTGCGCCGTCAACCGCCGCCGCCTCACGGGCGAACCCGAAGGGGGCTTCCACCCCGAGGAGTGCCTCGACGTCTACGACGCCGTCGACGCCTACACGCGTGAAGGCGCCTTTGCGAGCTTCGACGAGAACGTGAAGGGGCGCCTGCTCCCGGGCTATCTCGCCGACCTTGTGGTGCTTTCGGAGAACATCTTCACGATCGACCCGCTCAAGATCCGCGACGTCAAGGTCGACGCCACGATGATGGGCGGCGACTTCGTCTTCGAGCGCCCGAACGCCTGACGGGCGCCCACTCCAAAACAACACGCCCCCGGGAGTGAACCCGGGACCCGCAGACTTTTTCCTTCGGCTTTCCGCTCTCTCGAAGCCGCCCGGCCGCAGCATCCTTCACCGGACTGCGGCCGCTTTTTGTTCGGGCCCTCCGCGGGTGAAGCGCCCGGACGCCGGATTTTCTTGAAGCGCAGAACGCAAAAATCCGCGGGCGGCCGCTGGGCTTCCCCGGGGATTTCTTTTGACCAACCTAGGAGCGGGCCTCAGCCCGCCGCAACGCCCGCGAGGCGCCCGTCCGCCGCAACGCGGAGCACCCACCGGGGACGCCGGCCCGCGGCGAGGAGACGGCGGTCGAGCGCCTCCGTGAGGGCCGCGGCGTCGGCCTCGAGCTCCCTGCGGCTGCGGGCCTCTTCGCGGAATACCTCCGCCTCGGCGCGCAGAACCGGAAGGCCCTCGCGTTCCTCGGGCGTGAGCGGAGCGGCGAGCGGGTCTTCAAGCGAGCGTTCGAACCCGCCGACCGCCTCGACCGCCGCATCGGCCGCCAACGCGCCGTCGGGGAAGGCCGCGGCCTGAGCGCGCAGCCGCGCGGCGGCGGCGAGCCCCGCCGCGTAGTCCGTCGATTCGAACAGGCGCTTCGCGGCGAGCACCCACCCGAGGCGCACGGCCGCTTCGCGAAGGGCCGTGAGGCGCCGGGCGTTCGCAAGGGCCGCAGCCGTCTCTGCGGGACTCCCCATGAGGCCGCCCTCCGGCGCGGCGAGAAGCCCGAGCACCCGGTCGATCGCGGCCGAGGTCTGATTGAGTTCCGTTTCGAGCGCGCCCAGGGATTCCTCCGCCGGAGCCGCGCCCGTGCGCAGCGCCTCGACGCGCGCGAAGAGGCGCTTCAAGTCCGCGGAGAACCGGTCTTCGGCCTGCACCTGCGCGGCCTCACCTCCGGCAGGCCGGGCCGCTTCGCAAAGGAGCATTCCGGCGTGGGCATAGGCCGCGTCCGCGGCGCGCGTGAGTGCGGCGCCGCCCTGCGGGATGCGTCCCAGAAGTGCCGTAAGCTCCTCGAGAAACCCCGCGGCGTCGGGGGCCTCCACCGCCGCCTCACCCAAGAGGAGGCCGTGGGGGTCGAGGGCGCGGAGTTCAAGCGGCGCGCCCGCCGCGGCCGCAGCCGCGGGCGGGAGTTCAACCGTCACCGTGAAGCGGTCCGGGGCGAGGTCGTCATCCGTTTCCTTCATGAGGGCGAGCGCGCGCCGGGCGAGAAGTTCGAGCGCAGGCGCTTCCAGCGCCTCCTTCGTGAGGGGCGCCTCGGGCGCATCCGCATCCTCCATCGCTGCGGTGCGCTGCATGAGGACCGCAGGCGAACCGGGCACGCCGAAGACGAGCACGGCGGGGCGCCCCGGGCCCGCGATCACGGGCTTCACGACGGGGGCGGGTTCGGGAATCTTCGGGATCTCGGGCGCCTGAGGGCGGCGCGCGATCCGCTCCGTTCTCGCGCGGGCGGGCGCCGCGGAGGACTTCTTCGCCGCCCGGCGCATGAAGGCGTCTCCCCGGCGGCTCTGCAGCATCCGGGCGAGCGCGAGCCCGCCGAAGGCGAGTCCCGCGAGCGCGATGAAGAGCCACGTGATGAGTTCGGAATCTACGAATTGCATGGGGGCGGCCTGCGTGCGGTTGAGTCTCTCTTGCACGCAATACTACCCGCGGGTCCGCAGGCCGTGCGGCCCGGGACCGCCCGGAGCCGCCCGATGCCGCTTCAGGCCGCGGCGACGGGTTCGGCCTGGGCGGCGGCGAGCATGTCCTCGACGCGCTCGGGGCGCGCGAGGTACGCGTCCGTCCCCTCGGCCTGGCGCATCCACGCGTGGACGTCCTGCAGCGACGCGGCGTCGAAGATGAGGAAGTCGCCGTCGCGCTCGTAGCCGGCCGTGCGGCGCATCTCGGTCAAGAGCGTGTCGAGCGTCACGAGCGAAGTGCGGATCACCTGCGCGATGTGGTTCTTGCGCCCGGGCGACGGAATGCGCACGAGCGTGCGGCCGCCCGCTTCAATGAGCTCGCCGTAGAAGAGCGACCAGCCGATCAGGAGCACCTTGAAGCGCTCGAGCGCAGGGAGGAGCGCGAGGACCGCGAAGCCGAAGCGGTCCGAGAGGTTGATGAGCTCCTGCTGCGCGTAGAGCGCCATTTGGAAGTCCCGGTCCGCCTCCAGGAGGTAGTGCAGCGCCTCGGCGTGCGGAATCACCCGCACGCGGGCGTCGGAGAGCGCCTGGTAGCGCCCGATCGCCGCGCGGTGCGTCATCCAGTTGAGATTCCCCGCGGCGTTGCGCATCGGGGCGGAGAGCGCCATCGCGCCCGCGCCGGGCTGCCCGTCGGCGGTGGCGACGATGCGACCCGTGAGGCCCGCCTCGACGAGCATGTAGCTTCTCACCTGCACGCGGGGAAAGAGCCAGTCGCCCGCCTTGAATTCCTGCACCTCGCCGAACTCCTCGAAGGCCTGCCGCAGAAGCGGATGGATGGGCAGCGTGATCCACGGCATCACCGGGGCGTTTCTCGGTCCGCTCCAATCGGGCCAGGGTCCGGCGAAGCGGCATTGGGAAAGCGCACGGATCCACTCTTCGGAAAACCTTCTCATCGGGGGATTCTCTCCAGTCTTCTTTCAGCCCTCCCGCTCCCGTCCTCTGCTCGGCCGGGGTGTGGAGAGCGGGACGCGTCATCCACCGCGCAGCTTGAGGGAGCGGCGCGCAGCTGGGAGGCGTTTGGAGGAATTTTGGCGGCGTGCCCGGACCCGAGTCAAGGCCGCGCGCGGCCCGCCTCTTGGGGGCCTTATCCCCGGCGCCCCCTTTTTGTCCAGTGGGCTAATGAGCTTTAGGCAGCGAAATTTCTCCCTACCTTCGCTTATGTCAAAGGGCTTTGCCCCTTCATCCTGTAGGATGCACACAGAAACCGAACGCCGCCCCGTCCGCCGGACGGCGTCTTCAATCGGGCTCCCGCTGCGCCGGGAACCGCCGCCCTCCTGATCCACACTCCGCGCACAGAAAAAGAAGAATCCCACCATGACCGAACCCCTGAAGGAAACCGTCGTGCTCGCCAACGGCGTCGAAATGCCGACCATCGGCTTCGGCACCTGGCAGATCCCGATCAACGAGCACTTCCAGAGCACGATCCAGACGGCGATCCAGCTGGGGTACCGCCACTTCGACACGGCGCAGATCTACAACAACGCCGCGCTGATCGGCGACGTGATCCGCGAGTCGGGCATTCCGCGCTCGGAATTCTTCCTCACGAGCAAGATCTGGGCCTCGCACCGCTCGTTTGAATCCGCCGAGGACGCCTACGAGATGATCCGCGAGCAGATGCAGGTGGACTACCTCGACCTGCTCCTCATCCACTGGCCGGCCGCCCAGGGCGAGCCCATGGTCTGGCAGGCGCAGAACGCCGGCACCTGGCGCGCCTTCGAGAAGATCTACAAGGCGGGCGCCGTGCGCGCGATCGGCGTCTCGAACTTCCTCCCGCACCACCTCGTTCCGCTCCTCGCGCGCGCGAAGGTCCGCCCGATGGTGAACCAGCTTGAAATCCACCCGGGCTACCCGCAGCGCGGCGCCGTGCGCTTCTGCATGGACCGCGGCATCCGCGTGCAGGCCTGGAGCCCGCTCGGCCGCGGCACGCTCCTCAAGCACCCCGTGCTCGAGCGCATCGCCGCCAACCACGGCGTCTCGCCCGCGCAGGCGGCGCTGCGCTGGTGCATCGAGCTCGGCATCGCCCCGATTCCGAAGGCGACCGACTTTCACCACCAGAAGGAAAACCTCGACGTCTTCGGCTTCTCGCTCACGGACGAAGAGCGCGACGAACTCTCGAGCCTCCCGCAGACGGCCTTCTCGGGGCTCCATCCCGACACCGTGACCTTCTGACGGACGCTCCCGAACGCATCCGCGGCCGCACCTTCTTCTTCGAGAAGGCGCGGCCGTTCTGCATTTGGGCTGCCTCCTTCGGGCGCAAACGGAAACCGGCGGATCTCGCGAGAGAACCACCGGTTCTGTGTTTGTGAGCCGGAAGCGGCTCGCAAGCCCCTCCCGGCAGAGGATGGGTCGTTCCTTCAGATCAGAAGGCCGGAACGACGGCGCCCTTGTACTTCTCCTCGAGGAACTTCTTCACGTCGGGCGTGAGGAGCGCGGCCTTGAGCTTCTGCAGTTCAGGGCGGTTCTCGTCGCCCGCGCGGACCACGACGATGTTGGCGTAGGGCGAATCCTTCGCCTCGATCGCGATGGCGTCCTTCACGGGATTGAGGTTCGCCGAGAGCGCGAAGTTGGAGTTGATGACGGCGACGGCCACGTCGTCGAGCGCGCGCGGCAGCTGCGCGGCCTCAACTTCGACGAAGTCGAGCTTCTTGGGGTTCTCGACGACGTCGCGCTTCGTGGCGAGGATGCCCGCCGCGGGATCGACCTTGATGAGGCCCGCGGACTCGAGGACCTTGAGCGCGCGGCCGCCGTTCGTCGGGTCGTTCGGGATGCCGACCTTGGCGCCTTCGGGCACGTCGCCGATCGCCTTCACGCTCTTCGAGTAGACGCCCATCGGTTCGAGGTGGACGGCGCAGAGGACGGCGAGATTGAGCTTGTGCTCCTTTGCGAACGTGTCGAGATAGGGCTTGTGCTGGAAGAAGTTCGCGTCGAGCTCCTTGCTGTCGAGCGCGAGGTTGGGCTGCACGTAGTCGTTGAACTCGATCACCTTGACGTTGACGCCTTCCTTCTCCAGGGTGGGCTTGACGAAATTGATGATGTCGGCGTGCGGCACGGGCGAGACGCCGATCGAGAGCGTGACGGCCTTGGGAGCGTCCGCCTTCGGGGCGGGGGCGGTCTTGTCGCCGCAGGCGCAGAGGCCGAAGGCGAGGCCGGCGGAAAGGGCGAGTGCGCCGAAGAGTTTGGTGAACTTCATGATGGGAATCCTTCTTGTGGTGACGGAAAGGGTGGCCGGGAGCCCGGGTGAATGCGCCGCCTGGAATGGATCTTGTGTTCCTCTGACGGCGGCGCGCTAGCGCTTTCCGGAACGCGGGGTTGTTGTGGACGGCCCGTACGCGAGCGGCGTCTTCTTTTAAGCGACCGCAGCCGGTCTGCACGGAGAGAGGATCTCCGCGGGAGGAGCGATTTTGTCGGGCGCTCCTCAAGCGGCCCCCAAGCGCGTCTCCCCGGTCTGCGGTCTTTTGTGTGCGCCCCCGCGGGGCGCCGTTCGGGGAAGTCTACGCCCGAGGGCGCGAGGGAGGCCGAGTAATACCTCAAGAGTCGGCGCCGGAAGAGCGCCTTCCCGTAGGGCTTTCCGACGTTGCTCCACCGCCCTGCGGCTGGCCCCGGAGGCGCCCCGTCCGCCCCTTCAGTCGAAGAGATCGCGCGCGAGCTTCATCGGGCAGAAGGCCGGCCCGCACATCGAGCAGAAATGTGCCTCGCGCGCCCCCGACCCCGAGAGCGTCTCGTCGTGCAGGGCCGCGGCGTGCGCCGGGTCCACGGCGAGCCGGAACTGGTCGTTCCAGCGGAACTCAAAGCGCGCCGCGCTCATCGCGAGGTCGCGTAGATTGGCGCCGGGCACCCCGCGGGCGAGGTCCGCCGCGTGGGCGGCGATGCGGAAGGCCGCCATCCCCTCCCTCACGTCGTCGGCGTCGGGAAGCCCCAGGTGCTCCTTCGGGGTGACGTAGCAGAGCATCGCGGTGCCGGCCGCGCCGATCAGCGCGCCGCCGATCGCGGCCGTGACGTGGTCGTATCCCGCCCCCATGTCGGTGACGAGGGGCCCTAGCGTATAGAAGGGCGCCCGGTCGCACCAGTCGTCCTCGAGCTCCTGGTTGCGGCGCACGTCGGGCAGGATGATGTGCCCGGGGCCCTCGATCATCACCTGCACGTCGGCGGCGCCGGCGCGGCGGTTGAGTTCGCCCAGGGTCTTCAGTTCCGCGAGCTGCGCCGCGTCGCACCCGTCGTGGGTGGACCCGGAGCGCAGCCCGTCGCCCAGGGAGAGCGTCACGTCGTACCGGCGCGCAATCTCGAGGATCTCGTCGTAGTGCTCGTAGAGGAAGCTCTCGCGCCCCGAGGCGTGCATCCAGACGGCCATCAGGCCGCCCCCGCGCGAGACGATGCCGGTGAGGCGCGACCGCGTGAGGGCCACGTGGCCCTTCAGAACCCCGGCGTGGATCGTCATGTAGTCCACGCCCTGCTCGGCCTGCTCGACCATCACGTCGCGGAAGAGCTTCCAGGAGAGCTTTTCCGGACGCCCGGCGCGCTCGAGCGCCTCATAGACAGGAACGGTGCCGAGCGGCACGGGCGAGCGGCGCAGCAGCGCCTCGCGGGTCGCAGTGATGTCGCGCCCGGTCGAGAGGTCCATCACGGTGTCCGCGCCGCAGTAGAGCGCCTCGCGGAGCTTGCCGATCTCCTCGCGCCAGTCCTCGCTCGCGACCGAAGTGCCGATGTTGGCGTTCACCTTGGTGGCGAACGCCCGCCCGATCGCCATGGGCTCGGCCTCCGGGTGACGGAAGTTGAGCGGAATCACCGCCTCGCGCGCGGCGACGAGCCGGCGCACGTCCTCCGGCGCCCAGAGAGGGGCGGCCGCGACCCGGGCGTAGAGGGCCTCGGCCTTCGGGTTCCCAAGCGTGCGGAGCTCTTCGACCAACGCGGCGCGCATCAGGTTCTCGCGCTCGGCGACGAAGGACATTTCGGGCGTCACGACCCCGGCGCGGGCAAGGGCGAGCTGCGTGGGCGCGCCGGGTTCGGGCCGCGCGCGGCGGCGCGGCAGCCCTTCGCCCGACCCTTCGCCGAAGGGACCGGTCACGTCGGCGAGATGAATGTGCGGCTGCGCGCCGCCCCCGAAGCCCGCGGGCGTAGGGTCGAGCGCAACCGAGCGGAAGGGCACGGGTTCGCCGTGGGCGGACGCGCCGTAGACGCGGCGGCCGGGCAGACGCCCGGCGAAGAGGTCAAGCCCGTGGTCGGCGGCGTCCTGAGGGCGCTCCGTGACGACGGGCGGAATGGCGGTGTGTGAGGTGCTCACAGCAGGGTCTCCTCGAAAAGAAGTCGGCTGTGCGCTTGGAATTGTGGAGAGGTCCTCCCCCCGATGCACCTCCACGGGGCGGCCTTCATGGCGGGCTCGAAAGCGTGGGGTGATGAGGGAGGACTGAGGCGCTTCCCGCCGCACGTCTGAACGTGATCCGGTGATGGGAGTCTTTCTCAACCAGAGGACGGCAAGGCTCCATCAGGGGAGCCCGCCGCCGCAACCGATACCTCCAGCGCACTGTACGGGCGGGATTGTAGCGGCCGGGAACGAGGTCGGGCGCGCAGAAGGCGCGCGGCCGGGGAACGGATGCCGGAGCTTATTGGACCTGCTTCGCGCGCCACTCGGGCGTCGAGCGGAAGGTCTGCGCCGCGGCGGGGGACGAAGCCTGCGGGCCGGAGGCGGAAGGCGTGCGCCCGGCGCGCGCCTTGAGGCGGCCGATCAGCTCCTTGGCGTACGCCTCGACCGCGCCCACCGTGAGGGCGCGCCCGGTCGGGGCCCGGCCCGAGGCGTCCACGCGCGGGATGCCGTGCTCGAAGGTCTGGAAGCGGATCACGCTCACGAGTCCGTCGCCCGACGGGACGTCGTAGGTGAGGACAAAGGGACAAGCGTAGGGGCCGGTGCCGGCCTTGAGGCGCTTCACCTCGAGTCCGGCCTTCTTGAGCCCGGACTCGACGGCGTCGACGAGCTTGGGGCTCTTCACGGCGTCGTTTTCCAAGAGGCAGACCGAATCGTAGGAGACGGGCGCGAAGTCGGCCGACTCGTCCACGGGACCGGCGGGCGCTGCGGCGCAGCCGGCGAGCATGAGGCCGGCGGCGGACGTGATCAGGGCGGCAAGGACCTTCTTCATCATTTTTCTCGAGTTCTTTCGCTTCCGGAAGAGCGCGGGCCTGCCCGGCCGGCCTGAAGGCCGGCGGGAGGACCGCGCGGGAGCGGAAACTATAACCCGCAGAGGTCAGCCGAGCGCGGGAGAGATCTTCGCCCAGCCGCGCGACTTCCCCGAGACGCGCTCGACGTCCACGCGCCAGATCGTCACGGCGCGCCCGGCCCGCTCGAAGTAGTTCTCGGACTGCGCCTTCCTCTCGTCGCCCACGTAGCGCGCGCAGATGAGGGCGGCTGCGCGCCGCCGCTCGTCTTCGTCGAGGACGAGCGCCGCGCGGCCCGCCACCACGGCGCTCGCGTAGTCGACCGAGTACTCCGCCGCCGCGGTCTCTTCGTGCGCGACGAAGCAGAGCGAAACCTGCGGATTGTCGAGCATGTTGTCGGCCTTGCGGCTCTTCTCGCGGGTCGTGTGAAAGTAGAGGTGCGCGCCGTCCTTGGTGAGGACCGGACTCACCGGGGCGCCGTAAGGAACGCCCGCAGAGTCCGTCGTGGAGAGCACCGCGTAGTCGGCGGCGCGCACGACGCGCAGCGCGTCGGTGAGCGAGAGCTCGCGGTCCTTGCGGCGCATCGGCCGCTCGCTCGACGCGGGCGCTTCGAGAAAATCTTCTTCTTCGGTCATCCTGGTGTCTCCCGAAAGCACATGTTCCTCAGCCGGCCGCGCCCGGAACCTTCCTCAGGCCGCACAGACGGCATCGAGCCGGCTCAAAGCTGAGAGAATAAAGAAGGCCGCACGAACCTGCACGGCCGCGGACCCGTCGTGCTCGGCGCCGCGCCGCTACAATAGCGTTCACTTCCGGCGCCACGTGCACTTCACCCCGCGCACCCGGCGGCTTCCGGCCGACCGTCCCGTCACCCCGCGGGCGGCGCGCCGAACCTCTGAGGCAACGAATGGACAGCAAAATCACCAAGCCCCTCATCCGCATCATCGACGACGACAGCGCCGTGCGCTCGTCGTGGTCGTTCCTTCTCTCCGGCGAAAACTACGAGTGCGCCGAATACAGCGATGCGGGCACCTTCCTCGCCTCGGCCGACTTCCGTCGTCCGGGCTGCATTCTGCTCGACGTGCGCATGCCGTCGATGTCGGGGCTCGAACTGCAGAACAAGCTCAAGGACATCGGCTGCGATCTGCCGATCGTCTTCGTCTCGGGCCACGGCGACATCGACATGGCCGTGAACGCGGTGAAGAACGGCGCCTTCGACTTCATCGAGAAGCCGCCAAAGGAGTCGCGCCTGATCGACACGATCGAGGCGGCCGTCGCCCGCAACAAGGCGCAGCGCCGCGACCAGGCCGAAGTGGCGGACTTCAAGAGCCGCCTCGAGCAGCTCACGCAGCGCGAGCGCGAAGTGATCCGCATGGTCGCGCAGGGCTACTCCAACAAGGAGGTCGCCGCCGAATTCGGCATCTCCGAGAAGACCGTCCAGGTCCACCGCGGCAGCGCCTACCGCAAGCTCGAGCTGCACAACGCCGCGGAAATCGCGCGCCTGCTTCTGCTTTCGGGCGATCCGCTCTGATCGTCCTCCACAGGCCCGATCCCCTGATGCAGGCCCTTTCTCGACGCATGAACGCCGCCGTTCCCGTTTGACGAGACCGCGGCGTTTTGCGCTTTTTGGGGCCGCTCGGGACGCTCCCGCTCAGGCACTGAATTCCTCTTTCACCATTTCCCTTTCGACTTTTTTGGAGCTTTCATCAATGAAGTCCGACATCGAAATCGCCCAGGAGCACAAGCTCATTCCGATCGACGAGCTCGCCCATTGCGCGGGCCTCACCGACGCCGAATTCGAGCCCTACGGCCGCGACAAGGCGAAGGTCTCGCTCGACCCGGCCCGCACTGAAAAGGGCCGTCTCATCCTCGTCACCGCCACCTCCGGCATGCCCGCGGGCTCCGGGAAGACCACGACCTCGATCGCGCTCGCCCAGGGCTTGAAGCGCCTCGGGAAGTCCGCGGCTCTCGCGCTGCGCGAACCCTCCCTCGGCCCGGTCTTCGGCATGAAGGGCGGCGCCGCGGGCGGCGGCTACAGCCAGGTGCTTCCGATGGAGGCGATCAATCTGCACTTCACGGGCGACCTCCATGCCATCACGGCCGCGAACAACCTCCTCGCGGCGCTCCTCGACAACGCCCGCCATCAGGGTCAGGTGGTCCTGAAGGAGATCTACTGGCGGCGCGTCCTCGACGTGAACGACCGCATGCTGCGCAACGTCATCACGGGCCTCGGCGGCCCCGCGAACGGCATTCCGACCGAAACGGGCTTCGACATCACCGCGGCGAGCGAACTGATGGCGGTGCTCTGCCTCGCGAACGACATGGAGGACCTGCGCGCCCGCATCGACCGCATCGTCCTCGGGCTCCGTCCCGACGGCACGGCCTACACCTGCGGTGAACTCGGCGCCACCGGCGCGCTCCTCGCGCTCCTTCTCGAGGCCTTCAAGCCGAACCTCGTGCAGTCCCTCGAAGGCAACGTCGCCTTCGTGCACGGCGGGCCCTTCGCCAACATCGCCCACGGCTGCAACTCGGTCGCGGCCACCCGCGCGGCGCTCAAGCTCGCCGACTACGCCGTCACGGAAGCGGGCTTCGGCTCCGACCTCGGCGCCGAGAAGTTCTTCAACATCAAGTGCCGTGCGGCGGGCCTCGCCCCAGCGGCGGTGGTGATCGTCACGTCGACGCGCGCCCTCAAGTGGCACGGCGGCGTGCCGCTTCCCGAAATCGGCGCCCCGAACGTCGAGGCGGTCGTGAAGGGCCTCGTCAACCTCGACGCCCACATCGCGAACCTCAAGCACTTCGGGCCGAACATCGTGGTCTCCCTCAACCACTTCCACACGGACACCGACGAGGAGATCGAAGTGATCCGCACGCGCTGCGCTGCGCTCGGCGTGCGCTTCGCGGTCTGCGACGGCTTCGCCAAGGGCGGCGAAGGCGCGCTTGAGCTCGCCCAAGCGGTGGTCGACGCCGCGAGCGACCCCAAGCCCCTCGTCAACACCTACGCCGAAGACGCCCCGATCGTCGAGAAGCTCGAGGCGATCGTCACGCAGTGCTACGGCGGTGCGGGCGTGAAGCTCGCCCCGGCGGCGGTGAAGGACCTCAAGCGCATCGAGGAGCTCGGCTTCGGCACGCTCCCCGTCTGCGTCGCGAAGACCCCGTTCTCGCTCACGGCCGACCCGAAGGCCCTCGGCGCCCCGAAGGGCTTCACGCTCCCCGTCGAGCGCTTCATCCTCAACGCCGGCTCCGGGTTCGTGGTCGCCATGTCCGGTTCGATCATGCGCATGCCGGGTCTTCCGAAGAAGCCCGCCGCGATGGGGATCGACGTCAAGGACGGCCGCATCACGGGTCTCGCGTAATACGCTCCAGCCGCCTCCGCGCCGCCCCAAGCGGCGCAGAGGCGCGACGCTCTTGAGCGCATCGAAGGGCTCCTCCCACGCCGGGACGGAGCCCTTCGTCGTTTTTCGAGGGGCGCCTCAGTCGCCGATCTGCGGGCGCCCCGGGAAGAGGCGGTCCAGCGCCCGCGCCCAATAGCGCGAACTGCGCACGAACTTCACGTGCGGAGAGATGAGGTTGCGCGTCGGATCAAAGCTCGCGTTGGCGATCTTCTCGCCGCCCAGATAGAAGTCGAAGGCGGCCGGGTACTGCTTCACGACCGCCGGCACGTAGTACTGCTCCACACCCCAACGGTAGACGAGCGTCTGCCGGCAGGCGGCGGGCTTCGCGCCGGCCGGAAGGTCCATCACCTCGAAGCGCTTCGCGCGCAGAAGCCTCTTGAGGAGCGCGTGGAGCTGCGGGTCGCGCTGGTTCGGACCCAAAAGGCAGAGCTTGTCGTCGGGCGTGGTCCAGGAGCCGTTCACGTGCACGACGCTGCAGCCCGCGAGGAGCGCCGCGACGCAGAATCCCGCCGCAAGGAGGGCGGCTCTTTGGGAAACGGGCGGAGCGGACCGGCAGAGCGCCGTGAGGAGCGTCATCGAGGAGCCTCTCGAAGAGAAACAGGCATGCGCCGCGCGGCCGGATGGGCCGCCGGCGGGCGTGGAGGATTCAACGCTTCATTATCGCCCGGGCGGCGGCGCGAAAAAAAAAACGGCGGTCCGGCAAAGGAGGAAACCGGACCGCCGCTTCTTTTGTGCGCTTCTCTCTGCAGCGCCTTCCGGAGGAGGAGACGCCGGCCGAAAAACGCACCGACCACGCCGTTTGGCCCGCCTCCGGCAGACGTCCGGCGGGATGTCTGCCGCGGGGCGCCCGCCGGGGACCAGCCGGTGGACGCGCGGCGCCTCACGACCATCAACAGGTCGTGAACGCTTCCGCTTCGGGAAAGGTCTGCACCGGGAATGAGTGCAGACGCCCTGCGGATGCGGCGTTCGTTCGCATTTTTCAAACAACCAATTGAAGACTGGTCGAAGAATGTGAACGAATACTGGAATTGTAGCCAAAGATTTCAGCGTTGGCCGCCTGCGTCGCTCTTTTGCAGCCGCTTATATGTAACAAATTGCAACAGTGCACATTCCCCATGTTTTCAGGGAATTCCGGACGATTTCGATGTTTGAATGAGACTCTTGGAACCCGTCCTAAGGGTTAGGCCTCATTGCAAAACAAGAAGTGCAACTCACAGTTCCGATGTCGGAGACATTTAGTTATTTCGTCCAAGATCCGGGCCGCATTATTACCCACTTGTAAGTAATCCTTAAAAGATGCACATAAAATGCATCTTTATTGCTAAGATGGAGTTCATAGAGAAGGCAGATCGAGCAGCCCCCTGGGCGGCTCGACCGCCCCGCCCCATCGAAGGCAAAAAAAAGGAGACGAACAATGCTCACCCCCGCTCAGATCGAACTCATCAAGGCGACCGTTCCGGTGCTTCAGGCCCACGGCGTGGACCTCACGAAGCACTTCTACAAGCGCATGCTCACCGGGAACCCCGAGCTGCGCCACGTCTTCAACCATGCGCACCAGGTTCACGGCGCGCAGCAACAGGCGCTCGCCGCGGCGGTGCTCGCCTACGCGGCCAACATCGATCACCTTGAGCGCCTCGGCGGCGCGGTGCGCCAGATCGCCGAACGCCACTGCTCGCTCGGCATCCGCCCCGAGCAGTACGCGATCGTCGGCCGCCACCTTCTCGCCTCGATCAAGGAGGTCTTGGGCGAAGCCGCGACGCCCGAGCTCGTCGACGCCTGGGCCGCCGCCTACAAGCAGCTCGCCGACATCCTCATCGCCGCCGAACAGTCGATCTACAACGAGCAGACCACGGCCGAGGGCGGTTGGTCCGGCTGGCGCCCCTTCGTCTGCGTCAACCGCGTGAAGGAGTGCGAGAACGTCGACTCCTTCTACTTCCGTCCGACCGACGGCGGCGCCGTCCCCGCCTACAAGGCCGGCCAGTACGCGACCGTGCGCATCCACTCCAAGGCGCTCGACCTCACGCAGCCGCGCCAGTACACGCTCTCCTGCCCTCCGGGTGAAGGCGTCCTGCGCATCACGGTGAAGGCGATCCACGGCCGCGCGGGCGCCCCCGACGGCCTCGTCTCGAACCACCTCCACACGCACGTCCACGTGGGCGACGTCGTGGAGTTCTCCGCCCCGACCGGCAGCTTCGTGATCGACGAACTCAAGGCCGAGTCGCCCGTCGTCCTCATCGCCGCCGGCATCGGCATCACGCCGATGGTGCCGATGCTAGAGGAGCTCGCGGTCAAGAACCCGCTGCGTCGCGTGCACTTCCTCTACTCGACCCAGAACCTCGCCCACTATCCGCTTAAGAAGGAGGTGGACGCCACGGTGAAGGGCATGCCCAACGCCGCCAAGGGGGTCTTCTTCACGGAGCCCGGTGAAGACGACCACCTCGGCGAGGACTACGACGCCGTCGGCCGCATCACCGTCGACCGCATCCGCAGCTTCTGCCAGGATCCGGACGCGGACTTCTACCTCTGCGGCCCGATCGACTTCATGAAGGAGATCGCCGCGGGTCTGAAGCAGATCGGCGTCATCGCTCCGCGCATCCACACGGAGGCCTTCGGCACGGGCGGCCTCGAATAAGGCGCAGTGCGCAAACGGAGCACCGCTCCCACAGCCTTCAGCCGTTTTGCCCCCGGAGGCCGGACGACCGCGCAGAGGAGAGCGCGCCGCCCGGCCTTCTTCGCATTTCCATTGCGCTATTCTTCCCGCCTCTTTCTCTCACCACTCCCCAACAAACATCCCTCGATGCGCCTCACCCGATTCACCGATCTCGCGCTGCGCGTGCTGATGCTTCTTGCAACACGCCCCGCGGGCGAACTCACGACCGTCGCCGAGATTGCGGCCCGGATCGGCTGGACGCACAACCACGTCGTGAAGGTGGTGCATCAGTTGGGCCGCCGCGGTTGGGTGCTGAACCGCCGCGGGCGCTCCGGGGGCGTAGAGCTCTCGCCCGACTCCAGGGCGCTGCGCTTGGGGGACGTCGTGCGCGCGCTCGAAGAGGACCTCCCGCTCGTCGACTGCGCCGATCCCGCCTGCGGAATCGCGCCCGGATGCCGGTTGCCGGGCATCCTCAACGGAGGGCTCGAGGCCTTCTATGCGGAACTCAACCGCTTCACGCTCGCGGACCTCGCGGGCCCGGGCGACTTCGACGCGCTCTTTGCGGGCGCGCGGGTGATCCCGATCCGGCCACAGACGTCCTCCCGGCCCGCCGCCGGGCGCTGACCGGACGGGCCAGACCGGTCAGGCTCGGAAGCCCGACGCGGAGAAGTCCGACGCCTGAACGCCGAAGCGCCGGGCGAGCCGCTCGGCGACCTCGGGCGGAATCGTGCGCACGCCCATCTCGAAGTCCGAAATCCGCGACTGCGTCGTGCCAAAGGCTTCGGCCGCCTGCTTCTGGGTCATGCCCGCCTCGGTGCGCAGGCGCTTCAAAAGCTTTCCGGGAAGCTCCCTTGCGGCGGGCTTCGCCCAGAGGGAGGCCGAATCCGTGAGGGGCGGCCGAGCGTCGACGAGAGCCGCAAGGCTCTTCAACGTCTCTTCGAACGCGTCCGCGGCGTACCGCGGAACCGTCACCTGAAAGCTCACGCCACCTCCGGGTTGTTCTATCCTTTCCACCTTCACCGCCATGGCGACCGCGCTCCTTTTCGCGTTGAACGACTCGACGAACGTCCGCGGGAGGGCGTCTTCCTCAAGAGAGGCGCTCCCTCCGGCTCCGGGCGATTCTATCCGGGCGCGCTCGCCCTCAGGGCGGGGCCACTTTGAAGAACGGGAGGCCCCTGCGGGACATGCAGTCCGCCGAGGCCTCCGTCGAACGTCATGTCCATTGAGAAAGTTCAGAAAGCGATCAACCGGCTCTCGAACCTCAAAGCCGAGATCAGCGACCAGTTCGAGGAACTGAAGGCCGAAGTGAACCGGCGCTTCGCGAGCCACGCCAAGCGCCGCGACGACGAGATCTTCCGCCCGCTCCCCGCGCCCACGGGACTCGACATGTCCCTGATGGACGCCCTGAAGAACCGCCGCAGCCAGAGAAACTTCAGCAACGAACCCCTCTCCGACCAGGTGGTCGCCAACCTGCTCTTCGCCGCCGACGGCATCAACCGCAAGGGCGGGAAGCGCACGACCCCTTCGGCGCTCGACTGGCGCGAAACCGACGTCTATCTCCTCAAGGCCAACGGCATCTGGCTCTGGGTGCCCGAACGCAACGGGCTCCTCTTCTGCGCGATGAAGGACGTGCGCGAGGAGACGTACCTCCTGAACGCCCAGCTCACGCTCCCGCCCCTCGAGATCGTCTTCGTGACGAACTACGCCCGCACGCGGAGCCTCCTCACGGACGCCGTCGAGACGATCGCCCCGAAAATCAAGAAGGCCGCGGTGGACGAGGCGGACCTGCGCGAAATGCGCATCCGCGCCTGTCACCTCGACGTGGGCGCGAAGCTCCAGTCCGTGTACCTCGCCGCCTCCGCGATGGGCCTGGCGTGCGTCGCGCGCACGGGCTTCTCGGCCGAGAAGATCGTCGCGGCGCTGCGCCTCAAGCCCGACGAGGTCGTCGTGGCCGCGCAGTCGCTCGGCTACCCCGCGAAGTCGATCCTCGACCACCTGAAGTAGTCTGAGGGCAATCCACCCAACACAGCCCCTCATGAGGGCGCTCCTCCCCGCGCGGGCGGAGCGCCCTTTCTCTTCTCCAGCGCCCCCTCAGCGGCCCACGCGGCCTTTGTAGCGGCCGAGCGCGTCGTACGCGCGGCCCGATTCGTCCGTGCGTCCCTGGTAGCGCCCGAGACTGTCGTAGCGGCGCCCGTCCTCCGTGACGCGCCCCTGATAGCGACCGAGGTCGTCGTAGTAGCGGCCGTCCTCGGTCACGCGCCCTGCATAGCGCCCAAGATGGTCGTAGCGGCGGCCGTTCTCCGTGGTTCTTCCCTCGTATCGCCCGAGCGAATCGTAGCGGCGCCCGGCCCCGGTCACCCGCCCCTGGTAGCGGCCGAGCTTGTCGTAGATTTTTCCTTCGGGCGCGACGGGCTCGAACGCCCGCGCCGCCGTGACGGCGTCCGCGGCGTAGAGAATGGCCGCGACGGCGACGGCCGCAAAGCATGAAAGAAAACCGCGTCTCTGCATGGACCGAATTCCTCCCGGAGTGAACGACTGGATTCTGGCGGAGCGCTCTAGGGACGCGCGCGCTCCCCTCAGACATTCTCCGCCTTCCATGCGGAAAACTCACCTTCCCGAGCGCAGCCGACTCTCCGAACACAAACGCAAAACTACGGGTAATCCCTGAGCGTCGGTGCTACGATTCGCAGCTGGTCAAGACCCCGACCCTTTCTTCACTTTTCCCATACACGCAATCATGATTGATGAACAGCGCCCTGAGACGGGCTTTCGCGCATGGCTTCCCATCATGTGCCTCGCCGTCTCCACGTTCGTCTTCAACACCTCCGAATTCCTCCCGGTAGGGCTGTTGCCTGAGATGGCCGAGAGCCTCCATGAGACCACGTCTTTCATGGGCCTCGTGATCACGGGCTACGCCTGGGTGGTCTCGATCATGTCGCTGCCGCTCGCGCTCGCCACGGCGAAGCTCGAACGCCGCAAGCTCCTGCTCTTCCTCGTCGCCTTCTTCGCCTGCTGCCACTTCGCGGTGATCTTCGTGGACAGCTTTGCGACGCTCTACGCCACGCGCGTGGGCGTGGCGCTCATGCACTCGATCTACTGGTCGATCATCACGCCGCTCGCGGCCCGCATGGCCCCGAAGGGCAAGCGCGCCGTGGGGCTCGCGATCGTGATGGGCGGCACCATCGTCGCGACCGTCCTGGGCGTCCCGATCGGCACGCAGCTCGGCCACCTCTTCGGCTGGGCCGAGAGCTTCTTCATCATCGGCATCGGCGCGGCCGTCGCGTTCGTGCTCCTCTGGTTCGTGCTCCCGCCCTGCCCGAGCACGAAGGCCGGCAGCATCAAGAGCCTCCCCGTCATCCTCAAGCGCCCCGCGCTCCTGCAGCTTTACTTCCTCACGGCCGTCACGGTGCTCGGGCAGTTCACGGTCTACTCCTACATCAGCCCGATCCTGCAGCACGTGGGCGGGATGGCGGAAAACGACGTCGTGAACGTCCTCTTCCTCTACGGGCTCGCGGGCATCATCGGCACGGTTGCGGCCTCGAAGACCGTGGACCGCTACCGGTCCGCGACCCTCACGACGCCCCTGATCCTGCTTGCCCTCACGCTCTTCCTCGTGGTGCCCCTCTGCTCGAACTGGCTCACGCTCATGCCGCTCATCGTGGTCTGGGGCACCGCACAGACCGTGATCTGCATGGCCTTCCAAACCGTGGTGCTTGACGTGGCCGCGGACGCGCAGGACGTCGCAACGTCGCTCTACTCGGGCATCTTCAACATCGGCATCGGCGGCGGCGCCTTCGTCGGGAGCCTCGTCTCGCAGCACTTCGGCTTCACGCCGGTCGCGTTCGTGGGCGGCGCCTTCGTCACCGTCACGGCCGTGTTCTGTCTCATCGTTCTGATGAAGACGGGCAGTGCGGTGCTCCCCTACGAAGATCTCTCGCACGAGCCGGGCGAAGCGCGCACCGACATTTCGCATCCGCAGCAGGCGCACTGAGGCGCACGCAAGCACGAACGGCGCACGCCGGCGCGGTCGTGATTTCATCAGAAGGCCGGGAGCGATCCCGGCCTTTTTCTTCGGACGTTTCTTCGGCCTTTCCTTCGGATGGTTGACGGTGGAGCCTCAATACGGCACGTCGCCCAAATCCGCGGCGCCCTCGATCGCCTTCGCCTCCGGGAAGCGCCCGCCCGCCGCCCAGGAGAGCACGCGCGCGCGCATCTCCTCGACCCCGAGGACGCCCTGGGCGAAGCCCTTCCTCACGAGCTCCTCGGGCACGAACGCGTCGTACTTCTCGAAGACCGGGACTTCGGTCGGGTAGACGAGGTCCATGGGATCGGTGAGGCTCCGCGCGGCCGCGGCCGCCGCCCGGAAGAAGTCCGGCGCTTCCGCCTCCATGCGCAAGCACAGGAAGTAGGGGCGCGAGACCTCGAAGTGCGAGAGCTTGAGCACCGCCGCGCAGCGGATCTTGATGAGGCGCTCCAGGGCGAGGAAGGCGTAGGTGCCGAGCCAGGGAAAGAGGCACCAGAGGCCATCGCCCAGGGGGAGGAGCGGGCGCTCGGTCATGCCGGTGCGCCGCGCGGCGGTGCGCGCCTCGACGAGGCGCTTCACGGCGTGCGGCAGCAGATAGGGGTACGCGTCGGTCGAGCGGAGCACCTCGCACATCTTTTCGAGCACGTGCGTGTGGATGTCGCCCGGGCAGAGGCCGAAGAAGGCGGGAACCTTCCCCTTCACCTCGTCGCACCAGACGACGTGGCGCTTCACGTCCACCTCCTCGACCAACCACACGCGCCCGGCGATCGCGATCTTCTCGCCCGCGGGCGGCGGCTGCACGATGGTGCCTAGCTCCTGCGAGCGCGAGCGCACCGTGAACTCCTCGTTCTCCTGAAAAACCGCGTAGAACTTGAAGCTCGCGAGCTGCCGCTCGCCCGCGAGCCCGACGATCAATCCCCCGCGCTCGGTGCGCTCGATCTGGTCCGTGTCCAAGAGGTGCAGGAGCAGCGTGCGGTAGTCCGCCGGTTCGATCCGCGCGAAGGGCGAGAGCCCCAGCACCCGCTCGGCGAGGTCCTTCGGGCGCATCTCGCCCTCGGAGGCGAGGGTCGTCATCGTCTGGTGGTAGAGGAGGCTGAAAGGGAGGCGCCGGAGGTTCGGCGGCTCCACCCAGCGGTCCCGGCGGAAACTTTCGACGAGGCCGATCCCCTGGAGGAGCTTCCAGGGGATGGTCGAGGGGAGCATCGCCCGGGGCTCGGGCTCGTCCTCGCGCATCACGAACCACATCTCGGGAGACGCCCCGCGCCGGCCCGTGCGGCCCATGCGCTGCAGGAACCCCGAAACCGTAAAGGGCGCGTCGATCTGGAAGGCGCGCTCGAGGCGCCCGACGTCGATCCCGAGCTCCAGGGTCGCGGTGGTGCAGACCGACGTCGTGTCCGCGTCGTCCTTCATCGCGGCCTCGGCCTCCGTGCGGATCGCCGTCGACAGGTTCCCGTGGTGGATGAGAAAGCGATCGGGCTCTCCCCGACGGTCGCAGTAAGCGCGCAGGGTTGACGTCACCGCCTCGCACTCTTCGCGGGAGTTCGAGAAGATGAGGCACTTGCGCCCGCGGGTGTGCTCGAAGATCGCCGCGAGCCCGGGATCCGCCCCCTTGGGCGCCCGGTCGGTGGCCGAGGCCTGCGGGTCCTCCGCCTCGGCGGGGAGTTCGATCTCGACGGCGGGCGTGTTGGTTGCCTCCTGCGCCTGCGCCACATCCGCAGCGTCTGCAGACTGCGCCCGCCCGGCATCCTGCGCCCCAAGAGCGGCGGGCTCGGGCGCGTCCGGGAGCGCCGGCGCGGGTTCGGAGACGTCGGGCGACGGGGCGCTCGAACACTCCTTCTCCTGCGCAGCCACCCAGTAGTGCTCCATCGAGAGGCGCCACTTCACCGGGGGCGAGGCGACGCGGGGCACGATGACGGGGCGCGTTGATTTGCCGCGCAGAAAGGCCGCGGCGCGCTCGAGGTCGCCGATCGTAGCCGAGAGCCCGATGCGGCGGGGGTCCGTTCCCGAGAGGCGCGAGAGGCGTTCAATGAGGCACATCGTCTGCAACCCGCGGTCGCCGCGCATGAGCGAGTGGATCTCGTCGATCACGACGAACTGCAGGTTCGAGAAGAGCGCGGGAACGGCGGAGTGCTTTCTGAGGAGCAGCGCTTCGAGCGACTCCGGCGTGATCTGCAGCACCCCCGAGGGGTGCTCGATGAGCTTGCGCTTCCTCGACTGCGGCACGTCGCCGTGCCAGGCCCAGACGGGGATCCCCGCCTCGGCGCAGAGGTCGGTCAGGCGTCCGAACTGGTCGTTGATGAGGGCCTTCAAGGGCGCGATGTAGAGCGCCCCCACCGACACGGGCGGGGTTTCCGAGAGGAGCGTGAGGATCGGGAAGAACGCGGCCTCGGTCTTCCCCGAGGCGGTGGAGGCCGAGAGGAGCACGTGGGCGTCAGTAGAAAAGATCGCGTCGCCCGCGGCCGCCTGAATGGCGCGCAGCCTTCTCCAGCCGCTCCGGTAGATGAAGTCCTGAATGAAGGGGGCGTAGCGGCCGAAGACGTTCGTCATGGGGCGTCTCTTCAGAGGTCGAAGTCGGTGAAGCGCCGCGCCGCCGGGGCGGGCGCGGCGCCGGGGACCTCGAGCGCGGCCGAGGCCGGCGTGAAGTCGTCGGACTTGAGGAGCTCGTCCACCGTGAGGCCCGGGTGCTGCATCAGGAGGTTGAGCACCTCGATGAAGTCGCGGATGATCTCGCGGGGCGTGATGAGCGTCGCCGCCCCCTCCCGGTCGTATTCGAGCTCGAGGAAGTGGGCGAGCGCCTTTTCGTCGAGCTTCTCCTCAGTCCCGTAGAGTTCGGCGTGCATCTTCTGGAGCTTTTCGATGAGCACGAGGAGCTCCTCGGTCGAGAGGGGCTCGAGGCGGATCACGGGCGACATCAGGTCCTGCCGGCCCTCGATGGAGAAGCGCCCCGAAGCGAGGCGAGAGCGGAGCGCCTCGTAGCTGAAGAGCCCGCGGCGGCGGTCCTCGACCGCCTGGGGCGTGCCGCCCATGATGATCCCGAGGTGGCGCGCACGCCCCTGGAGCGCGTCGTTGTAGATCGTGAGAATCTTCTCGTAGTTGTACTGGCGCGAGACGCTGTTGGGAATCTTGTAGAGGTTCACGAGCTCGTCGATGAGCACGAGAAGCCCCGCGTAGCCCGCGCCCTTGAGAAAGAGCGCAAGGATCTTGATGAAGTCGTACCAGTTGTCGTCCGTGACGATGAGCGAGATCCCGAGCTCCGCCTTCGCCTCGGCGCGGGTCGCGTACTCGCCGCGCAGCCACTTGACCACGCGGGCGCGGGTCTCGTCGTCGCCCTCCGTGAGGGCGCGGAAGTACTTGACGAGGAGGGTCGAAAACTCAAAGCCGTGGACGACTTCTCCGAGCTTCGCCACCGCCCCGAGGATCTTCGCCTCGGCCGCCGGAAGATACTGCGGCGTGCCGGGAAGAACGTCTTCCTGCGCGAGCTGCGCCTTCACCGCGGCCATCCAGCGCTCGAGGATCAGCGTGAGCGCCCCGCCCTCGGGCATCGTCTTGGTGGCGAGGTTCTGCAGGAGCTCCTTGTAGGTCGCGAGTCCCTGCCCCTTCGTGCCCTGCAGGCGCCTCTCGGGCGAGAGGTCCGCGTCCGCCACCACGAACCCGCGGTCCATCGCGTAGGCGCGGATCGTCTGGAGCAGGAAGCTCTTCCCGCTCCCGTAGCGCCCGGTGATGAAGCGAAAGCTTGCTCCCCCCTCCGCGACGATCTCGACGTCGGAGAGGAGCGCGTCGATCTCGGCCTTGCGGCCGACCGCGATGTAGGGAAGACCGATTCTCGGCACGACGCCGCCCTTCAGGGCGTTGAGGACGGTGCGGGCGATGCGCTTCGGAGTCTTGAGCTGCTGCATGGTGGATGGGGTCGGCGTGAATTCGGGTTGAAGGTCGGGCGGCGGGTGAGGCGGTCGAGGCGCGCGTGTTAGGCGAGGAGGTCGCGGAGGTCTTCGGCGTAGTCCTCGATGACGGCGGCCTTCGCGCCGTCCCACTCGAGCACCGCGTCGCCGAAGGCGTCGAAGAGCTTTTCGTTGAGGCGGTCCACCGCCATCTCGGGCGCGAGGCCCCCCGGGGTCTGCGTGCGGTCAAAGCGGCCGGCGAGAAGGTCGAGGAGGAAGGCGCGCTCCTCGGGACTGAGGTCCGCGCCGCCTTCCGGGGCGCCCGCCGGAGCTGCAGGCGGCTGCGGGGCTGCGGAGCTCCCTAACTCCGCCGGCGCCGTCACGGAATCCGCCGCGGGCATCTCCACAGTATGCGCCCCTCGGGCGTCAGGCTCCGCCGCGCGCAAGTGCGGTGCGGCATTGCCGCAGGACGCGGCGGGTGGCTCGGAGGGGGCGGCTTCCGCGACGGCTTCCCGGGAGGCTTTTGCAACGACTTCCGGGACGTCCTCCGCCGCGTTTTCGACGATCAGCTTCTCCTGCGTTTCGGCGGCGTCGGCGCGGATCCCGGAGAGCTTCGAGAAGTCCACGCGCCGCGCGGGATTCGCGGCCGCACGCTCGGCCCGCGCCCAGTCGGCGAGGACCGCGGTCACCACCGGGTCGATGCGCCCTTCGGGGTCCTCGGCCTTGATGGGGCGGCGCCAACCTTCGGCTTCGCGCAGGCGCTTTTCGACCACCCGCATCAGGAGCGTCACCGCGGGCTCGACGCCGCGCGCGGGGAAGAACTCCTCGAGCCGCCAGGCGCCCTTGCGGCAGAGCCAGCGGCGCGTGGGCGAGAGAACATAGTCCCGGTCCTCGGGTTCGGCCGTGAAGTCGAAGACCGCGGACCGGAAGAGCCGGCTCGTGCGCGCGAGCCGCGCGCCGAGCCACAGGTCGGCGGAGGTCCCCTCCGAGCGGGCGAGGCGCTCGAAGACCTCGACGGCGAGGCGCTTGAGCTTCTCCTCGTGCCCCGGCCAAAAGGCCGACTTCTCGAGGTGGTGGCCCGAGCGCTGCGAGAGCGCGGCGAAGGCCGCCTCGAGGCGTCCGGGGTCTTGGGCGAGCTCCACCCCCGCGGCGAGGTCGGCCGCGACGGCGGCGACGCGCCGCACCCCAGCCGGGTCGCCCGGTGAAGTTCCCGGCCGGATCCATTCGCGCGGGAGCCCGTGATAGACCACGAAGTCATCGAGCCACTGCGGCGCGTAGCGGTCGAGCGTGAGGTCGATCCTGCGGTAGTCCTCCCAAAAGGACTCGACGGCGCGGTAGAGCCCCGCGGGCGACGGGTCCGCGCCCGGGTCGGGCGCGCCGTTGATGAGCTCATAGAGGTGCACGAAGGCGAAGGAGACGGGCGCGGGGGCGCGCTCGCCCCTCCTCCAACGCGTGCGCCAGGAGAGGTAGGCGAGGCGCTGCGGCAGGCTCATCAGCGTATAGGTCGGGAAGTAGGCGGAGAACCAGGCCGAGTGCTTTTCTTCGAGCTCGAGATCCGCGAAGGCCCGCGCCGTCTCGCGGAAGACCCGCTCCTCGGGGAGTCCGCGGCGCCTCAGGCTCCGCTCGAACTCGATCATCTCGAGCACCCGCGGCGGGATCTCGATGCCCGCGCCCGGAGAGAGGAGCAGCGAAGCGGACTCCGCGGCGCTGCGGTGCGCCCAGGCCGGCCCCCCCGTCCCCTCGAGCGGAATCTCCTCGTCGGTGTAGATGCGCTCCTTCACTCCCCGTTCCTTCACGAAAATCAACTCCCCAAAGGATACCGCAAAGTGTCCTTTCTCAGGGCATGACCATTTTCGGTGCCCCGTTCATGTGCAAAATCCGCCGAAAACCGGCGCGGTGGATTAGCATTTCAACTTGACCGTCCGGCGCGCTCCCGCGCCGGCCCGACACTCTTTGCGGAGAACTGATCCTCATGGCGCTTCTCGATACGCCCCAGCCGGACCTGAGTCTCGAGGAGCTGCGCTTCCTCGTCACGCTCGCCCAGACGCAGAGCCTCACGGCCGCGGCGGGCAAGCACGGCCTGAGCATGGGCTCGGCCTCGCGCCGCCTTGCGCGCCTGCGCGGGATCTTCGAGGACGAGCTCTTCGTGCGCGCGGGACTGCAGATGCTCCCGACGACGCGCATGCGCGACATGCTGCCGCGCATCCTCGACCTTCTCACCTCCTCGAAGGGGCTCTTCTCGAACGACACCTTCGAGATCGCGAGCGTGAAGCGCACCGTGCGCATCCTCGGCGTGGACAACGCGGTGATGACGATCCTGCGCGAGGCGATCGTGCGCTTCGCCAAAGCCGCTCCCAACGCGTCGCTTGAAGTTCTGCCGATCAACAGCGAGATGCTCGAACTGCTGCGCTCCGGGCGCGCCGACCTCGCGATCTACCCCCTCAAGAACGTCCCGAAGGACTTCCACATGCTCGAGCTCTACCGCTCGCGCTGCGGGATCCTCGTGCGCGAGGGGCACCCGCTGATCGCGCTCTACACCGAAAAGGGGCGCCTCGCGATGGAGGACCTGCGCGCCTACCGCCAGGTGTCGATGGACTTCTCAGGGGCGCCCGAATTCAGCACCGCCGCCTCGGGCGCGACCGGCCAGGAGACGGCCGTTTCGATGCCCTACTTCCTCGCCGTGCCCTACGCCCTGATGGACACGGACTACACGTTCATCGCGCCCGTGCTCACGCTGCTGCATTTCCTGCGCGACAACCGCTACGGGCTCAGAATGCTGCCGGCCCCCGCGGAGGTGAGTCCCTTCACGCCCTGCCTCGTCTGGCACCACGGCACGCACTCCGACCCCTTCATGCAGTGGGTGCGCGGCGTCGTCACCCAGAGCGCCCGGTCGGAAGCGAAGCGCCTCGGAGCGCTCGAGGCCGACTGACCTTCCGGCCGTCCCCCCGGTCCCTTTCGAAGGGGCCCGCTCCTCGCGGGCCTCTTCCATTTCTCACCCGCCTGTTGCAGACGGTCGCCATTCTTTTCCTTGTTTTTCAAAGGGCGGTGATAGAGTGGAGAGAACAGAAACATTTTTTCATGGAGCATTTGAAGCACCATGCGTCTACGTTCAGCACCCTCACTTCTCGCGCTCTCCCTCATCGCCCTCGCCCTTTCGGGCTGCACCACCTACGTGCAGGTGGCGAGCGACCCGGAGGGAGCGATGATTTCGAGCGCCGACGGCCGCGAAACCTACGGGCGCGCGCCCGTCGAAGTTCCCTACAAGAAGAGCGAGCTCGAAGCGGCGGGCGGCGTCATTGCGGGCTTCACCGCAACGTGGCCTTCGGGCGCCAAGGCCTCGACCGAAACTCCCTACGTCGTGAAGGACTTCCGCTTCGGCGCGCAGATTGAATTGAAGCGCCCCGAGGGCGCCCCGGGTCTTGACCAGGACCTGCGCTTTGCGCTCGAGCGCGCGCAGTCCCGCGCCAAGGAGGCCGAGGCCGAGCGTGAGCGGATGCGCCTCTACGTGAGCGACGGTTGGTTCTGGGGTCCGCGCTGGGGCATGGGCTGGGGGTGGTGGTGGTAGCCGCCCTTCCTTGACCGCTCGCCCATTTGAAGAGGCTCGCCGCACCGGACTCCCGTTTTGGGGAGTCCTCGTGCGGCGGGCCTCTTCTTCGTTCGTCCGCCTTCACCGGAGCGGCCCGAGGATCGTCCTCAGGCCGCCCCGGCGAGGGAAGGAAATCACTTCGGATTGCGGTTGCAGAGCCCGGCCTCAACCATCGCGGCGTTGGGACGCGGCGCGGCGATCATGCGGAGCGTGTTCTTGTCGGTGTGGTGGAACGCGCGCTCGACGCCCGGAATCACGAGGAGCGTGTCCTCCTCGTAGCTGATCGACCCGTCTTCATTGAAGGTGAAGGTGATGTCCCAGGACTCCGTGCGGAAGTTCTTCTCGAGGAACGGATTCGAGCAGATGCCGTTCACGGTCGTGCCGCGCTCGGCGTGGAGCTTGATCCGGCGGTCGCCGGGCTTGGCCTTGCCCGAGGCCATCGCGATCTGGCCGCGCGGAATGGCGAGCGTCATGTAGACAGTCTCCGTCGCGGGCTCCCAGAGGAGGTAGCCCACCTGGTCGTGGAAGGCGGTGAGCTCGCCGGGCTTTGTCACGGCGACGTGGTAGCGCAGGCCGTAGAAGAGCTGCGGGCCGGAGTTCTGCGGGTCGAGAAGCTCATAGGTCTGCGTCTCGACGAAGGGCTCGGACTCGGTGCCTTCGGCGACGGGGTGCGTGTCCACGCCTTCGGCGCCGTACCAGGTGCCCGCGAGGGGCGCCAGGGGCCCGAGGGCCTCAAGGGTGTTCGGATTGGAGGGGGTCTCCGTGTAGATGTCTTCGTGATGCAGCATTTCTTTTCTCCTTTCATTGCGGAGCATCCGCGGAGAGCTGTCGGGCGTGCGCGGGGTCTTGCGCACGCTCCTGCGCCTCCTGCGGCGCACCTGCATCCTACCCGCCCGGGTAGTCGATGAGCGCTGCGGAAGTGTTCCGAGTTGCATCCGCCGGGAACGCGCCGGTCAACACGCCCGCGAGGCCGCGCCCCGGGCGGAGAGTTTTCAACTAAAATCCGGCCTCAACTCATGCTAACCGATCGGTAAGTAGTCGTCCATCGCCATGCCCATCGCCCTTTGCGCCGCGCCCGCCGCGGCCCTTCTTCTTGCGCTCGCCGCCCTCACGGCCGAAGCCGCCGGCACCCCGTCGGCGCTCACCTTTGAAGACGCGCGGCGCACCTTCCACGAACGCGCCGACATCTTCCGCGCCGACACCGCGGAGGTCGCCCGCGCGCAGCACGCGGCCGAAAGCGCCAAGGCGCTCTCGGGCCCGAAGGTGGACTTGACCGCGATGCAGATCGAAGGGAGGAAGGAGCTCAATCTCGACGTCGACGTGCCGGCGAACCTGCAGGCCCTCGGCAATCGGCTCACGGACGGCAGGCCCCTCATCCCGAGCCGGCTGAGCTTCTCGGAAAACTACGACCTCTCGGGGCCGCGCGCGATGATCGCGGCCACCTGGCCCATCTACACGGGCGGACAGATCACCGCCAAGCAGAACGCGCTCGAGCACGAGGTGCGCGAGGCCGCGGCCTCGCGCGACGCCCGTCTCGAAGAGAAGGACGCCGACCTCGCCGCGCGCTACTGGGGCGTTCAGCTCGCCCGCTCGGTGGAGGACCTCCGCAAAAAGGCCCTCGCAGACGAAGAGGAGCAGGTCCACCGCGCGAAGCGCTTTGAGGCGAAGGGCCTCATCTCGAAGATCGAGCGCATGTCGGTCGAAGTCTCGCGCGACGCGGCCCGCCGCGAGCTCGTCGCCGCGGGGACGAGCGCCCGGGTGGCGGAGGCCGAGCTCATGAGCGCGCTCCGTGAGAAGTCGCTCCCCAACCTCGCCACGCCGCTCTTCATCCTCACGGGCGACCTCGGCACGCTCTCCGAGTGGCAGGCGCGCGCCCGCGCCAACTCCCCCGTGCTCGCGCGCATCGACGCGCAGAAGAGCCGGGCGGGCGAAGGCGTGCGCGCCGCCGAGGGCGCCTTCCACCCGCAGGTCTTCGCCTTCGGCACGAAGAACCTCATCAAACACTACCTCACCCCGGTCGAACCCGACTGGATGGTCGGGATCGGCGTGAAGTTCACGCTCTGGAGCAACCAGGACCGCTTCGCTGCGCTCGCCGCCGCGCGCAGCGTCGAAGAGAAGGCAGGCGCCGCGCGGTCGGAGGCCGACAACCAGTTGGCGACGATGGTCGAGGTGGCGTTCCTGCGCACCACGCAGGCGCGCGAGGAGTACGACCTCACGGCCTCGACCGTCGCCCTGGCGGCGGAAAACCTGCGCCTGAGGGAGTCGAGCTTCGCCGAAGGCCTCTCCACGGCCATCGACGTCCGCGAGGCGCGCACGCAGCTCGTGGGCGCGCAGATCGCGCAGCGCGCCGCCGCCTATAAGTTCGTCGTCTCCTGGGCGATGCTCCACGCCGCCGCCGGCGTGATGCCCGACTTCTCGAACACCATCGGCCGCGCCGACTTCAAGGCCGCCCAGTAAAGGCGGAGCGCCCAGGAGCCGCCTCCGCCGACGCCGACGCCGCCCACCTTCCTCTCGGGGCGGCCCTCAACCCGACAATTGCCAAAACAACCCGCAAAATGCAGCAGCAGAACACTCAGGCACAGAAATCCTCCCTCATTCCGGCCCTGGCCGGCGGCGTCGTCCTCGCGGGCGCGGCGCTCTTCATCGGCTGGGGCGTCTGGCGGGCGATGACCCCGACGCCGGTGCCGCTGCAGGGCATGATCGACGCCACCACCGTCTCCGTGGCGGCAAAGGTTCCCGGGCGTCTCGCCGCCGTCCACGTCCGCGAGGGCGACGTCGTGAAGGCGGGCGACGCCGTGGCGCGGCTTTCGCTCCCCGAAATCGAGGCGAAGGTCGCGCAGGCCAAGGCCGTTGAAGCCGCCGCCCGCGCGAAGGTTTCGCTCGCCGACGAAGGTCCGCGCACGCAGGAGCTCGACGCCGCGCGCGCCGACCTCACGCGCGCCCGCGCCGGCCTCGCCCTGGCCGACGCCTCCTGGGGCCGCGTCTCAGCGCTCTACAAGGACGGACTCGTGAGCGCGCAGCGCCGCGACGAAGTGTTGGCGCAGCGCCGGAGCGCCGCGGAGCTCGTGCATGCGGCCGAAGCGAAGGTCTCGGCCCTCGAGGAGGGCGCGCGCAGCCAGGACAAGGCCGCCGCGCGGGCGCTCGCCAACCAGGCCGCCGGGGGCGTCGCCGAAGCGTCCTCCCTCGCGGGCGAAGCCGAGGTGAGGACCCCCGCCTCGGGCGAAGTCACCCGCGTCGTGATGCACGAGGGCGAGGTGACCCCGGCCGGCTTCCCCGTCGTTCTCGTCACGAACCTCGCCGACAGCTGGGCCGTCTTCAACATCCGCGAGGACGAGCTCCCCGGAATCCGCGTCGGCACCGAGCTCACGGCCGACGTGCCCGCGCTCGGCAGGTCCCTGAAGTTCCGCGTCTACTGGATCAATCCGCGCGGCGACTATGCCGTCTGGCGCGCCACGCGCCAGTCCTCGGGCTACGACATCCGCACGTTTGAAGTGCGCGCCCGCCCGGTCGAGGCCGATCCGGACCTGCGCCCGGGCATGACGGTGGTCGTGGACCGCGCGTCCGCCGCGACCTCCTCCGCCGCCAAGTAGCCCGGAGTCCCCCGCCATGCGGCAATGGTGTCGGAACGCGGCTCACGTCGCGGCGCTCGAACTCCGTCAGGTCCTCTCGCACCCGCTCGAATGGCTCTGCGGCTTCGCCGCGCCCGTCTTCTGGTGCGTGGTGCTCCTCTTCGCCTTCAATTCGGGCGTGATGACGGGGCTCCCCGTGGGTCTCGTCGACGCGGACGGCTCCGCCCTCTCGCGCCAGGCGGTCTCGGCGCTCTCGGCGATTCCGTCGATTGAGTTGAAGAGCTTCGCCTCCGCCGAAGACGCCGACGAGGCGCTGCGCGCCCGGCGGACCTATGCGACGATCACGCTTCCCAAGAACTTTGAGCTCGATCAGAAGCGCGAACGCGGGGCCCCCGTGTCGCTCGAGATCAACAAGACCTACTACGCCGTGGGCACGATCCTTGAAGTGGACGTGAAGACGGCGCTCTCCTCCCTGAAGCTCTCGAGCCTCGCGGTGAGGAGCACCGCTCAGTCGGGCGGGAGCTTCCGCGAGAACGCGGCGCGCCTGCGCGCCTCGATTCCCGACGTCCTCTTCATGGGGAACGTGAGCTTCAACTTCGTCGCCTACCTGCTCCCGACCTTCATCCCGGGCCTGATGGCCTTGGGGGCGCTGCTCGGCTTCGTCTGCATGCTGACGCGCGAGTGGCGCGAGGGCGGTCTGCGCGAGCTCATCGATGAGGCGGGCGAATCGGTCTCGGCCGCAATGGTGGGGAAGTTCATTCCCTGGGTGTCGGTCTGGCTCGTCCTCATCTCGGTCTGGACCGCGGGCTGGGCGGGATGGGCCGGCTGGGGCGCCGCAGGCCCGATTCTCTTCTGGTTCACGGCCGGGTGGCTCCTCATCCTCTCGATGGCGGCCCTGACCTCCCTCGCGGTGGCGCTCGCCCCCTCGTGGGTGATCGCGCTATCCGCCTCGATCTGCCTCATCGCCCCGACCTTCCCCTTCACGGGCTTCTCCTTCCCGCTCGACGCGATGACGCCGGGGGCGAGGCTCTTCGGCCTGCTCCTTCCCCTCACACACTACCTCGAGGCGCAGGCGCAGATCTGGATCCTCGGCAGCCCCCTGGACGCCGTTGCGAAGACGCAGCTTGAGATGCTCGTCTTCCCGGTCCTCTGCTTCGCGATTTCGATTCCGCTCCTCACCGCGCGCGTGCGCAAATGGGAGCGCCGCGAGCGCATGAGCGAGAACCTTACGGTTTCGGCCGAGAAGGACGACGCCTTCTCGGACGCCCCCGACCGTCCGCGCACGGGCTTCCTTGCCGCCTTCGGGCTGACGCTCCGGCACGCCTTCCTCTCGCGCGACACGATCGCGATTCTGGGCGGCGCCGTCGCCTTCTACCTCATCTTCTACGGCTGGCCCTACGGCACGCAGCAGGTCGAGGGCATCCCCGTCGGGATCGTCGACCTGGACCGCTCGGCCGCCGCGGGGCGCTTCATCTCGGCCCTGGAGGCCGCTCCCGCCGCCGACGTCCGCTTCGTCGTGCATTCCGCAGCCGAAGGCATGGACGCCTTCCGCCGCCGCACCGCCGACGTCCTCGTGACGATTCCGCCCGAATATACGGAGGACCTCGCGCGCGGACGCAACACCACGATCCACGTGCTCGGCAACGGCGCCTACCCCGTGAAGGCGCGCGCCGTGCAGGGCGCGGTCTCGGGCGTGGTGGGGGACGCCCGTTCCCGGATCGACCTCGCGAGCGTGATGACCCCGGGCGCCGACGGAACGATGATGAAGGCGGCGACGCTCTCCGCTCCGGGCGTCCTCGTCACCTACCGCTTCAACGAGATCTCGGGCTACGGCAACTTCACCGTGCCCCTGGTGGGTCCCGTGATCGTGCAGGCCGTGCTCCTCATGGGCATCGGCATGTCGGTAGGCGGTTGGCTCTACCGCCGCCCGCGGAGGAACTTCGTGCGCGACGTGGTGGCGCGCCCCTGGTGCGAAGGCCTCGGGCTCTTCTTCGCCTACTGGTCGATCGCCTTCGGGTGGCTCCTCTACATGCAGGGGTTCGGGTTCCTCTTCGGTGAATACGGCGCGATGGCGAATCCCCCGGCGGTGCTCCTCGTCTGCGCGCTCTACGCCGCGGCGGTGGTCGCCTTCGGACTCGCCATCGTCACGACCGTGCGCTCGAACGCCTGGACGGCGCCCCTCACGGTCATCATCTCCGCGCCGGCGCTCTTCATCTCGGGCGCGGTCTGGCCGGTGGAGAACATGCATCCGCTTGCGGCGGGCGTCGCGCAGATCCTTCCCTCGACGCCTGGCATCTACGCCTCGGCCGCGGCCGCTCAGGACGGCGCGGTTCTAGCGGACGTTCTTCCCGCCTGCGCGCACCTTCTCCTTCTCACGGTGCTCTACGGGTCCTTCTTCCTCATGCGCGTGGGCGCGATCGAGGAGTTCCCGCGCAAGCTCTCCGTGAACGACATCGACTGAGGCCATTCCTAACCATGACGCCCTTCATCGACTCTCACTGCCACCTCACCGACCACGCTTTCGACGAAGACCGCGAGGCCGTGATCGAGCGCATGAAGGCGGCAGGCATGCCCGCCGCCGTGACGATCGGGTGCGAGGACGGAGACATCCAACCGCTCCGCGCGCTCCTCGACCTTCATCCCGGCTTTCTCTTCGGCGCCTGGGCCGTGCATCCGGAGTACCAGGACGCGCGCGAGGCGGACGTGGACGAAATCGCCGAGCGCGCCGAGGAGCCCGGCATGGTCGCGGTGGGCGAGACGGGGCTCGACTTCTACTGGTGCAAGGAGCCCCTCGACTGGCAGCGTGCGCGCTTTCGTCGGCACATCGCCGCGGCGCGGAAGGCCGGGCGCCCCCTGATCGTCCACGCCCGGGACGCCGAAGCCGCAGCGCTCGAGATCCTCGCCGAAGCGAAGGCTGGCGACATAGGCTTCGTGATGCACTGCTTCTGCGGGTCGCTCGAGACGGCCGAGGGCGTGGTGGCCGCCGGCGGGCACGTGAGCTTCACGGGGAACCTCACCTTCAGAAAGAACGAGGCGCTGCGCGCCATTGCGGCAGCGATTCCGCTCGAGCGCCTGATGATCGAGACGGACTCGCCCTACATGGCACCCGTGCCCTACAGGGGAAAGCGCTGCGAGCCCGTCTACTCGCGGCGCGTGGGCGAGACCATCGCCGAAGTGAAGGGGCTCGACGTCGACGAAACGCTCGCCGCAATCTGCGCCAATACCATCCGGTTCTTCAGGCTGCCGCTCTGATCCCGCGCCCGGAAGGGCGTCGTCGTCGAATCTTGCACGCTCCCGCCGGTCGGGCCTTTTTCGTCGGGGAGAAGCCCCCGGACGCGCAACACCCGCTTGCACACGGGGGCGGCGTCAGGGGGCGGCGCGGGCGCAGGCCGGTGCTATTCTTTCGCCCAAAATCGACTCCCTCGAGACCTTCCATGTCCGTCCGCCCTTCCTCCTGCGCCGCCGCGCTCCTCTGCGCCGCGGCCTTCTTCTCGTCCATCGCGGCCTCCTCCGCCGCTCCCGTTGAGGAAAACGCCCTCACGTCGGCGCAGCTCGCCGAAGTCCGCCAGGCGGTCCGCGCCGGGCAGGCCCAGGAGCTCAAAACGCTTCTCGACCGAGGCGCGAACCCGAACTTCCACATGGAGAACGGCGACACGGCCTTCACGTACGCGATGCGCGCGGACACGCCCGACGTCGCCGAGACGCTCCTCAATTCCGGGCGGCTCGCCGTCAACGAAGTCAACCGCTTCGGCGAGACGCCGCTGATGCTTGCGGTCTTCAAGGGCGACAAGCAGATCTTCGAGGAACTTCTCAAGAAGGGCGCCGACCCCAAGGCGGGCGCGAACTGGACGCCCCTTCACTACGCCGCGACCGAAGGCCGCACCTGGTTCATCGAGCGCCTGCTCAAGGCGGGCGTCAGCCCCAACGTGCAGACCACTTCGGGCGTGACGCCCCTCATCATGGCGGCGAGGAAGCCCTCGCGCGACTCCGTGGTGATGCTCCTCAAGGCCGGCGCCTTCCGCGACTACTGCACCGACAAGGGCGAGTCGCCCGCGGACTTCGCGCGCCGCTCCGGCGACGCGGAGCTCGCCGACTACCTCGCCGTCAAGGCCTGCGCCGTGAAGGGCCGCGCCGGAGGTGCGCCCCGATGACGCTGCACGCCGGATCCTGGAGTGCGGTTCCCCCCGCGACGGCCCTTGAGCTCCTCGCGCCCGCCCGCGACGCCCAAACCGGCATCGCCGCGATCGACCACGGCGCGGACGCCGTCTACATCGGCGGCCCCGCCTTCGGCGCGCGCGCCGCGGCGGGCAATTCGCTCGAAGACATCGCGCGGCTCTGCGACTACGCGCACCGCTACCAAGCGCGGGTCTTCGTCGCGTTGAACACCCTCTTTCGCGACGACGAAATCGACGCCGCCCGGGCGCTCGCCTTCGACGTCGCCCGCGCCGGAGTCGACGTCCTGATCCTGCAGGACATGGGCCTGCTGATGGGCGAGCTCCCCGACGTGGAGCTGCACGCCTCGACCCAGTGCGACATCCGCACGCCCGAGAAGGCGGCGTTCCTCGAATCCGTCGGCTTCTCGCAGCTCGTGCTCGCGCGAGAGCTCTCGCTCGACCAGATCGCGGCCGTACGGGCGCGGCTCCAGCACGCCCGCATCGAGTTCTTCATTCACGGCGCCCTGTGCGTGAGCTACTCGGGCCAGTGCTGGATGTCCGAGGCCGTGACGAGGCGGTCCGCCAACCGCGGCGAATGCTCGCAGCTCTGCCGCCTCCCCTACGACGTCCTGACGGAGGACGGGCGCATGCTCGCCAAGCGCCGGCACGTTCTTTCGCTCAAGGACAACGACCAGACGGCGAACCTCGAGGCCCTGATCGACGCGGGCGTCTCGTCCTTCAAGATCGAAGGACGCCTGAAGGGCCTTCCCTACGTGAAGAACGTCACGGCCTGGTACCGCAGGAAGTTGGACGACATCATCGCCCGGCGCCCCGAGCTCTCGCGGACGTCGGACGGAACGAGCACGCTCACCTTCGAGCCTTCGCCCGAGAAGGTCTTCAACCGCGGCAAGACCGAATACTTCATCCACGGGCGCGAATTCGACAAGCCCTACGCCGTGGCCGAGCTCGAGAGCCCCAAGCACATGGGCGACCCCGCGGGGCGGGTGGAGTCGGTCGAGCGCGACCGCATCCTCGTCTCGGCGAAGCCCGGCGTCGCGTTTGCGAACGGCGACGGCCTCACCTACCTCGGCGACGACGAGGAGATCCACGGGCTCGCCGTCAACCGCGCCGAACCCGAAGGCCGGCCGGGATCCGGGCGCTGGGCGCTCTTTCCGGCCGAACCCGTCGCGAAGTTGGAGGGCCTGAGGGCGGGGCTCGAGCTCAAGCGCAACCGCGACCACGCGTTCCTCAGGCTCATGGAAGGGAGGACCGCCGAGCGCCGCATCCCCGTGGACCTCGTCTTCACGAACCACGAGGACGGACTCGACCTGGTGATCTCGGACGGAGAACACTGCGCGAGCGCGTGCGTGTCGCTCGACCTCTCCGCCCCGTCGGATCCACAGAAGAACATCGCCTCCCTCAGGCAGAACCTCGCGCGCCTGGGCGACACGCCCTTTGCGGCGAGAAGCGTCTGCATCCCCGAAGACCTCGACGTCTTCGTGCCGGCGAGCTTCGCCAACAACCTGAGGCGCGCCGCGGTGGAGGACCTCCTCCAAGCCCGCGCCGCGGCCCGCCCGAAGCCCGCACGCGCCCCGTGGGACGATGCGGCTCCCTACCCCGAGCGCATCCTCGGCTTCAAGGCGAACGCCGCCAACCTTCAGACAAAGGCCTTCTACGCCGCCCACGGCGCGCTGGTGACCGCCCCCGCCTTCGAAATCAAGCCCGTCGCCTCGGCCGAACTCATGACCTGCCGCCACTGCGTGCGCGCGGCCCTGAAGCTCTGCCCGAAGATGCTGAAAGCCTTCCCCGAAATCCTTGAGACCACGGAGCGCGCGCTCCTGCGCCCCGAACCCCTCGTTCTCGTCAACTCCGCGGGCGAAAAGTTCCGCGCGGACTTCCACTGCAAGGCCTCGCCCTGCGAGATGACGCTGACGGGACTCACGGACTTCACAAAGCGCGTGAGAAAGCGCACCGATGTGGAGGCCGCGGCGATGAGGGCGGACGGACGCCCCGCTGCGCCGAATGCGGCGAAGGCCGCACAGGGAGCTCATGCACCGCAGACCCGGGCGCCCCGCGGTAGCCGCGCCGGAAGCGAGACGCACCCGACCCGCACGAAGCCGCACGAAGCGCCCGGCAGGAAGCACAATGGGAGCATGATCCACTCGGAGCGCCGTGGGGGCGAAGACCGGGGGCGGAACACCTGGTCCGATCGACCCGACCGGGCAGGCCGTTCCAGTCATTCCGGCCGTTCAAACTCCTCGGGACGCTCCTCCTCCGGACGCGGCCGCGCATGATGAATTCCGACGAAGCTCCTCTTGAACTCCTCGCGCCGAGCACCTCGATGAGCGTGCTCCTCACAGCGCTCGTCAACGCGATGGACCGTCCTACTGCGGACGGCGGCGCCGGCGCGCCGGGTGCAGCGCAGGCGGCCGCCCCGGTCTTCTGGGACGACATTCCCGTGCGGGCGTTCGTGCATGAAGCCGCGCGTCTGCCGCTTCTCAAAGAAGGCTGGAGCTCGGGCGAGATCTCGGACACCGATCTTTCGGCGGGCGAGATTCTCCACGAGTTCTCATCCACCCTCGAGATCATGTCGAGCGAGGACCTCGACGAGCACTTCCGGCTTCTCGTCGAAGGAGCGGGTGCCGCCGCGGATTTCAAGCGCGTGCAGGACGCGAGATGCCTCAAGGACCTCCTGAAGAACGACACGGCCCTGGGGTGGAGCGGCTTTGACGTGGTGACCCACGACAAAACGCTCGCGGCGCGCATGGAGCGCCTGCGCATGACCGCGGACTTCTTCCGCGGGCGCCTCGACTGGACGGCGCTCCGCGGCTGGGACCTGCTGCAGGGCGCGGCTTTCGTCGCCAAGGCCGAGGCCAGCGACTCAGCCGCGGCCGACGATGTGGCGCGCATGGAATCGCGCATCGCGGGCGAGCTGCTGCTGCGCTGCGCCTCCTGGCAGGATCTGCGCCGCTCGTGGATCCTCGGCGAATTCTGGAAGGGCGTGGCGATGAGCGAGAAGGCTGCGGCCGAGGCGCTCCTGCAGGCGGCGAAGACGACCGCGACGCTCCTTTCCGTCAAGAAGCCGCAAGGGGCCTGGACCGCCTTCCCCTGGCCCGTCGTGAAGGCCGACGAAGACGCGCCCGAGGTCTACTGACGCCCTTCCGTCCTGCTGCGGCTCAAGAGAAACGCCCGCTTCTCCTCAATCGGAAAAACGGGCGTCTTCGTCTGCAGCAGCGACAAGGCTACTTGCCGGCCGCGGAGGCCGCGCGCGACTCAAGCATCCGGAGCGTCTGCTCGGCCTGCATGTAGTCCGGGCTGTCGGGCGGCATGCGCTCGAGCATCATGCGGGTGAGGTCGCGCGCACGCGCCCAGTCTTCGGCGGCCACGGCCCCCATGAGCGCGAGCTGCTCGGCCCGCGGGTCGCCGGGCTTCTGCGCGAGCGCCTCCTGAAGGGCCTTGTTGGCGTCGGCGAAGAACTGCGGATCGCGGGCCGTCAGGGCCGCCGCGCCGTATTCGAGCGACACGTCGGGGTCGCGGGCGATCTTGGGCGACGATTCGCGGGCGTTCCGGTAGGCTTCGGCCGCCCCGCGGAAGTCCCCGGAGTCGATGCGGCGGTGGGCGAGAAGCACCCACGCGCGGCCGTCCTTCGGGGAGCTCTTCAGGTAGTCCTCGATGGATTCGGCGGAAGCCGTGCCCTGGAGGACCTTCTGCGCCTGCGCGAGGCCGAGCATCTCCGGAGCGCCCAGGAACGCGTAGGAGCCGATTGAAATCGTGCAGATGAGCGCCGTGACGAGTGCGGCCAACTGCCCGCGGCTCAAGTTGAGCGGATCGGCCTTGGGCGCGGACTTCTCCTCTTCGTTGAGGGCGGGCTTCTGCTCCTCGAGCACGCGGCGCCTCAGGTCCGTGAGGAGCGCCTCGTAGTGCTCCCGGTCCATGCGGCCCGCGGCGAAGTCTTCGTCGAGCCGCGCCTTCTCGGCGCGCAGCGCCTGGGCGGCGAGGGCCTCGGCCCGGGCGTCGCGCTCGGCTTCCGGCGCGGCCTCCTTCGCGTGCAGGATGGTCGGCAGGAGCGCCGCCACCGCGACGATGAGCATGAGCGCGCAGACGGCGTAGAGGATCCAGGGATTCGACATGAGGCGGACCGGATAAGTGGGGGGAAAACGACGAGAGTCTACAGAACGATGGGAGCGCCCGATCTTAACGCGGCCGGCCCGAAGCGCCCCATAGGCCTCTTGGGGGGTGTCGGCGCCGGAAGGGCCGGGAAGACGAAGGGGACGGTCCCGTGGTCGGAATCGTCCCCTTCCTTCCGGTCGGTCCGGGGGTGGGCTCTCCCGTGGGGGAGAGCCCGCCCTCATTCCTGCCGGTTACTTCGCGGCGGCGGCCTTCGCCTTCTCGGCGACCGCCTTCCTCAGGAGCGCGGCGGCGTCGGAAGCGGCCTTGGCGCTCTTGGCGAGCGAACGCGAGGCTTCATCGGGATTGTGGAAGTACGCGCCGTTCGCAGCCGTCCAGTACTCCCAGTTGATGTGGGCGGAGGCGTGGAGCTTGCGGGCTTCGTCGAGCGTCTTCTGATCGACGCCGTTGGCGATCGCGAGGTCGAAGGCGTCGAACATGTCGTTCATGCGCGATTCAGCTTCGCGGACCTTGCCATCGAAGTGGCCCTTCATTGCGTCGATCACCTTGTTCATCTGCGCTTCGGTCTTGTCCTTGTGGCAGGTAAGGCACGTTTCCTGCATGTAGTGGCGCGGCGAAGTGGCCCAGTGGAGCGTGTAGGTCTTGCCCGTCTTCTCGTCCTTCACCTTCGGCATGTGGCAGGTCGCGCAGTCCGCGCCGATCTTGTCGTGCACGGAGCCGAAGTACGTTTCCGTATCCGGGTGCTGCATCTTCACGAGGCCGGCGCCCGTCACGTTGTGCTTGAAGTCGCGGAACGGAACCTTCTCGTAGTACTCCTCGATCTGGTCGGCGTTGACGAACGGGAAGAGGTTCGTCCAGCGGTTGTCGAAGCCCACCTTCTCACCCGTCTTGGCGTTGAAGCCCGGGTTGCAGACGTACTCGACGTGGCACTGAGCGCACATCAGGTTGGCGTCGGGCTTGGCGAGGTAGCCCACCTTGCGGGTGAAGCCGCGCACGCCGAAGTCCTGCACGTCCACCTTGGTCTTGTGGGCGGCGACGGAATTCCAGACGCTCGGCACGTCCTTGTTGTCACGCGTGACGGCGTCGATCAGACCGTCGCGGACGATGCGCGGCTGCGCGGTGTGCGGATCGTGGCAGAAGTTGCAGTTGAGCGCGTGGTTCACCTTGCGCACGACCTCGACCGGGTTCGAGGCGCGGTTGAAGGTCGCGCCCTCGACCTTGTCGCCCATGTAGGCCCAGTCGAGCATCAGGTCGGTGGACTTGCAGCTCCAGCAGACGGCGTTGCCTGCGGCGGCGGTGCCGGGCTTGTGCGCCTTCTGGGTGTTGTTGTCCGGATAGTTGTCCTTGAGGACGTCCCAGGCCTTGTAGGACTTCCCGCCCTCAAGACCCGCGTAGAGCCAACCGTCCTTCGGCTCAAAGCGGCCGCCGAACGCGCGGTCGACGATGAACTGGTCGATCACCATCCAGGTGTGGGCGCGCGGCAGATCGTGCTCCTTCGTGAAGCCGTGCGCCCCGAGCGCGCGGTCAAAGAACGGGTCGGGCGCCGGACCGTTGGCGGCCTTCTTCGACTGGCGCGCCGAACGGCCGTCGTCCTTGAAGAGCGACTGGTACTGGAGCGTGTGGCAGGCGCCGCAGTTGGCCGGATCCATGTTGACGGTCGGACGGGCCGTGGGCTTCTTCAGGTGCTCGTCAAGCCCGGTGTGGCAGGACGTGCAGGCGACGGCCTTGTGCTGGCTGCCGGCGTGGCTCTTCGTGATGTTCGAGTGGCAGGTCGTGCAGCTCGAGAGGTCGGCCGCGTTGGCGGCGCCGACGAGTCCAAGGGAGAAAAGTGCGGCGGCGACGGCCGTCAGACAATGGCGCATGGTCATGGTGGGGGTCTCCTTTCGGATGGGCTCTCCCTGCGTCTTCGCAGGCGGGGCGCGGGAGAGTTCGTAGCTAAGTGTTTCTTTATGCGTCAAATTTTATTTTTGCTTAAGCCTCACTTAAAGACCCACGACGGGAGGTCCCGGAGAGGGGTTGAGAGACGTTCTCAACTCCCCTCTCCCTTAGAAAACCGAGCGGTTCGGAGCAGCTCTCGAAGGTTTGATATTCCTTAAGGGTTAATTTCAACCCCCACCCTTCGTAGAAACCCGGCCCCCCAGCTGATCCGTGAGGGGGAGGCGGGCGAATCGGTGCGCCCGATGCGCCGACGCCCGCGCCGGGCGGAGTGCTCGGGCGGGCGTCGGATGGGATGGATTCGGGCGGGATCGGGCGCTTGAGCGCCGCTCTCCCGCCGCCGGAGACGAATTCGGCGTCAGGCGTCGAACTTGCCTCGCGGCCAGGCGAGAATGCCGCGGGTCGAGGGGAGGATCGCCGGGTCGAACTCGGGCTCCTTCACGCCGGCGCGCTTCTGCGCGAAGTAGTCCTTCTGCACGATGAAGGCGATGTTGCCGAGCAGGAGGATCGCACCGAGGTTGAGCATCGCCATGAGCGCCATGAAGAGGTCGGCGAGGCCCCAGACGAGCGAGAGGCTCGCCACGGCCCCGAAGAGCACCATCACCACCACGCAGAGGCGGTAGATCTTGTTGGCGATGGGCTTGCGGCTGATGAAGTCCATGTTGACTTCACCGTAGAAGTAGTTGCCGATGATCGAACTGAAGGCAAAGAAGAGGACGATCACCGTCATGAAGATGTTCGTCCACTCGCCGAGCTGCCCCGCGAGCGCATGCTGCGCGAGTTCGATCCCGGTGATCCCCGCCGTCTGCCAGTCGGGCGAGAGGAGCACGATCATCGCCGAGGACATGCAGACCATGAGGGTGTCGACGAAGACGCCCAAAGCCTGCACGAGGCCCTGCTTGGCCGGGTGCGTCGCATCAGCCGTGGCCGCGGCGTTGGGCACCGAACCCATGCCCGCCTCGTTCGAGAAGAGGCCGCGCTTCACGCCCGTCATCACCGCGACGCCCACGCCGGCGCCCATCGCCGCGTCGAGCCCGAAGGCGCTCTTCACGATGAGGGTGAGGACGGCCGGAATGGCGGAGATGTTCATGAAGGTCACGATGCCGGCGACGAGAAGATAGGCGCCGGCCATCAGCGGGACGAGCCAGCCCACGACGCGCGCGATGCGCGTGAGCCCCCCGAAGATCACGAGCCATGTGAGGACCGCAACCACCACGCCCGTGATCATCGGATTCACGTCGAGGGAGGCCTTGAGCGAGAGCGCGATGGTGTTGGCCTGCACGGAGTTGAAGATGAGGCCGTAGGTGACGGCGATCAGCACCGCGAAGACGGTGGCGAAGAAGGGCGAGCCCAGGGCGTTGCCGATGTAGTAGGCGGGGCCGCCGACGAAGCCGCCGTGGCGACGCGGGGCCTTGTAGACCTGCGCGAGCGTCGATTCGACGAAGCCCGTGGCGGCGCCGAGGATCGCGATCACCCACATCCAGAAGACCGCGCCCGGACCGCCCACCGTCACGGCGAGCGCGATGCCAGCGATGTTGCCGACGCCCACGCGCGAGGCCGTGGAGACGCAGAAGGCCTGGAAGGTGGAGATGTGCCCCTTTTCGGGCTTGTTCGAGGCCCCTTCGCCGATCAGGCGAAACATTTCGCCGAGGTGGCGCAGCTGCACCAATCCCGTGCGGAGCGTGAACCAGATGCCGCAACCCACGAGCAGGATGATGAGGACGTAGGACCAGAGGACGTCGTTTATCGCCGAGACGATGCTGTCAAGAAATGCCAATTGCGTGCTTCTCCCGTCTTTTTGGTTGATTCCAGGCCTTGCCGCCTAGGGGAAAGCTCGAGATTGTAACAAAAACAATCGGCGCATCGCTCTGGTGCGGGGAGTTGGACTTCTTCTTCCGCTGCGGGCGAAGGACGGTCCAGGGCCTCCCGGAAGGCTGCAGCTCCGGGAGGAGGGGGCATCATCAGTCCATCTTCTTCGCGTTCTTGAAGAAGACCTTCTCCTGAACGCTGCGGGTCGCAACCGAATAGAGCTCGTTGTGGAGCTTCTCCGTCACAACCTGTGCGTCGCGGATCACCTTGAGGTTGAAGTCCTGAAGCATCTTGTCGGCCTTCTTCGCGTCGGTCTTCACGACCTTCAGGTAGTCGGCTTCAAAAGCCTCCATGCGCTTCGTCACGTCGGCTTCATACGCCGCGTAGCGCTCGCGGACGATCGGCGCAAGCGTCGGGTAGTCCATCATCGCGAGCGTCTGCACCTTTCTGAACTTCCAGTACGCCGAGTCGCTGTCGGCCTGGTCCGTACCGATCGAGAAGTCCTTCGGGAAGGCCTTGAGGCCCTGATAGAACGGGATGTAGACGCCGAGGTCCGCCATGCCCATCGAGATGAAGTTCACATGACCGATCGCTTCGGGAAGGTCGGGACGCACCTGCATCACGTGCGTGCACTGCGTACGGAAGACCGAGATCGGACGGAAGGGCTCGTCGCCGCGCAGCCCCTTCGAATACGGATCGTGCTGCGCGAGGTCGCCGTCCTGATAGTGGTCGCGCATGAGCGTCATCAGACGCTCGGGACTCACCTTTTCTGCGGGCTTGGCAAAGACCGGGAAGCTGCGGCCCTCCTGAGACTTCAGCTGCAGCTCGGGCGAGAGGAGCTTCTGGATGCGGTAGACGCGCGGGTCGTTGTAGGTGCGGTCGCGCGAGTCGTCGCGGCAGAAGGCCTTGCTGAAGTTGAAGTCGCCGTCCTTCTTGGGATCGTAGAGGCCGTGCTTCTGCGCGAACTCGATCATGCCCTTGCTCGACATGTAGTTGGGGTCGCCCGCCTTGAAGGTCTGCAGCCGTCCCTGATTCGCCGAGGCGAAGTAGACGTCCTTGGGAAGCTTGACCGCCATCCAGTGATGCCCCGTGCCGGTCTCGAGATACCAGAGCTCCTTGTTGTCCACGAAGGCGATGCCCATGCCGGCGCCCGCACCGATCTGCTCGATGATGCGGCCGACAAGCTCGACGCCTTCCTTCGCGCTCTTGATGCGCGGGAGCACCACGTCGATCACGGCTTCCTCAAGGAAGCCCGACTCCTCGTTGTACGGGTCGAACTTGAGCGCATGGTCGCTTGCATAGATCGACTCCGTCGCGGACATGCCCACGCCCGCGCTGTTGAAGCCCGTCGCCCCGTTGAGCTCCGTATCGAAGTCCGCGACCTTCGTGTAGCTCAGGCCGTTCTCAGGGAGCGGATATTCAAATGCGTTCGAACCCCCGTGATCCTTCGCCCGGAACATGCCCTTCACGCCCTTCGTCGCGGGCATGTTCATCATGTGTTCGGCGTAGAAGGCGCGGTAGTCCACGCTGCGGGCGACGAGATACGAACCATCGTCGGTCGCTTCCGACCCCACGAGGATCGTCGTGCAGGCAAGAGCCGCACTGGAAAGCGCGGCGGACAGAACCGCGGCGAAGAGCGTCTTTTTCAGGGACTTGAACTTCATTCTTTTTTATCTCCATTGGCGTAGCCTAGGCACTTTGTCTTAGGCGCCTTCGAAGCTTAATGGAGGAGCTCCCGCCGCTTCCCTGAGGAGTTTCCCGACGAAAAGCGCGGGAGGAGCGGAGAGGTGCGGTTCCAGAGCGCAAGCTCCCTGCGCCCAAACCCCTGAAGCGCCGAAGGGCGCCGGGAGTTCTTCCTCCCGGCGTCCTTCTTCCGCATGAACGTTCGGCGTCCGCCTCCGGGGCGGCCCCCGTCAGTGCGCCTCGCCCCAGTTCTTCCCGACGCCCACCTCGGCGATCAGGGGAACGGAGAGCGTCGCCGCGCCGGCCATGAGTTCGGGGAGCTTCGTCTTCACGCGCTCCATCTCCTCAGGGGGCGTCTCGATCACGAGTTCGTCGTGGACCTGAAGGAGCAGCCGGGACTCAAGGCCTTCACCGCGCAGCCACGCGTCCACGGCGATCATCGCGCGCTTGATGACGTCGGCGGCCGTGCCCTGCATCGGCGCGTTGATCGCGGCGCGCTCGGCGGCGGCGCGCACCATCGGGCGCGAGGCGCGGATGTCGGGCACCCAGAGGCGCCGCCCGAAGGCGGTCTCGACGTAGCCCTGCTCGGCCGCAAGCGCCCGGGTCTTCTCCATGTAGCGCTTCACGCCGGGGAAGCGGTGGAAGTACTGGTCCACGTAGTTCTGCGCGACCTTGCGGTCGAGCCCCATCTGCTGCGCAAGACCGAAGGCGCTCATGCCGTAGATGAGGCCGAAGTTGATCACCTTCGCCATGCGGCGCTCGTTGGGCGTCACCTGGTCGAGGGGCACGTTGAAGACCTCGGAGGCGGTGGAGCGGTGGATGTCCTCGCCGCGCGCGAAGGCCGAAAGGAGCCCCTCGTCCTGCGAGAGGTGGGCCATGATGCGCAGCTCCACCTGCGAGTAGTCCGCGTCCACGATCGACCAGCCGGTTCGCGGCACGAAGGCCTCGCGGATGCGCCGCCCCTCAGGCGTGCGGGTCGGGATGTTCTGCAGGTTCGGGTCCGAGCTCGCGAGGCGCCCGGTGACGGCCACCGCCTGCCCGAAGGTCGTGTGGATGCGCCCGTCGCGGTCCACCATCGTCGGGAGCTTGTCGAGGTAGGTGCTCCGCAGCTTCGTCAGGCGCCGGTGCTCGAGGATGAGCTTCGGGAGCGGATAGTCGAGGGCGAGCTCGGTGAGGACCTCCTCGTCGGTCGAGGGCGACCCCGAGGCGGTCTTCTTCACGACGGGAATCCCCTGCTCGACGAAGAGGATCTGCGCGAGCTGCTTCGGGGACGAGAGATTGAAGGGGTGCCCGGCGGCCTTCTCGGCGTCGGCGGCGAGCTGCTCGATCTGGGCGCCCAACTCCGTCGACTCGGTCTTGAGGAGCGCGGCATCGAGGCTGATCCCCGTGTTCTCCATGCGGAAGAGGACCGGGAGGAGCGGCCGCTCGATCTCTTCGTAGACGGATTCGAGGCGCCCTTCACAGGCGAGCCGCGCGTGGAGCACCGAGCCGGCGGCGCGGATTGCGGCCGCCTCTTCGGCGAGGAGCGCCGCGGTGGCGGCGGGCTCCACCTCGCGCCAGGAGCTGCGCTTGGCGCCCTTGCCCAACACCTCGTCGCGGCTCGGCAGGCGGCGCTTCAAGAGGCGCGCGGCGATCTGCGCGAGCTCGTGCCCCAAATGGGCTTCGAGCGTGTAGTCCATGAGCATCACGTCGTCCACGCGCCCGCCCACCGTCACCTTCTGGGCGAGAAGGGCGTGCAGCGCCGACTTCCCGTCGTGGAAGATCTTGGGCACGTCGGACTCGAACCAGGGGCGGAGCGTCTCGAGGATCTTCGCGACGGATAGCGCCGCGGAGGACTGCGCGACGAAGACGTCCTTCGGGGTGAGCGCGAAGCCGAAGCCCCCGAGGTCGGCGTGACGCGCCGCACCGTCGTAGAGAAGCGCGATGCCGACGGGTTCGCTGCGCTCGGCGTTGAGCTCCGTGAGGAGCGCCGCAAGACCTTCGGCGTCCTCGATTTCGGTGAAGGGCGTCTCGTCGGGGTTCGCCCAGGCTTCGTCGAACTTCTCCGCCTCGCGGGGCAGCTCGGGTGCGGGCGCAGCCGGGCGCTTCACCGCGGCCGGGACCTTGGCGTTGGTCTTGAGGGCGCCGGCTTCGGGCGCGGCGGTCTTGCCCGCGAGCGGCGCCTCGGCGCGCGCGAGCGACCCGCGGGAGATCTCCCAGCGGGCGCTGAAGGCGGAGAGCGCCGCTTCGTCGGCCGCGCGGAACTGCAGGTCGGCGACGGACGCCACGCCCGGAAGCGCGGCGTCGCACTTCACGGTGACGAGTGCCTTCGCTTCGTCGAGGAAGGGGAGCCCCGCGCGGAGGTTTTCGCCGATCTTCCCCTTCATCGTCGGGGCGGCGGCGCGGATCTCGTCCAGGCCGCCGATTTCGTTCACCCACTTGGCGGCCGTCTTCGGGCCGCAGCCCTTGACGCCCGGAACGTTGTCCACCTTGTCGCCCATGAGGGCGAGGTAGTCGATGATGCGCTCGGGCGCGACGCCGTACTTCTCCTTCACGCCCTCGCGGTCGTAGAACTTCGTGTTCATCGTGTTGAGGATCACGACGTCGTCGTCGACCAGCTGCGAGAGGTCCTTGTCGCCCGTGGCGATCACGGACTGCATGCCGGCCTTCTTCGCCATCTGCGACAGCGTGCCGATCACGTCGTCGGCCTCAATGCCCGGCACGATCAGCACGGGCCAGCCGAGCGACTTCACGACGTTTTCAAGGGGCTCGATCTGCACGCGCAGATCCTCGGGCATCGGCGGGCGGTTCGCCTTGTACTCGGGGAACATCTCGTGGCGGAAGGTCTTCCCCGGCGCGTCGAAGACCACCGCGGCGGCGTCGGGCTTCACCATCATCGCCACGCGCGAGAGCATGCCGAGGAAGCCCTTCAGCGCGCCCGTGGGCTCGCCCGCGGAAGTCGTGAGGGGCGGAAGCGCATGGTAGGCGCGGAAGAGATAGTTGGAGCCGTCAATCAGAAGAAGCTTGGACATCGTCGAAGGAAACCCGGTTCACGTTCAGAAAAACGGAAGGAAGAATACGCGAAACGCGGGCTCCTCTGCGCCGCTCCGGGAGGGCCTCCCGCCCGTGAAGCCCCGCCCCGCGGCATGGATCCCGGACAAAAGTCCTCACGAATTCAGTGCGGCGGGTGAGGCGGGCGCCACAGCGCCGTGGCACAATGAACGCATGGAGGGACGCCTTGAGGCGCGCCTTCCGCAACGGACTTGAATTTGAACATGAAGCACATTCTTCTCCCCGCCGCGCTCGGCCTTCTCCTCGCAGTCTCTGCGAACGCCGCGCCCGCCGCCCCGGACGCCCCGCCGCCCTATGCGGGCGACGTTGCGGCGCAGAGTCAGACGGCGCCGAAGCCCGACCGCGTCCTTCCTCCGAAGGCCGCGCAGGACGGCATGTCGCTCGCTCCGACGGAAGAGGACATGCGCCGTGCGCGCGCGAACCGCGAAGCGGGCGTTCAGACGCCGCGCAACAACGACAAGCGCACGAAGATCGAAGCCGTCCGCGACCCGAACAACCACGTCACCGAGTACGTCGTGACGCCGGGTTCCACGAAGATTCCCTACACGATGGAGAACCGTGCGGACCGTCCGATCGACACGACCCCGGGACGCAATCCGAGCAGCACGCTCGGCACGCCGAAGTTCATTGAATTCGGCTGGTAGTCGAACGAGCCTCGTCAAGAGGCTTCTTTGAGGGAAGAAGGGGCGTCGGCTCTCCAACCGGAGCCGGCGCCTTCTTCTGTCGGAGGCTCCGACCTCCCTTTTCCCTCTCCCCAAAAACAACTCCCCACGCACGCACCGCCCAAACCGCACCGACGCCATGCCGCAGACGCTTTCCTTCTCCCTCGGGCTCTCCTGGTTCAAGGACTCCTGCCGTACCCTGAAGCTCCAGCCGCTCTCCTTCCCCGGCATCGTCATCTTCTCGCTCCTCGTCTCGATGATGCTCTCGGGCATCCCGCTGATCGGCACCCTGCTCGCGAGCCTCTGGATGCCCTACGCCTCGGTGATGACGGGGTTCGCCGCGCGCGACGCCCTGGACGGCCGCGTCCCGGCCTACTACACCCTCGTCGCGATCATCCGCGACAAGGCTTCGCGCTACCCGCTCCTCATCCTCGGACTTCTCGCGAGCGTCTGGATGGAGATCGACATGCTCGTCTTCGAGTGGCTCGGCCGCGGGGACCTCGACCAGTGGAAGATCACCTCCTCGGGCGTGGACATGGCCTCGATCACGGGGAACTTCCCGCTCACGGCCTTCATCGTCGCCTTCTCGCTCTACGTCCCGATTCTGATGATGACGCTCTTCGCGCCGCTCCTCATCGTGCAGAACCGGCAGAAGGTGGGCAAGAGCCTCTTCTATTCGTTCTTCGGCGTGCTCCGCGGCATCCGCCCAATCATCGGGTGGCTCGTCTGCACGACGATCCTCTCGTCGGCCGTCTTCTTCCTTCTGGAGATGCTCTTCATCGGCATCGGCCTCCCGCAGGGCTTCGCCTTCCTCGCCCCTCTGGTGGTCGCGCTCTTTTCGGCCGTCTGCCAGGCGGGCGTCTGGGTGATGTTCCGCGACATCTTCGCGGGCTCGAACCCCGACGGCACGATGCCCGACGATCTCACGCCCACCGACGACGGCTCGGTGAAGTAGCCGTGACGTTCCTGTCCGGTTGAGAAACGGGGCGGTCTCCCGCTATGGGGAGGTCGCCCCGTTTCGCTTCCGGGCCTCCCGCCCGTCCGGAGGGCCGCTCCCGGCTAGAAGAGCGTCGCCTCGGGCGCAGCCCTGGGCGCTTCGCGTGCGCTCACGGAAAGCCCGAGGAGCCGCACCCCGCCCTGCGGGATTTCCACGGCGCCGAGAAGCTTCTTCGCGGCGGCGAAGATGCCGCGCTCGTCCCCGAACGACCCCGGCGCGGTGACGCTGCGGGAGAGCGTGCGAAAGTCCGCGAAGCGGATCTTGAGCGTCAGCGTGCGGCCGCGGAAGTCGTGCCGGCTCATGCGACCGGCGAGGTCCGCGGCGATCGCGGCGAGCCGGCGCTCGAGCTCCGCATAGCCGCGCACGTCCTCGGAGAAGGTCTCCTCGCACCCGACGCTCTTCCTCTCCCGGAAGGGCCGCACGGGGCGCGAGTCGATGCCGCGGGCGAACTTGTAGAAGAGCGCCCCGGCTGCGCCGAAGCGGTCGGTCAATTCCGTGAAGCTCTTCAGTCGGAGCTCCCACCCGCAGGTGACGCCCATCTCGTGGAAGCGCTTCGCGGTCGCGGGCCCCACGCCCCAGAAGGCCTCGATCGGGAGCGCGTCGATGAAGTCCTGCGCGCGGTCCGGGTGGACCGTGAAGAGCCCGTCGGGCTTGCGCCAATCCGAGGCGATCTTCGCGAGGAACTTGTTGTAGGAGACGCCCGCGCTCGCCGTGAGGTTGAGTTCGCGCCGGATGTCCGCCTTGATGCGGCGCGCGACTTCGGTGCCGTATTCGATCCCGAGCTTGTTGTCGGTGACGTCGAGAAACGCTTCGTCGATGGAGAGGGGCTCCACGAGGTCGGTGTATCGCGAGAAGATCTCGCGGATCTCGGCCGACACCTCTTTGTAGCGGCTCATGCGACCCTCGACGAAGATGAGTTGGGGGCAGAGCTGCATCGCGCGGGTGCTCGGCATGGCGCTCCTCACGCCGAAGGGGCGCGCCTCGTAGCTCGCCGTCGCCACCACCCCGCGGCGGTCGGCATGCCCGACCGCGATCGGCCGGCCGCGCAGCTCCGGGCGGTCGCGCTGCTCGACGGACGCGAAGAACGCATCCATGTCCACATGGACGATGCGGCGCGTGAGGTCGTTGGGAAAGCCGGGATCGGCGAGCGACATGGGCGGTTGGGTACTGAAGGAAATTCGGACTGCGTCCTTAATTCTATGTTGACGCACTCCCCGCCCTGAAGGACGGGGATTCTCCACTTGACCAACGCTCAGCTTTTCCCGCCGGCCTGCAAGGGCTTTTGACCCTCCGGTATCGGCGAGCTGTACCTAAAGCGCACAAGTGGTCTTCGTCTGCACCGGCTCCGACGCGAAATCCACAATGGGCTCCCGCGTGAGTCTCGCAAGGGCCTGCGCCCAAGTCTGATCCTTCGCCGGTTGAAATTGACGGAGCAGACCCGCAGACTGAAGCAAAGCGTCTTTCGCTTTCAGCCATCTTTCGACGGCCGAAGGGTCGTGCCCGTTTTCGGCGGCGCACATCGCCAGAAGCGCCGAATACACGTCGCGCTGAATGATCCAGTTGGTCTCGCCCAACCGGTGCCAACGCTGTGAGAGCGGCTTCTTGACGTGCGCCTCTGTGATGTGGTCGTACTGACTCATGCGCAGCTCCCGGGTGTTGAGCTCCACGACCTTCCGAGCGGCGCTTGCAGCCCTCTGCTTCAGGTGTGAGACGAACTCTCCCATGGCGTGCCGCTGAGAACTGCGGCCGTACATCTTTTGGAAGGCGACGTAGCTGAGCTTTTCCAAGCACACCGTGCCGCCTTCTTCAAAAATTCTGTTGATGAAGGTGCCGTGGTCGCGCCGTCTCGTCGCCGCCTGAACGCGGCGGAGTTCCTGCAGCGTGACCTGAAGCTCCTTGTAGTGTTTCGAGAAGACCCATGTGAGGACCCCCTTTTTGACGGTGCCGTCCTCGTTGTAGTTGCCCGGATTCATCGCCCGGAGCGAGCGGTCCATCGCCCGCTGAATGCGCCGGATGACGTCCTCCTTCGTCTCGACGTTGGGAGCAACCGGCATGAGCGCAACCGAATGCGGCGTGACGACGGCGGCCTTGCTCGGGCCCACATCGACGCCGACGCGTTCGGAGAGCGGCGCGTAGACGTGCCGCACGGGTGGCA
>CAJKCQ010000004.1 GCA_905198475.1 uncultured Sutterella sp. | reverse complement strand
AAAAGAGCCGGGTTGACAGCATCCGGGGAGGTAATGTATGATTTCATAAAATGGGGGTTTTGTGTGTGTTGTTTTTTGAGTAGATTCAACCATATCACAAAACGCCCATTTTTGCGTCTATAGGGGCAGAATTTACAATTAAATCGAAGACTTAGATTTATGGCAGTGCCCTTAAGATGTACATATCCCGTAATAGATACAAGCAGTAGTGCTTTCGTAGATTGTTGCGAGATGCTTCAAGAAGTAAACTTCGCTCGACTCAAATTCAGGCTGCAATCGCGTGGGAATGTTCGGCTCTTCTGATATGATGCGCGTCGTTCTCGCGCAGTACGTCATTGCGCTGCTCGCATCCCTTGCGGGCGCGGTGTTCTTCGGGTTTGATGCAGGCTTGTCCGCTCTTCTCGGAGGACTCTCCTACGCGTTGATGTCCACGCTTCTCATGGTCTTTCTGATTGTGGGGCGCCGGCTGAGATTCAGCGTGGGAGCGGGCGTCATGGCGATGCTGCTCGGTGAATTTGTAAAAGTTCTGCTCGTCGTATTGCTGCTGCTCACCGCTGCCCGGCTCTACGCGGAGCTCAACTGGCCCGCTTTTCTTTTTTCGCTGATGGCGGTGGTGAACAGCTACTTCGTGCTGCTGTTCAAGAAAAACTAAGGATAGGTCCTCATGGCAATCGAGAGCCCTAGCGCTACTGAATATATTCAGCATCACATGGCGCATCTGCAGTCGATGCACCAGAACGTGATCGTCGACTTCTCGGTCATCAACTACGACACGATCTTCTTCTCGCTCGTCGCTCTGGCGATCGTGTTCTTCCTGCTGCGCCTCGGCGCCAAGAAGGCCACGTCCGGCGTTCCGGGCAAGATGCAGTGCGCCGTCGAGATGCTCGTCGAGATGGTCGACAATCAGGCGAAGAACATCGTTCACGGCGACCGCACCTACATCGCCCCGCTCGCGCTCACGGTCTTCTGCTGGGTCGCGATGATGAACATGATCGACCTCATCCCGGTCGACCTCTTCCCGTGGATCGCCGGCTTCCTCGGCCTGAGCCACCTGCGCCCGCTGCCGACCGCCGACCTGAACGGCACGCTCGGCCTCTCCCTCGGCGTCCTGCTGCTGCTCTTCTACTACGGCATCAAGGTGAAGAGCTTCTCGGGCTTCATCGTCGAGCTCTTCACGGCTCCCTTCGGCAAGTTCCCGCTGCTCTGGCCGGTGAACTTCCTGATGAACCTCATTGAATACGCTGCGAAGTTCGTTTCGCTCGGCATGCGACTCTTCGGCAACATGTACGCCGGCGAACTCGTGTTCTTCCTCATTGCGCTCCTGGGCGGCTACATGCTTGAGTTCAGCCTCCCCGGTGCTGCTGCTGCCGGACTTGGACAAGTCATCGCCGGCCTGGTCTGGTGGCTCTTCCATGTGCTGATTGTTCTGTTGCAGGCGTTTATTTTCATGATGCTGACGCTGGTCTATATCGGGCAAGCTCACAGCAGCCACTAACAGACAATTCGTTTTTTCTCATCAACTTTGTCAACTCCCTTCTAAACATCTAGGAGTCTTTCAAAAATGACCAACGTCGCTTTAGTTGCTATCGCCTGCGGTATCATCATCGGTCTCGGCGCTCTCGGCGCCTGCCTTGGCATCGCTCTCATGGGCGCCAAGTACCTTGAGGCCTCCGCTCGCCAGCCCGAGCTCATGGAGCCCCTCCAGACGAAGATGTTCCTCCTCGCCGGCCTGATCGACGCGGCCTTCCTGATCGGCGTCGGTATCGCCATGATGTTCGCCTTCGCCAACCCCTTCGTCGGCTAATTCCCAGCCGTACGACCAACGTCTTTCTTTTCAATGACGCTGTCCGTGGCGCCGCCCGTAGATAGGCGCGGCGCTGCTGACTTAACGGGGTTCAACAATGAACATTAATGCCTCTCTGTTTGTACAGATGGTCGTGTTCTTCCTTGGTGCCTGGGTCACCATGAAGTACATCTGGCCACCGCTGATTCACGCGATTGAAGAGCGGCAGAAGAAGATTGCTGACGGCCTGGCCGCGGCGAACAAGGGCGAGAAGGCCCTTGCCGTTGCGACCGAGCAGGGCAAGGCCATCGAAGCGGCCGCCCGTGCCCGCGCCTCCACCATCGTCGCTGACGGTGAGAAGCGCGCTCTGGCGATCGTCGAGGATGCCAAGGCCCAGGCGACGGTTGAAGCCGATCGCATCATCGAATCCGCCAAGGCTGAAGCTGCCGTGCAGGTTCAGCGTGCTCGCGATCAGCTCCGCGATCAGGTGGCTGCGCTTGCCGTCCAGGGTGCTGAACAGATTCTTGCCCGCGAAGTCGACAAGAACGTTCATGCTCAACTGCTTGATCAATTGAAGGCGAAGCTCTAACTATGGCGGAACTTTCGACGATAGCGCGCCCTTACGCCGAAGGCCTCATGGAGGCTCTTCAGGAGCGTAAAGCCAGCGCACAAGAAATGACCCGGGTTCTCGACGCCGTTGCGCAGCTCGCGCAGATGTCGCGCGACCCGCAGGTCGGTCAGCTCGCGGGTGATCCCGGCCTCTCGGATGACCAGCTCTTCGGCGTGCTCGGCGGCATGCTCGGCGCTGATCAGCCGGAAGAAGTCAAGAATCTGCTTCGCGTCGTGATTCAGAACGGCCGCATTGATGCGCTGCCTGAGATCGCGCGGCAATTCCGCATCCTGAAGAACAAGTCCGAAGGCGTCGCCGACGCCTACATCGAGACCGCCTTCCCGCTCACCGATGATGAGCTGAAGGAGCTGCTGGAAGCGCTAGCGAAGAAGTTCCCGGGAGTGAAGCTTCACCCGGTCGTCTCGGTCGAGAAGGAATTGATCGGCGGCGTGCGCGTGCATGTCGGCGACAAGCTGCTCGACGCCTCGATCCGCGCGCGTCTTAGCCAAATGAAGACGGCGCTCACCGCATAAAATTCGGAGCTGTAAGATGCAACTCAATCCCAGTGAAATCAGCGAACTGCTGAAGAAGCGTATCGAAGGCCTCGGCGTTTCCGCTGATCTTCGCACCCAGGGCACCGTGGTCTCGCTGTCCGACGGCATCGCCCGCATTCACGGCCTGAGCGACGTGATGCAGGGTGAAATGCTGGAGTTCCCGGGCGAGGTCTACGGCCTTGCTCTGAACCTCGAACGCGACTCCGTCGGCGCCGTTATTCTCGGCGACTACGAAGGTATTTCGGAAGGCGACACGGTGAAGACCACCGGCCGCATTCTTTCCGTGCCGGTCGGTCCTGAACTCGTCGGCCGCGTCGTCAACGCCCTCGGTCAGCCGATCGACGGCAAGGGCCCGATCGAAGCCAAGACCTTCGACGTGATCGAAAAGGTCGCCCCGGGCGTGATCGACCGTCAGTCGGTCTCCCAGCCGGTCCAGACCGGTCTCAAGTCCATCGACTCGATGGTGCCGATCGGCCGCGGCCAGCGCGAACTGATCATTGGCGACCGTCAGACGGGCAAGACCGCCGTTGCGATCGACACGATCATCAACCAGAAGGGCAAGAACCTCTACTGCGTCTACGTCGCCATCGGCCAGAAGGCCTCCACGATCGCCAACGTCGTCGCCAAGCTCGAAGAGCACGGCGCCATGGACTACACGATCGTCGTCGCCGCCACCGCCTCCGAGTCCGCCGCGATGCAGTACATCGCGCCGTACGCCGGCGCCACGATGGGTGAGTACTTCCGCGACCGCGGCGAAGACTCCCTGATCGTCTACGACGACTTGACCAAGCAGGCCTGGGCCTACCGCCAGATCTCCCTGCTGCTGCGTCGTCCGCCGGGACGTGAAGCCTACCCCGGCGACGTCTTCTACCTGCACAGCCGTCTGCTCGAACGCGCCGCCCGCGTGAACCCCGACTACGTCGAGCGCTTCACGAAGGGTGCGGTGAAGGGCAAGACCGGCTCGATGACGGCTCTGCCGATCATTGAAACGCAGGCGGGCGACGTCACCGCCTTCGTGCCGACGAACGTGATTTCGATTACCGACGGCCAGATCTTCCTTGAGACCGATCTCTTTAACGCGGGTATTCGTCCCGCCATCAACCCGGGTATTTCGGTGTCCCGAGTCGGCGGCGCTGCCCAGACCAAGGTCATCAAGAAGCTCGGCGGCGGTGTCCGTCTCGCGCTCGCCCAGTACCGCGCTCTCGCGGCCTTCGCTCAGTTCGCCTCCGACCTCGACGAAGTCACCCGCAAGCAGCTCGAACGCGGCCGCATGGTCACGGAGCTCATGAAGCAGCCCCAGTATCAGCCGCTGCAGGTTTGGGAAGAGGCTGTCGTTCTGTACGCCGTGAACAACGGCGCGTATGACGACGTCAACGTTGCGGACGCCCTGAAGGTCGAACGCGCCATGCGCGAGTACCTCAAGGCCCACTACGCCGACCTCGTCGACTCGATCGAAACCAACAAGGCCCTCTCCAAGGAGGACGAGGCTCGCCTGCAGGGTGCGATCGCTGAGTTCAAGAAGAACGGCGCCATCTAACGACCAATCGAGGACCCAATTCCATGCCCAGTACAAAGGAAATTCGCGGCAAGATCAAGAGCGTGCAGAACACGCGCAAGATCACCAAAGCGATGGAGATGGTTGCGGCCTCGAAGATGCGCAAGGCGCAGGACCGGATGCACGCTGCCCGCCCGTACGGCGACAAGATTCGAGTGATCTGCTCGCATCTTGCCCGCGCGAACGTGACGGACTACCGTCATCCGTTCCTCACTCAGCACGAAGGTGCCAAGAAGGTGGGCATCATCCTGGTGTCCACCGACAAGGGCTTGGCCGGCGCTCTCAACACGAACATTCAGCGTCTGCTTCTGCAGCGCATGAAGGCGTGGTCTGACGAGGGCGTCGAGGTTGAAGCGGCCGCTCTTGGCAACAAGGGCCTCGGCTTCCTTCAGCGCATGGGTGTTCCTGTTCTTAGCCAGGCTGTCCAGCTTGGCGACCGTCCGTCGCTTGACCGCCTGATCGGCGCCATCAGCGTGCAGATCGAGGCGTTCAAGGAAGGCAAGGTCGACAAGGTCTACCTCTGCTACAGCCGCTTCGTGAACGCGATGAAGCAGATCCCTGTCATCGAGCAGATTCTGCCTCTCACGGACGAGCATCTTTCGGCTGACGAGCCTCAGCGCAAATACTCGTGGGACTACATCTACGAGCCTGACGCCAAAACCGTTCTCGACGAACTGCTTCGCCGCTACGTCGAGGCTTTGATTTACCAGGCAGTTGCAGAAAACATGGCCTCCGAACAGAGCGCCCGTATGGTCGCCATGAAGGCCGCTTCGGACAATGCGAAGAAGCTCATCGACGATCTGCAGCTCGTCTACAACAAGACTCGCCAGGCCGGCATTACGAAGGAAATCACCGAAATCGTCGGTGGTGCCGCCGCCGTGTCTTCTTAATCGAATTTAAAAAATCGATAACTGAGGAAATCCCATGAGTATCGGACAGATCGTTCAGGTGATCGGCGCGGTCGTGGATATTGAATTCCCGCGCGACGCGATGCCTAAGATTTACGAAGCGCTCGTCCTGAAGAACGACGACGCCAACGCCAACGCCCTCGCCCAAAGCGGCCTGGTGTTCGAAGTCGAGCAGCAGCTCGGCGACGGCGTCGTCCGCACCATCGCGATGGGCACGTCGGAAGGCCTGCGCCGCGGCATGACCGTCGAATCGACCGGCCGCGAAATCTCCGTTCCGGTCGGCCCGAAGACCCTCGGCCGCATCATGGACGTTCTCGGCCGCCCGATCGACGACTGCGGTCCGATCGAATCCGAAGAAATCCGTCCGATTCACAATGAAGCTCCGAAGTTCGACGAACTCTCCCCGTCCGTCGACCTGCTCGAAACCGGCATCAAGGTGATCGACCTGATCTGCCCGTTCGCCAAGGGCGGCAAGGTCGGTCTGTTCGGCGGCGCCGGCGTGGGCAAGACCGTCAACATGATGGAGCTCATCAACAACATCGCCAAGCAGTACGGCGGCTACTCCGTGTTCGCCGGCGTCGGCGAGCGCACCCGCGAGGGCAACGACTTCTACCATGAAATGGGCGAGTCGAAGGTTCTCGACAAGGTCGCCATGGTGTTCGGCCAGATGAACGAGCCCCCGGGAAACCGTCTCCGCGTTGCTCTGACGGGCCTGACGATGGCCGAAGCCTTCCGTGACGAAGGCCGCGACATCCTGCTCTTCATCGACAACATCTACCGCTACACCCTCGCCGGTACGGAAGTGTCCGCTCTGCTCGGCCGCATGCCGTCCGCCGTGGGCTACCAGCCGACCCTCGCCGAGGAAATGGGCAAGCTGCAGGAACGTATTGCTTCCACGAAGACCGGCTCGATCACCTCGATCCAGGCCGTGTACGTCCCTGCTGACGACTTGACCGACCCGTCCCCGGCCACGACCTTCGGCCACCTCGACGCCACCGTCGTTCTGTCGCGCGACATCGCCGCCCTGGGCATCTACCCGGCCGTCGACCCGCTCGACTCGACCTCGCGTCAGGTCGACCCGAACATCATCGGCGTCGAGCACTACACGACCGCCCGCCGCGTTCAGGAAACCCTGCAGCGCTACAAGGAGCTCCGCGACATCATCGCCATTCTCGGCATGGATGAGCTCGCTCCGGAAGACAAGCTCGTCGTGCAGCGCGCCCGCAAGATCCAGAACTTCCTCTCGCAGCCGTTCCACGTCGCCGAGGTGTTCACCGGCGCTCCGGGCAAGTACGTTCCCCTCAAGGAAACGATCCGCGGCTTCAAGATGATTGTTGACGGCGAATGCGACGAACTGCCCGAACAGGCGTTCTACATGGTCGGCACGATCGACGAAGCCTTCGAGAAGGCTAAGATCCTCAAGTAATGCTTGGCGGCGGCCGGCGTGACCGCCGGCCGCGGCAAGCGCCCGACAAACGGAGCAACCTTATATGGCTACCATTAAAGTCGACGTCGTCAGCGCCGAAGAACACATCTTCTCCGGCGAGGCCGAACTCGTGTCGCTGCCCGGAACGTCTGGCGAACTTGGCATCATGCCGGGCCATCTCCCGCTCATCACGCTCGTCCGTCCCGGGTTTGTGCGCATCCACAAGTCTGGCGAATCCGAGGTTGAGCAGATCTTCGTCGCGGGGGGCGTCCTGGAGGTCCAGCCTGATCTGGTGACTGTTCTGGCCGATACGGCCGTGCGCAGCAAGGACCTCGACGAGGCCCGCGCCAAGGAAGCCCTGGCTGCGGCCGAAGCCGCCCGTTCCTCTGCGACCGGCAGCATCGAGATCGCCCGCATCGAAGCGGAGATCGCAGCCCTGGCTGCGGAGCTCGCCGCCATCAAGAAGCTTCGCAGCAAGCTCTGATAGCGATCGAGTCAGCAACGACGCTGAGAGCGGAGAAGTCTTCGGACCCCTCCGCTCTTTTCTTATGCGCAGGCGCGCCCCCTGCGCTACGATTGTCTCCATCCTGGAGAAGCGGCGGGCCCGGCTCAGCGCGCGTCGTCTCAGGCAGCACAAGAACAAAGGAGACTAGGGATGAGCGCTGTTAAGATCCTCGTAACGACGGACGGTTCTAATCTGAGTGACAAGGCGGTGGACACCGCCATCGAACTCGCCGAACAGCTCGGCGGCTCCGTGGTCGGCATGACCGCGGTTCTTACGCCCGCCCCCGAAGGCGGCTTCGCCGACGAGGAGCAGCCCGTCAAGGACCGGCTTGAGGCGATCGCCCGCAAGGCCGCCGAAAAGAGCGTTCCCTGCGAGATCGTCGCGGAGCATGCGGAGACGGTGTCGCAGGGCGTGCTCGCCTGCGCGGCCCGCTGCAACGCCACCTACATCGTGATGGCAAGCCGCGGCCTCGGCACGTTCGGCGCGCTCCTGCTCGGCAGCGAGACGCAGAAGGTGCTCAGTCAGGCCGACCGTCCGGTCCTCGTCGTGCGCTGACCGCGCAACCGTCGGCCGCATCCGGGCGGCCTTCAGGAATTCAAAGGGAAATCCGCGCCCGTGAGGTGCGGATTTTTCTTTCATCAAAACTTTGAGAGACCCCCTCATGACTCCTCAGAACGACTGCTTCCTGCGCGCGCTCAAGCGCGAGCGCACCGACTTCACCCCCGTCTGGCTCATGCGTCAGGCCGGTCGCTATCTGCCGGAATACTGCCGCACGCGCGCCGAGGCCGGCAGCTTCATGGGGCTCGCGCAGAATCCGGACTACGCCACCGAAGTGACGCTGCAGCCGATCGACCGCTACGGTCTCGACGCGGCGATCCTCTTCTCGGACATCCTGACGGTGCCCGACGCCATGGGACTCGGCCTCTCCTTTGTGCAGGGCGAGGGGCCCGTCTTTGCGCATCCCGTGCAGGACGAGGCGGCCGTAGCCCGACTCGCCGTTCCCGACGTTGAGGAGAAGCTCGGGTACGTCACGGCTGCGGTGAGGAGCATCCGACGCGCGCTCGACAACCGCGTGCCGCTCATCGGCTTCTCCGGTTCGCCCTTCACGCTCGCTTGCTACATGATCGAAGGCCGCGGTAGCCGCGACTTCCGCACCGCCAAGACGATGATGTTCCGCCGTCCGGACCTCTTTGAGCGCGTGCTCGACGTCAACGCCGAAGCCGTCGCCCGCTACCTCAACGCCCAGATCGCCGCGGGCGCGCAGGCCGTGCAGATCTTCGACACCTGGGGCGGCATGCTCGCCGACGGTGACTTCCAACGCTTCTCGCTCGCCGCGACGAAGAAGGTGGTCGATCAGCTCGTGCGCACCTCCGAGGGCGAGCGCGTGCCCGTCATCGTCTTCACCAAGGGCGGCGGCGAATGGATCTCCGAAATCGCCGCCTGCGGCTGCGACGCCGTCGGCCTCGACTGGACGACGAACCTCTCCATCGCGCGCCGCGAGGTCGGCGACCGCGTCGCGCTGCAGGGCAACATGGACCCGCTCGCGCTCTTCGGCGACGAGGCGACGATCCGCCGCGAAGCCCGGCGCGTGCTCGACGCCTTCGGACCGGTCGGCGCGGGCGGTCACGTCTTCAACCTCGGCCACGGCATCAACCAGTTCACGCCCGTGGAGAACGTGCAGATCCTCGTGGACGAAGTGCACGAATACAGCCGCCGGTACCATCAGAACTGACCGGTCGGCCCGGCGTTGCGTACTTATGCACAACGCCGTACAGGTCTGATGTGAACTCTTTCGGGGCCCGGATTTTCGAATCCGGGCCCCGTCCGTTCCCATCTTTCCTTGCGGTTCTAGGGAAGAAAATGGGAGTGAGTTCTCATTTTCGATGCTTGATTTTTCGCTCCGGCGCCGTCGAACGGAAAGAATCCACAAAGTTATCCACAGAGGTTGTGCTCGTGCGGTGCATAAGCGCGGCCCGGCCCGCCGTGCATCCGCGCCGTGAAGCGGCGACAATCTCCTTCTTTCGATCCCTTCGCCCGAAGCCCAACGCATGGCAAAACTCGATCAGTTCGCGCAGGTCCTCGTGGACGTTCCGGGGCTTGCGCCCCTCGACTACCGCATCCCCGAGGACATGCTCGCGGCTCCGGGCGACCTCGTGGTGGTCACGGTCGGCGCCCGCCGCATGACGGGCGTGATCGCCTCGATCACGGCGGCCTCGGACGTCGAGGGCCGGCGCCTCAAGAGCATCCTGAAGGTGATGAAGACGACGGCGCCGCTGCCGGCGGAGTGGCTCGCGCTCACGCGCTTCGCCGCCTCGTACTACGTGCGTGGTTGGGGCGAGGCGGCGCTGCCGGCGCTCCCCGCGGCCCTGCGCCGGCCGCCCACGCCGCAGCAGGAGAAGCGCATCGCGGGCATCCGCGAGGCCGCGCCGAAGGCCCGCGGAGACGCATCCCGCGCCGCGCCTCCCGAGCTCAACGACGAACAGCGCGCGGCCGTCGAGGCCGTCTGCGCCGCGCCGGGCTTCGCGACCTGGCTGCTCTTCGGCGTGACGGGCTCGGGCAAGACCGAGGTCTATCTGCATCTCATGGAGCGCACGCTGGCGGCTGATCCGGAGGCGCAGGTCCTGCTCCTCGTGCCGGAGATCAACCTGACGCCGCAGCTGGTCGGACGCGTTGAAGCGCGCTTTCCCGACCTCGCCGTCGCGGCGCTCAACTCCGAATTCACCGACCGCGAGCGCGCCGCCGCCTGGCTGAGCGTTCACGAGGGGCGCGCGCGGATCCTCGTGGGCACCCGCATGGCGGTCTTCGCGAGCTTCTCGAAACTCCGCCTCATCCTCGTGGACGAAGAGCACGACCTCTCCTACAAGTCGGGCGACGGGCTGCGCTACAGCGCGCGCGACCTTGCCGTCTGGCGCGCCTCGAAGCTCGGAATTCCCGTGGTGCTCGGCTCCGCGACGCCTTCGCTCGAGAGCTGGATGAAGGCGAAGGAGGGCGCCTACCGGCTTCTGACGCTGAGCGCCCGCGCGGTGGAGCACGCCACGCTCCCCGACGTGGAGCTCACCGATCCGCCGCCCAAGGGCTCGCGCGGAATGATCTCCGAAGTCTCCCGCGCCGCCCTCGAGGCGTGCCTCGCCGAGGAGCGTCAGGCGCTCGTCTTTCTCAACCGGCGCGGCTACTCGCCGGTGCTCTCCTGCCCGGCCTGCGAATGGGTGAGCACGTGCGTGCGCTGCTCGGCCTTCACCGTCTACCACAAGCGTGAGAAGGCGCTCATTTGCCACCACTGCGGGTGGCGCCGACCCGTCCCGGAAGCCTGCCCGTCCTGCGGCAACGTCGACATCCTGCCGCGCGGCACCGGCACGGAGCGCATCGAGGAGGAGCTCGAGGTGCTCTTTCCCGGCAGGCGCATCCTGCGCATCGACCGCGACAGCGCCGCGAAGAAGCATGCCGCCGAGGCGGCCTTCGGGAAGGTCCACCGCGGCGAAGTCGACATCCTTGTCGGCACGCAGATGGTGGCGAAGGGGCACGACTTCCAGAAGATCGGCCTCGTGCTCGTGCTCAATCCCGACGCGCAGATCCTTTCGCCCTCGACGCGCGCCCGCGAGCGGCTCTTTGCGACGCTCATGCAGGTCGCGGGCCGTGCGGGGCGCGGCGGCGAACGCGGACGGGTGCTCATCCAGACGCGCTTTCCCGACGACCCGCTCTTTTCGGCGCTTGCCCGGCAGAGCTACCCCGCCTTCGCCGACGCAACGCTCGAGGAGCGCCGCGAGAGCGCCTGCCCGCCCTTCATGCATCAGGCGCTCCTCACGGCCGAAGCCGACCAGCTCTCCTCGGCGATCGGCTTCCTCGAGGACGCGGCCAGGGCCGCCGCGCCGCTCGCGGGCGACGACGTCCTCGTCTACGATCCCGTGCCCATGCCCCTCGTGCGGCTCATGAACCGCGAGCGCGCGCAGCTTCTCGTCGAGAGCGTTGGACGCATGACGCTGCACCGCTTCCTCATCGCCTGGAATCAGGCGATCTCGGGACTCAGGACCTCCGGGAACATCGTCTGGTGCCTGGAGGTTGATCCCCTGGAAACCTGATTCCCTGTATAATTTGGCTCCTCTCCGCGTGGTGAAATGGATATCATGCAGCCCTCCGAAGGCTGCGGTACAGGTTCGATTCCTGTCGCGGGGACCAGTCAAAAGCGAAGCAATTCGAAGAGCCCGTACCGTCCGTCGGCGGCACGGGTTTTTTATTTCAGCAGGGCGGATGCGGTGAAGATTCCCGTTGAAGTTTTGGTCCATCAGAAGACCCGCGCACTCGAGCTGCGCTACGAGGACGGGCACGCCGCCGTCTTCTCCTTTGAATTTCTGCGCGTGCTCTCGCCCTCGGCCGAAGTGCAGGGTCACTCCCCCGACCAGGCCGTCCTGCAGGTCGGCTGCCGCGACGTGGGCCTGAAGGGGATCGAACCGGTCGGGCAGTACGCGCTGCGCCTCACCTTCGACGACGGCCACGACTCGGGCCTCTACAGCTGGGACTACTTCGAGCGGCTCGACCGCGAGCGCGACGCGCTTTGGGCGGACTACCTCGAGGCGCTCGCCCGGGCCGGCGCCTCGCGCGATCCCGGGGATCCCGCCAACACCCCCTTCCTCGCCCGCATGCGGCCCAAGAAGGGCTGCGGACACTGACCGCCTTCAAATCGACGAGAACGAGAGAGCTCATGCAGAAGAAAGAAGACAAGCGCCTGCCGGAAGGTCAGATCGACTTCGGCTACAGCACCGTGCGCGAGAACGAGAAGGAGGAGAAGGTCCGTGAGGTCTTCGACAGCGTCGCGCCCAAGTACGACCTGATGAACGACCTGCTCTCCTTCGGCATGCACCGCCTTTGGAAGCGCCGCTGCATCGCCGAGGCACAGGTGCGCCCCGGCACGAAGGTGCTCGACATCGCGAGCGGCACGTGCGATCTCGCCATCGCCTTCGCGAAGCTCGCCGGTCCGGGCTGCGTGACGGCGACCGACATCAACCACGAGATGCTGTCCTTCGGCCGCCGCCGCATCGAGGCGGCCGGGCTCGACTGCAGCGTCGTGCAGGCCGACGCCGAGAAGCTCCCCTTCAAGGACGGAAGCTTCGACGTCGTGACCGTCTCCTTCGGCATCCGCAACATGACCCACAAGGACCGGGCGCTGCGCGAGATGCTGCGCGTGCTGCGGCCGGGTGGACGACTCCTCGTGCTCGAATTCAGCCGCTGCACGCCGCTTCTAAAGCCTTTTTACGATTTTTACTCCTTCACCTTCATGCCCTGGCTCGGCGGCAAGATCGCCGCGGACGCCGACTCCTACAGGTATCTCGCCGAGTCGATCCGCATGCATCCGGATCAGCCCGCCTTTGCAAAACTCATGACGGACGCCGGATTCTCCGACGTTAAATGGCACAATCTGACATTCGGAGTGTGCGCGCTGCACATCGGCGCCAAGGCCGCCTGAAGGACCTGCGCCGGTTCGCCCCTGACGGCGCGCATGCAGGAGGACGAACGCCTTCGTTCCGATGCTCCGAGATCGACCACAAAAGGAATTTCCCCCACATGAAGAATTTCATCGCCGCCCTTGTCGTCTGTGCCGCACTCGCCACCGCGAGCTTCGACGCCGATGCCGCCAAGCGCTTCGGCTCCGGCATGAACCTCGGCCGCCCGGCGCCGACCTTCTCGCAGAAGGCTCCGGCCGCTCCGGCCGCTGCTCCGGCCGCCCAACAGCATCCGCAGACAGGTGCGCAGCAGCCCGCCGCGCGGCCCAACGCCGCCACGCCTCCCGTGCAGAAGCCCTCGATGATGCGCAGCATCCTCGGCGGCATCGCCGCGGCGCTCGGCATCACGGCCCTGCTCTCGATGCTCGGTCTCGGCGGCGCCGGCCTGACGAGCCTCATCACCGGGCTTCTGCTCGCCGTGGTCGTCTTCTTCGTGGTCCGCATGATCTTCGCGCGCCGCCGTCCGCAGACGGCCTCTGCCGCGGGCGGTCCTACCGCCGACGCCTATCAACAGCGCGCCCCCGAGCCGCAGCAGCCGATGGCGAACCAGTCCGCCGAACCCTCTACGCCCGCCTGGCAGCAGGCCCCGCAGCAGAGCGTGCGCGCCGGCAGCCTGATGGATCAGCTCATGGGCGGCGCCGTGCCGCAGCCCGCCGCCGCGAACGCCTCCGGCGCCGAGCCCGTGGACGTGACGCCCGCCGACTTTGACCGCGCGGGCTTTCTCAAGGCCGCCCGCGAGAACTACATCAAGCTGCAGAAAGCCTGGGACACGGGTAACGTGATCGAGATCTCCGACTTCACCGACAACGACCTCTTCACGGCCGTGACGCATCAGCTCCGCGAGCGCAAGGGCGAGGTCTACCACACCGAGGTTGAGAAGCTCGACGACGAGCTCCTCGGCATCGCCCGCGACGGAGGCGACTACTTCGCAAGCGTGCGCTTCACAGGCCGCCTCGTGATCAACGGCGAGGCGGAGGACCTGGACGAGACCTGGATCCTGCGCAAGCCCGTCGAGGGCGACGCCGGTTGGCTGCTCTGCGGCATCCGTCAGAACGGTCCCGCCGCCTGAGGTTCGGCGCCCTGAATCGGGCATCGCAACTCGTTGAATACGCTGCGTTTTCGAGAAGGCGCGGCGTATTTTTTTTGATCTCGATGAAACATTGCCCGATTGGCCCCCCTGAGGGGGCTTTTTTTTGCCCTCAGGGGTCGCAGGGGGGTGATGGATTCCTAAAATGCGCGCAAATAAACGCCCCTAGGGGTTTTCCGTTCAACGTCGTTCACAGATAAGGACAAAAGAGATGACGCTGACTGGTTTTGTTCTGCTCTACCTCGCCGCTACGGTCGCCATCGGCGTCTGGGCGGCCACGCGTGTGAAGAGCACGAGCGACTTTGCGCTTGCCGGCCGCAGCCTCCCGCTGCCGATGGTCATCACCGCGACCTTCGCGACCTGGTTCGGCTCCGAAACGATCCTCGGCCTTCCCGGCCGATTCATTGAAAGCGGCATTGCCGGCGTCATCGAAGAGCCCTTCGGCTCGGGCATGGCGCTCATTCTCGTGGGCACCTTCTTCGCGCAGAGGCTCTACAAGCAGAAGATCCTCACGCTCGGCGACTACTACCGCGACCGCTACGGCCGCAGCGTCGAGCTGCTCTGCTCCGTTGCGATCGTGATCTCCTACCTCGGCTGGGTGGGCGCTCAGGTGACCGCGCTCGGCCTCGTGATCAACCTCATCACCGAAGGCGCCGTGTCGATGACGACCGGCATGGTGATCGGTGCGTGCGTCGTGCTCGCCTACACGATGGTGGGCGGCATGTGGTCCGTCGCGATGACCGACTTCGTGCAGATGATCATCATCGTGCTCGGCCTCGTGGCGATCCTCTGGTTCGCCTCCGACCTCGCCGGCGGCTTCGGCAACGTGATCGAGTATGCGCGCGGCAAGGACCTCTTCCATGCGCTGCCCGAACCGACCCCGTCGGGCTGGCTTTTCTGGATCTCCGCGGCCATGACGATGATGATCGGCTCGATCCCGCAGCAGGACGTCTTCCAGCGCGTGATGTCCGCGAAGAACGTCCAGACCGCCGTCGCCGGTCCGATCATCGGCGGGTCGTTCTACATCCTCTTCGCCTTCGTGCCGATGTTCATCGTCGTCGCCGCCGTGCTCGTCATGCCCGAGGCCGCGCAGAAGATGCTCGCCGAAGATCCGCAGCAGCTCCTGCCGACGCTCGTGCGCGACTACATGCCGATGTGGCTGCGCGTGCTCTTCTTCGGCGCCGTGCTCTCGGCCGTGATGTCGACCGCTTCGGCGACGATGCTCGCGCCCTCGACGATCTTCGTCGAGAACGTGCTGCGCCACTTCACCAAGGTGGACGACCGCAACATGCTCCTCGCGATGCGCCTCACGGTCGCGGGCTTCGCCCTGCTCGTCCTCATGTACTCGATCGCGCTTGAGGGCGCTCCGATCTACGACATGGTCGCGATGGCCTACCAGTTCCCGGTCGTCGGCGCCTTCTGGCCGCTCGTCTGCGGGCTCTACTGGAAGAACGCCACCCGTCAGGGCTGCTACCTGTCGATCTTCTTGGGTTCGGCCGTCTGGGTGCTCCTCACCTGGACCTCGCTCGGCGAAGTCTTCCCGAACGTCCTGGGCGGTTTCATCGCCGCGGGCTTCGGCATGGTGGCGGGCTCCCTCCTGCCGACCGCCGACAACCACCGCTTTCTTGAAGAGCACAGCCGCAGCACGATGAAGCGCCCGGTCGACGCCGAGGTGGGCGACGGTCGTCTGCCCGCCGTCACGCCGGTGAGCGCCACAGCCTGAAGGGATCCCGGCGACGACTCCGGCGCCGGCGCCTGAACGGCAACGAAATGAAAGAGGCCCTGCTCTGCAGGGCCTCTTCTTTTAGAATTTCAGGCATCTTCCGCCGCCATTGCGACGGCGACTTGAACATAAAACAGAAGATGAACGTAGTCATTCTCGCCGCCGGCATGGGCAAGCGCATGCGCTCCCGCCTCCCGAAGGTTCTTCAGCCCCTGGCCGGGCGTCCGATGCTCGACCACGTGCTCGACGCAACCGAAGGGCTCTCCCAATCTCCCAGAGTCGTCGTCGTGGGACACGGCGCCGAGACCGTCATGGCGCATTGCGAAGGCCGCACCGACGTCGCCTTTGCGCTTCAGGCCGAGCAGCTCGGCACCGGGCACGCGCTGCGCGCCGCGCTTCCTCAGATTGATCCCGCCGCCCCGCAGACGCTCGTCTGCCTCGGCGACGTTCCGCTCCTTAGCCGCGCGACGCTCGGGCGGGTGGCGGACGAAGCCGCCGAAGGCGGCCTCGTGCTCCTCACGGTGGAGCTCGACGATCCGACCGGGTACGGCCGCATCCTGCGCGACGCCGAAGGGCGCGTGCGCTCGATCGTTGAGGAGAAGGACGCGACGACTGAAGAAAAGCGCGTACGCGAGGTGAACACCGGCATCATGTGCCTGCCGACGGCGCGGCTCGCCCAATGGCTCGCCGCGCTCTCGCCCGCGAACGCTCAGGGCGAGTACTACCTCACGGACGTGATTGACCTTGCCGCGCGCGAGGGCGTGCGCATCTCGGCCGTGCATCCGCAGCACGTCTGGGAGGTCGAGGGCGTCAACTCCAAGGCGCAGCTCGCCGAGCTCGAGCGCGTCTGGCAGCGCGCCCAGGCCAGTGCGCTCCTCGACGCGGGCGTGACGTTGCTCGACCCGGCTCGCATCGACGTGCGCGGCCGGCTTGAATGCGGCCGCGACGTCGAGATCGACGTCAACTGCGTCTTCGAGGGCGAAGTGAAGCTCGCCGACGGCGTGCGCGTGGGCGCGAACTGCGTGCTGCGCAACTGCGTGGTCGACGAGGGCGTCGAGATCCTGCCCTTCTGCCACATCGACGGCGCGCACGTGGGCGCCGGCGGCCGCGTCGGCCCCTATTCGCGCCTGCGTCCCGGCGCCGAGCTCATGGGCGGCAACCACATCGGCAACTTCGTCGAGGTGAAGAAGTCCAACGTCGGGCTCGGGACCAAGATCAACCATCTCACCTACATCGGCGACGCCGACGTCGGCGCGCGCGTCAACATCGGCGCGGGCACCATCACCTGCAACTACGACGGCGTGAATAAGTTCCGCACCGTGATCGGCGACGACGCCTTCATCGGCTCGGGCACCGAGCTCGTTGCGCCCGTCACGGTGGGCGCGGGCGCCACGATCGGCGCGGGTTCGACCATCACCCGCGCGGCGCCCGACGGGAAGCTCACGCTGAGCCGCACCCGTCAGGTCACGGTCGAAGGCTGGCAGCGGCCGGTGAAGAAGCGCTGAGCGCACGAGGAGACGAACTGAAATGTGTGGAATAGTCGCGGCGGCGAGCCGCCGCAACGTTGTGCCGCTTCTTCTCGAGGGTCTGCGGCGCCTCGAATACCGCGGGTACGACTCCTGCGGCATCGCCACGGTCGATGCCGAGGGTCTGCACCGCGCCCGTTCCACTGCGCGCGTCGCGCAGCTCTCGGCCGAAGTGGAGAAGGCCGGCCTCGAAGGTGTCACGGGCATCGCCCACACGCGTTGGGCGACCCACGGCCAGCCCGAGGTGTGCAATGCGCATCCGCACTTCTCGCGCGGCATGATCGGCATCGTCCACAACGGCATCATCGAGAACTACGAGCCGATCCGCGAGCGTCTGAAGACGCTCGGCTACGAATTCACGAGTCAGACCGACACGGAGGTGCTCGCGCACCTCATCCACTCCAATTACCACGGCAGCCTCCTCGAGGCCGTCAAGGCGTCCGTCCTTGAAGTGCGCGGCAGCTACGCCATCGCGGTCGTCTGCCGCGACGAGCCGCACACGATCGTGCTCGCCCGACAGGGCTCGCCCCTCGTGGTCGGCGTGGGCGACGGCGAAATGTTCGCCGCCTCGGACGCCATGGCCGTCGCCGGCGTCACCGACCGCATCATGTACGTCGCCGAGGGCGACGTCTGCGAGATCACGCCCGACCGTGCGGACGTCTACGAACGCCGCGGGACGGAGTTCGCGCCCGTCACGCGCGAAGTGCGCGTGGTGCACGCCTATTCGGGCGCCGTGGACCTCGGTCCCTACCGCCACTACATGCAGAAGGAGATCTTCGAGCAGCCGCGCGCGATCGGTGACACGCTCGAGGGCGTCGTCGGCATCACGCCGAAGCTCTTCGGCGCGGACGCCGAAGAGGTCTTTTCGGGCGTCACCCACCTCCTCTTCCTCGCCTGCGGCACCTCGTACTACGCCGCGCTCACCGCCAAGTACTGGATCGAGGCGATCGCGGGCATCCACTGCGACGTGGAGATCGCGAGCGAGTACCGCTACCGCGTCTCCGTGCCCGATCCGAATACGCTCGTCGTGACGATCTCCCAGTCGGGCGAAACCGCCGACACGCTCGCTGCGCTGCGCCACGCGCGCGACGACCTCGGCATGGGCCGCACGCTCACGATCTGCAACGTGTCCACGTCGGCGATGGTGCGCGAGAGCCGCCTCGCCTACATCACGCGCGCCGGCGTCGAAGTGGGCGTCGCCTCGACGAAGGCCTTCACCACGCAGCTCGCCGCGATCTATCTGCTCGCGCTTGCCCTTGCGAAGCTCAATGGGCGCCTCACGCCCGAGCGCGAGGCCGAGGAGCTCAAAGCGCTGCGCCACATTCCTGCGGCGCTCTCGTCGGTGCTCGCCCTGGAGCCGCAGGTGATCGACTGGGCCGAGCGTTTCGCGCAGAAGCAGCATGCGCTCTTCCTCGGGCGCGGCGTGCACTATCCGATCGCGCTTGAGGGCGCCCTCAAGTTGAAGGAGATCAGCTACATCCACGCCGAAGCCTATCCGGCCGGCGAACTCAAGCACGGGCCGCTCGCGCTCGTGGACGACGCCATGCCCGTCGTGACGGTCGCGCCCAACGACCGGCTCCTTGAGAAGCTCAAGTCGAACATGGCCGAAGTGCGCGCCCGCGGCGGCGAGCTCTACGTCTTCGCCGACGGCGACTCCAACATCACGCCCGACGAGCGCACGCACGTGATCCGCCTGCCGGAGAACTACGGCGCCCTCTCGCCCATCCTGCACGTCGTGCCGCTGCAGCTTCTTGCGTACCACGCTGCGCTCGTGCGCGGCACGGACGTGGACAAGCCGCGCAACCTCGCCAAGAGCGTTACGGTGGAGTAAGTCCCGCAAGGGCATCCCGGAAACCGAAGCAGAGGGCCGCGCCAAGCGGCCTTCTTTTGTTGATGGCCCCGTTCCGGACTCTTCCTTTCGAAGAAAACACTTCGGCACGCCCTAGAGGAGTGCCGTTAAGGAAGGAGGCGTTCGATCAGCTGCCCGACATGAAGGTGCGGATGCCCGAACCGACGAACTGCACGCCGATGCAGATGAGCAGGAAGCCCATGAGCTTGCCGAGCACGAGCGTGCCCGACGGGCCGAGGCGGCTGGAGATCACGTCGGAGTAGCGCATGACGAACCAGGAGGCGCCGCTCGCGGCGAGGATGGCGAGCACCGTCCAGGCGAAGGCGATCGCCATGTCGATGTAGTCGGTGAGTTCCGCGATCTCGGTGGAGAAGCCGATCACGACGGCGATGGTGCCGGGGCCGGCGATGCCGGGCATGGCGATGGGGAAGAAGGCGTAGTCGTCGCGGTCGCGGCGCACGATCGGCGCCTTGTTGGGCGAGTTGCCGCCGAAGAGCATCTGATAGCCGATCGCGGCCACGACGAGGCCGCCTGCGATTCGCATCGCGCCGTAGGAGATGCCGAAGAAGGCGAGGAGGACGTTGCCGCCCGCAAGCGATACGAGCATGATCGCTGCGGCGTAGATCCAGGCCCACTTGGCCTGCTGACGCCGCCGCTCCTCGCTCATGCCCTGCGTGAGGCTGATGAAGAGCGGAATCTTGGAGGGCGGATTGGTGATCGTGATGAGGGAGATCAGACCGCCGAGGAAGTATTGGAAGTGGATGGCTTCGAGCATGATCCCGGGAATCGTCCGGAAGGTGCGGGCCCTGACCGGAGGGCGGGACCGTCCGGCGCTCTGTGTTCAGGTGGGCGAAAAACTGTAAATAGAGCTTGCAACCTAGGCAATTCTACCTGCGGCGGTTTCATACAGATTGCGGAAAGACAGAATTCGAGCACGGGTTTTCCTCCATTCTTGTGCTATAAACTGAACCCTCGTTCAGCCGTGAACAATTGTTCAAAACGATTCTTCCGCGGCTCGTACCCCAACACCTCCCTTCTCGTATCGAATTCAATCAGGTTGGACTGAGAATGCTGTTTGCTCAGAAATCTCTTAATGCCGCCGTGGGTCTCGCGCTCGGCGCGGCGGTGCTCTTCACCGGCTTCAATCCGCAGGCCGTGATCGGTGCGGCCGAGGCGGCCGAAGCGGCGCAGGGTCAGCAGCGGCCCCCCGTCGAGGTGGTCGTCGTCACCGTCAAGCTCCAGGACGTACGTATCGAAACGCTGCTTACGGGCCGCACGAGCGCCTACAACGTCTCTGAGGTGCGTCCCCAGGTGAACGGTATTCTGCAGAAGCGCCTCTTCAAGGAAGGCGAGGAAGTGAAGGCTGGCGATCAGCTCTATCAGATTGATCCGGCCGTGTACGACGCGCAGCTCAAGACCGCCGAGGCGACGCTTGCGCAGGCGCGCGCCGCGCTCGTGCAGGCTCGTGCGGACGCCAAGCGCTCGAGCGAACTCGTGAAGATCAACGCCGTCTCCAAGCAGTCCGACGACGCCGCGCAGGCTCAGCTCAAGAGCGCCCTCGCCGCCGTTCAGGCGGGTGAGGCGGCCGTGCTCACGGCGAAGATCAACCTCGACTACACGCTGGTCCGCTCGCCCATTTCCGGACGTGTTTCGCGCTCGGAATTCACCGAGGGCGCACTCCTCTCCGCTTATCAGACTCAGGCCCTCACGACCGTGCAGCAGCTCGACCCGATCTACGTGGACGTGACGCAGACGGCCGACGACCTGCTGCGTATCCAGCGCGAGGTCGCCTCGGGCGAGCTCAAGACCGACGCTCAGGGCGCCGCTCCCGTGTCGCTCGTCCTCTCGGACGGCACCACCTATGGGCAGACCGGCAAGCTCACCTTCACCGACGCCATCGTTGACCAGACGACCGGTACGGTGCGCCTGCGCGCCGTCTTCCCGAACCCGGACCGTCAGCTGCTGCCGGGCATGTTCGTGCGCGCCAACCTCACCGAAGGCGTCCGTCCCGACGGCATCAAGATCCACATGCAGTCCGTCATGCGCGACCTGCGCGGCAATCCCTACGTCTACGTCGTGGGCGCCGACAACAAGGTCGAGCAGCGGGAAATCGTGGTCGAGCAGACGATGGGCACCTACTGGCTCGTCAAGTCCGGCCTCAAGGCGGGCGACCGCGTGATCTACGAAGGCTTCCAGCGCACGGCCCCCGGTGCGGTCGTCGCCCCCAAGGAGCTTGATCCGAAGACGGTTCCTCAGGGCAAGCCGCTGTTCTAAAGATCGGAGACGCACTTCATGTTTTCGCGCTTCTTTATTGATCGCCCGGTCTTCTCCTGGGTGATTGCGATCGTGATCATGCTCGCGGGCCTGCTCTCCATCGAGACGCTGCCGGTGAGTCAGTACCCGCAGATCGCGCCGCCGCAGGTGTCGATCACCGCCCAGTATCCGGGCGCTTCGGCCGCGACGATTGAGAACACTGTCACGCAGGTGATCGAACAGAACCTCACGGGTCTCGACGGCTACCTCTACATGAACTCCACCTCCGACTCGGCGGGCCGCGTGAGCATCACGGTGACCTTCGAGGCGGGCACCAACCCCGACATGGCGCAGGTGCAGGTCCAGAACAAGATTCAGACCGCGCTCACCTCCCTGCCGCAGGTGGTCCAGCAGCTCGGCGTGACGATTCAGAAGACGTCGGCCAACTTCCTGATGGTGGTGGGCTTCATCTCGAAGAGCGGTACGCTCACCTCGGGCGACCTCGGCGACTTCCTCGTCTCCTCGATCAAGGAGCCGCTTTCGCGCGTCTCCGGCGTGGGCGAGGTGCAGGTCTTCGGCGCCTCGTACGCCATGCGCGTCTGGCTCGACCCGGACAAGCTCGTCAAGTACCATCTGAACCCCTCGGACGTCACCGCCGCCATCACGGCGCAGAACGCCCAGGTCTCCACGGGCAGCCTTGCGGGCCAGCCCACGGACGGCCGTCAGGAATACACGGCGACCATCTCCTCCTCGAGCCTGCTGCAGACGCCTGAGGAGTTCCGCAACATCCTCCTCAAGGTGACTGAGGAAGGCGCGAACGTCTATCTGCGCGACGTCGCCGACGTCGAGCTCGGCCAGCAGAGCTACACGGCCTTCGGCACGTACAACGGCTATCCGTCCGCCGGCATCGCCGTGAAGCTCGCCTCCGGCTCGAACGCTCTGGCGACCCAGGCGGCCGTGATGGAGCGCGTTGAGGAGCTCAAGAACCTCCTGCCGCAGGGCGTCGAGGCCGTGATTCCGTTCGACACCACGCCCTTCGTGCGCGCGGCGCTCCATGAGGTGATCAAGACCCTCGTCGAAGCCATCATCCTGGTGGTCTTCGTGATGTTCCTCTTCCTGCAGAACTGGCGCGCCACGATCATTCCGACGATTGCGGTCCCGGTGGTGCTGCTCGGCACCTTCGGCATGCTCGCCATCACGGGCTTCACGATCAACATGCTCACCATGTTCGCCATGGTGCTCGCGATCGGCCTGCTCGTGGACGACGCGATCGTGGTGGTCGAGAACGTCGAGCGCGTGATGCGCGAGGACGGCTCGAACCCGCACGACGCGACAGTGAAGTCGATGGGCCAGATCACCGGCGCCCTCGTGGGCATTGCGCTCGTGCTGTCGGCCGTGTTCGTGCCGATGGCCTTCTTCGGCGGCTCCACGGGCGTGATCTACCGTCAGTTCTCGATCACGATCGTCTCGGCGATGGCCCTCTCGGTCGTCATCGCGCTCACGCTCACTCCGGCGCTCTGCGCGAAGATCCTCAAGCCCGTTTCGCATGAGCACCACATGGGCAAGGGTGGCTTCTTCGGTTGGTTCAACCGCGGCTTCGAGACGCTCACGATCGCCGTGCGCGACTTCGTCGCCAACTTCGTGCATCATCCGCTGCTGCTCATCGTCTCCTACGGCGTCGTGGTCGCCGCCATGGTGATCGGTTTCGTCAAGCTCCCGACGGGCTTCATGCCGGCCGAGGACCAGGGCGTGGCGCTTCTCACGATGCAGCTGCCGCAGGGCGCGACGATGGAGCGCACCGATCGAGAAGTGAGCCGCGTTCAGGGCTTCCTCGAGAAGACCGAACAGGAGACGGTCGACAGCTTCTTCGCCGTGCGCGGCTTCTCCTTCGCCGGCTCGGGCCAGAACATGGCCCTCGGCTTCCTGAAGCTGCGCGACTGGTCCGAGCGTCCCAACGCCGACCAGAGCGTCGAGGCGTTGCAGCGCCGCGCCATGGGCGCCTTCATGATGGCTCCGGACTTCAAGAACGCGAGCTCGTTCGTCTTCCCGCTTCCCGCGGTCCCCGAACTCGGCGTCGCCGACGGCTTCGACTTCTTCATCCAGGACCAGAAGGGTCAGGGCCACCAGAAGCTCATGGAGGTGCGCAACGCGTTCCTCGCGGCCGCCAACAAGGATCCGCGCCTCACCATGGTCCGCCACAACGGCATGGACGACACCGCGCAGATGAAGCTCAACCTCGACTATGAGAAGCTCTCCGCGCTCAACCTCAACATCGCCACCGTGAACTCCACCATCTCGACCGCCTTCGCCGGGTCGTACGTCAACGACTTCCTCGACCGCGGCCGAATCAAGGAGGTCTGGGTTCAGGGCGCGCAGCCTTCGCGCATGCAGCCCGAAGACCTGATGCGTTGGCAGGTGCGCAACAGTAAGGGTGAAATGGTGCCGCTCTCGGCCTTCACGACGATGAGCTGGAACTACGGCAGCCCGAACCTCGAGCGCTTCAACGGCCTCGCCTCGGTCAACATCCAGGGCAGCCCCGCCAAGGGCGTCTCTTCGGGCGACGCAATGAAGGCCGTCGAGGAGATCGCGCGCCAGGTCTTCCCGGAGGGCTACAGCATCTCCTGGAACGGCATCTCCTATCAGGAGCGTCAGGCCGGCCAGCAGGAGGCGGCGCTTTATGCGATTTCGCTCCTCGTGGTCTTCCTCTGCCTTGCGGCCCTCTATGAGTCCTGGTCCGTGCCGATCGCGGTGCTGCTCGTCATTCCCTGCGGCATCGTGGGCGCCCTCGGCCTCACGTGGCTGCTCAACATGAGCAACGACGTGTACTTCAAGGTCGGCATGCTCACGACGATGGGCCTCGTGTCGAAGAACGCGATTCTGATCGTCGAGTTCGCCAAGGACCTCTACGAGCAGGGTGAGGACGTCGTGCGCGCCGCGCTTCATGCCGTCGAGCTGCGTCTGCGTCCGATTCTGATGACCTCGCTCGCCTTCGGCCTCGGCGTGCTGCCCCTCACGGTGGCCCACGGCGCCGGCTCGGGTGCGCAGAACGCCATCGGCGTGGGCGTCCTCGGCGGCATGATCACCGGCACGGTGCTCTGCGTCGCGTTCGTTCCGGCCTTCTTCGTCTTCATCACGAAGATCTCGCACCGCATCTCGGGCGGTCCGAAGCCGAAGAACCCTGCGCCCGCTGCCACCGCCGAAGCGCACTGACGCTCGGGCTGAGCTCTGTCGCCGCGGATCAAAATAAAGGCATCCGCGGCGACCTGAGCCGAAGCCTCCGAATCACTGATCCAAAGGAACCCGTCCCCGGAAGGACGGGATGACAACATGACGAAAATTCTGCAGATCCTGCCCCTTGCGGCGGCCCTTGCGCTTACGGGCTGCGTGAATCTCGCGCCGGACTACGAGCGTCCGGCCGCGCCCGTCGCTCAGACCTGGCCGCAGGGCGAGGCCTACAAGCAGAGCGAACTCAAGCGCGAGGCGCTGCCCGCCTGGCAGGACTTCATCCGCGACGACCGCCTGAAGCAGGTGATCACGCTCGCGCTCGAGAACAACCGCGACCTGCGCGTGAGCGCGCTCAACGTCGAGAAGGCGCGCGCGATGTACGGCGTGCAGCGCGCCGACCTCTTCCCGACCGTCGCCGCGGCGGCGGAGAACGCCGTTTCGCATCAGGTGAGCACCACCACCCACGTCTACGCCACCACCCACGCCTACACCGCCAACCTCGCGATGGCGAGCTATGAGCTCGACTTCTTCGGGCGCGTGCGCAACCTCACCGAACAGGCTCTGCAGAGCTACCTGCAGAGCGAGGACGCGCAGCGCACCGCGCAGGGCGCCCTCATCGCCCAGGTGACGATCGGCTGGCTGCAGCTCGGCGCCGATCAGATGCAGCTCAAGCTCCAGCAGGAGACGCTCAAGAGCCAGGAGGAGTCCTTCCGCCTCGTTGAGGAGAGCTACAAGTACGGTGCGGCGAGCCAGCTCGACTTCGAGCAGGCGCGCACGACCGTCGCGGCCGCCCGCGCCGCGATCGCCTCCTACATCCGCGCCGTCGCGCAGGACCGCAACGCGCTCGCGCTCCTCGTGGGCGCCGAGCTCGACGAGAAACTCCTGCCCGACGCGCTCGCGCTCAATGCGACGCTTCCCGCGTCGCTCCCCGACGGCGTCCCGAGCGAAGTGCTCCTCAACCGTCCCGACATCATGTCGGCCGAGCGCGGCATGATCTCCGCGAACGCCAACATCGGCGCGGCCCGCGCGGCCTTCTTCCCGAGCGTCTCGCTTACGGGCAGCGTCGGCACGAGCGGCATGCACCTCTCCGACCTCTTCACGTCGGGCACGGACTTCTGGCGCTTCACGCCGAGCGTGTCGATTCCGATCTTCACGGGCGGCGCGAACATGGCGAACCTGCGCGCGGCCGAGGCTTCGCAGAAGATCGCCGCGGCGACCTATGAGAAGTCGATCCAGTCGGCCTTCAAGGAGGTCGCCGACGCCCTGGCGACCGAGGGCACCGTGGAGCGCGAGCTCAACGCCCGTCGTGAATACGCCGAGGCCGCGGACCGCGCCTACGAGCTCTCCAACTCGCGCTACAAGCACGGCGCGGCGTCCTACTCCGACGTGCTGCAGCAGCAGCGCGCCAAGGTCGCCGCCGACCAGGCGCTCATCACCGCACAGCTCTCGCGCGCCTCGAGCCTCGTGACCCTCTACAAGGTCCTCGGCGGCGGCACCGAGCTCGCCGCGAAGCCCTGAAGGGAGAGGCCGGCGCATGTTCAAGAGCATGGATGAGCCGTCCTTCCAGCAGCGCCGCGAGGAGATCGTCGACGCGGCCGAGCGCTGCGTCTTCGCCCGCGGCCTGCATCAGCTCAAGCTGAGGGACATCGCCCATGAGTGCGGCAAGAGTCTCGGGAGCATCTACAACTACTTCCCGAGCAAGGAGGCGATCGTCGAGGCGCTCGTCGAGCGCCAGACGAACCGCTTCATCGCCACGGTCGCGCGCACGGCCGAGGTAGTGCCCGGGGAGAGCGATGAAGACCGCATGATGCGGCAGATCTCCTGCCTCGTGGACGCCTACATGGAGCCCGACGCCATGCGGCTCGCCGTCTTCATCGCGGCCGAGGCGCTCGTCAATCCGCGCGTGATGGAGACCTCCGTCGCGGCCAACCGGCGCATCCGGGAGTTCGTGGTGAACATGATCCGCCGCGATCCGGTCTGCCGGCGTCTCGACGAGACCGAAGAGGAGATGGAGGCCCGGATCATCATCGTGCGCTCCTTCCTCGAAGGTCTGCGCGGCGCGCTCACCTTCCACCCGGACGTGGACCGGTCGCTGCTGCGCAGCACGACGATCGAGCGCCTGCGTGTGCTCTGGCTCTGGGACGAGGCGAAGGCGGGCGGCAGGACGCCCGAAATGCTGCTCGGCAGGGCGTGACGTCCTCATCGAGGTCCCCCAAGAGACGACTCAACAGCCCCGGCACCTCCCTCACGGGATGCCGGGGTTTTTCATGGCCGTCGATGAGGCGGCCTTCGCCGCCCGCCTGAAGGACGCGAAAAACCCCGGTCCTCCTCTCGGAGAAGGCCGGGGTTTCGTCACTTCAGAGGGCGTGCGCCGTCGGACTACTTCTTCGCGTCCTTGGCGTCCTCAAACTTCACCGGGATGAAGATGCGGCCGCCGTCGCGCTGCACGAGGAGCAGCACCTGGTTCTCGCGGCAGGCCTTCTGCAGGTCGTCGGAGGACTTGATGAGCTTGCCGTTGGCCGAAACGATGATGTCGCCGGGCTGCAGGCCGACGGAGGCGGCGAACTTGCCCACCTTCGTGACGAGCAGGCCCGTCGTGTCGGCTTCGCGGCTCTCCGCGTCCGTAAGCATGCGGCCCTCGATGCCGAGGCGGTGACCGGACTGCGCGGCCGCGCCGCCCGTCTTCGCCGAGTCGGGGTTCGTGCCGATCGTGATCGAGACGGTCTGCGGCTTCTTGTCGCGGATGATCGTGAGATCGGCCTTGGCGCCGGGGCGCAGCGACGAGACCAGCATCGGCAGCGACACCGAGGAGGTGATCTTGCGGCCGTTGAGCGCGGTGATGACGTCGCCGGGCTGCAGGCCCGCCTTCTCGGCCGGGCTACCGCGCTCGATCTTCGTCACGAGGGCGCCCTCAGGCGTCTTCAGGCCGAAGCTGTCGGCGAGATCCTGCGTCACCTGCTGGATGTAGACGCCGACGTAGCCGCGCGTCACGTGGCCATCCTTCACGAGCTGGTCCTTGATCTGCATCGCGAGGTCGATCGGGATCGCGAAGGAGAGGCCCATGAAGCCGCCCGAGGTGGAGAAGATCTGGGAGTTGATGCCCACGACTTCGCCGGCCATGTTGAAGAGCGGGCCGCCGGAGTTGCCGGGGTTGACCGCCACGTCGGTCTGGATGAACGGCACGTACTGGTCGGTCGGCAGGTTGCGCGAGAGCGCGGAGACGATGCCCGCGGTCACGGTGTTGTCGAGACCGAAGGGGCTGCCGATCGCCGCGACCCATTCGCCCACCTTGAGCTTGCTCGAATCGCCGATGCGGAGCACGGGCAGGTCCTTCGCCTCGATCTTCACGACGGCGATGTCGGTCTGCTTGTCGGTGCCGAGCACCTTGCCCTGGAACTCACGCTTGTCGGTGAGGCGCACGACGATGCGGTCGGCGCCCTCAACCACATGGGCGTTCGTGAGGATCATGCCGTCGTTCGAGATGATGAAGCCCGAACCGGTGCCGCGCTGCTCGGGGATCTCCTCCTGGCCGCCGAAGGGCAGCGGGAAGCCGAAGCGGCGGAATATTTCGGCCTGACGTTCATCCATGCCGGGGATGCCGAAGGGAACGTTCACCGTGCGGGCGTTCTTGATGACGGAGATGTTGACGACGGCCGGGCCATTGTCCTCGACGAGCTTGACGAAGTCGGGCAGCTGCGCCTGAGTCTGAGCGGCCGGCGCCTGTTCGGCGGCTGCGGCGGGCTGCGCAGCAAACGGCGCGGCGAGAACGAAGGACGCGCAAAGCGCTGCGGCAAGCGTGGTCTGGGTGAAGGATTTCATGGAAGGGCTCCTCTAAGCCTGCGCCGGCTTCTCGCCGGTCCTGATTCTTTATGAATGAGGAAAACTCTAGCGGATCCGAGCTTCACGGGCGGATTGAGGGCCGTAAACCCTGTTTTTTGGGGGTTAAATTTGTAACAGAAGCTCGACGGGTGTTCGGACCAACTGCGCGTCAACAATCAATCCGTTGCCTTCCGCTTCCGTGCCGGAGGCAGTCAAGGGCAGGGTGAGGCCCCGCGCTGCACACTCACGGCGCAGTTTGAAGGTTGAAGCCGGCGGACGCTTCAGCCGCCGGACGCGCCTCACGTCCGCGAGGATTCGGAAGGCATGGAGGGGCGCCCAAAACCGAAAGGAAGCGCCGTCCCCCGTCTTGCAGGAGCGGCGGCGCGTACGCCGTTATCGTCAGGCGATGCGTATGGGACTGCGCGGCGTGCTCGCCCCGAGGGGCGGGAAGGTGAGGCGGAAGGTGGTTCCGCGTCCGTCGAGCCCGTCCTCGATCGTGATCGAGCCGTGGTGGATGTCGACGATGCGCTTGACGATCGCGAGGCCGAGACCCGTGCCCGAAGTCTTGGTGCCGAGCGCACGGTAGAAGCGGTCGAAGACGCGCTGGCGTTCCTCAGGCGCAATGCCCGGGCCGTTGTCGCTCACGCAGATGACGGAGAGGCCGTTTTCGGTCGAAGTGGAGAGTTCGATCCTGCCACCCTCCGGGGTGTAGCGTACGGCGTTGTCGGTGAGGTTCGTCACCATCAGCCGCACGGCGTCCTCCATGCCGTCGATTACTGCGGCCCCGGGATTGACGGAGATTGGGATGTTCTTCTGCTGCGCGATGGGCGCCATGTCCTCGCGGACGCTCACGGCGAGCTCGGCGAGGTCGATCGTGGTCATCGGCTTCTTGGAGGCGTCGGGGTCAAGGCGCGCGATCGTGAGCAGCTGCTGCACAAGCCGCGTGGCGCGGTTGATGCCTTCGTTGAGGCGGCTGAAGCATTTCTGTTGAGCTTCCGGAGTCTTTGCGCGCTGCGCGAGCTGCACCTGCAGCTTGAGGGCCGTGAGGGGCGTGCGCAGTTCGTGGGCGGCGTCCGAGGCGAAGCGCTGCTGCGCCGAGAGGCTTTCGGCGAGGCGCCGCAGGAGGTCGTTGATGGCGTTGACGAGTCCGGCAAGCTCCGTGGGAAGTCCCTTCATCGAGAGCGGCTCAAGCGATGTGGGCGAGCGGCGCGCGACGGACCGCGCGGTCTTCTCGAGCGGAGCAAGGCCGCTGCCGACGACGATCCAGACGGCGATGGCGATGAAGGGCAGAAGGAGCAGAAGCGGCTGCAGGATGCGGAAGGCGGCCGTCGCCGCGAGCGAGGTGCGCACGCCCAGGTCCTGGCCTGCCGTGATCACGAGGGGGCCGGCGGCGACGGAGTAGGTGCGCCAGGTTTTTCCGTCGACCTTGGCGAGCCCGAAGCCCGGGCCGTCGGGAAGCGGCAGCGCGGGCGTGCCCTCGCGCTGCCAGAGGCTGTTGTTCGCCGAGTCGTAGACCTGCACGATGATGCGGTAGCTCGGGGCGTCGCCCACGATCGTGAGGTGCTCGGGCGCGGAGGCGGGCAAGCTGTTGCGCGCGGATTCGCCGAGCGACTCCGCAGTCTCGCGCAGGTGCGCGTCGAGGAAGTCGTTGAACTCCGCCTGCGCGGAGAAGAACGTCGCCGTCGCCGTGGTGAAGCCCGCGGCGAGGAGCGCGATGAGCAGCGTGAAGAGCAGCTTCCTGCGGATGGAGGTCATTGCGGAGGGGATTCCGAAGAGCGGATGCAGGTAGGCCGGACCTGCCCGCGCAGGTCCGGAACGTCAGACGGTGGGGAGCTGACGGACCCGATCAGGTCTCGAGAAGGTAGCCCACGCCGCGCACGGTCTTGATCGCGCTGTCCGAAAGCTTCTTGCGCAGATGGTGGATGTGGACCTCGATGGCGTTGGAGCCGACGGTGTTGTCCCAGTTGTAGAGCTTCTCCTCGAGCTGCGAGCGGCTCCAGACGACGCCCTGGCGTTCGGCGAGGGCCGCGAGGAGCGCGTACTCCTTCGAGGAGAGGATGACGGGCTGGCCGCGGTAGGTCACCTCGCGCGTCGCGGGCGAAATGCGCAGCTCGCCACGCTCGATGATCGGGTCGGCGCGGCCCGCGGAGCGGCGCAGCAGCGCGCGGATGCGCGCGCAAAGCTCGTCGAGGTCGTAGGGCTTGACGAGGTAGTCGTCCGCGCCCGAGTCGAGGCCGAGGATGCGGTCGTCCACCGTGTCGCGCGCGGTGGTGACGAGCACCGGAGTCGGGTTGCGCTTGGCGCGCATTTCTTTCAGAACCTGAAGGCCGTCCTTGCCGGGCAGGCCGAGGTCGAGGATGACGAGCGAAAAAGGCGTCGTATTGAGCGCGAGCAGGGCCGAATTGCCGTCGCGCACCCAGTCGATCGCGTGGCCTTCACATTCAAGGCCGGCGACGACGCTTTCGCCGATCATGTCGTCGTCTTCAACGAGCAGAATTCTCATGGGATTCACTCAACCGGTGGATCAGGCGCTCAAGCACGATGCGCGCGCCTTCCGCGATGAGAAGCGCGAGGAGAATGAGGCCTGAAAGAATGGGCTGGGCGGCTTCGCGTCCCCAGCCGCCGAAGTAGGCGGCCAGGCCGAAGTAGGCGGCGGTGGAGCCGATGACGGCGCAGAGCATGGAGCCGGCCGCAAGCGGCGCAAGGTGGCCGGTGCGGGAGGCCCGGGCCGCCCTCCGGGAGAGCTCCCAGCGGAACAGATTGAGCGATTGTAACCCGGCCTCCGTTGCGAAAGAGGCGCGCTCCAGAGCCCGGGAAACCACGGCGGGCAGGGGTTTGTCGAGGAGCCGCGGCTCGGCGCCGCGCCGGCGGAACCACGCCTCAAGGAGCGCGTCTCGCAGGAATCCGGCCGCCGCGGCCGCGGCTGCGAGAGGGACGACGGGGGCGGGAAGCGCCCAAGCGAGACCGCCCGCAAGCAGCGCTCCCCAACCCGGCGACGCAAGGGCGGCGGCGAAGACGATGAGAGGGGCCCAATCGGAGATCACGTTGACCATAGAATGAAGTTCCCGCGGCGCGCTCCCGGCGGAGCGGCTGCGCGTGAGGAATTGAGAGGGGAAAGCATGTCTGAGAATCGTCGTTTCAACCGTGAAGTCGAGGACGTCGTGGAGATCGAGCACCGCGAACGGCCCGCAGACTACGTCGAGCCCGCTTCGGGCACGGTGACCGTCGCCCACATCGTATACGCCCTGCACACGATCTCGATTCTGATCGGGCTTCTGACGGCCGGCTTGACGATCGTCGGTGCCTTCGTCTTCTCGGGGCCCTCGATCCTTGCGGTCATCATCAACTACATCTTCCGCTCGGACGCGCGCGACACCTACGTCGAGTCGCACTTCTCCTGGCAGATCCGCACCTTCTGGTTCGCGCTTCTCTGGATGATTCTCGTCTACGTGATCAGCGTCCCGCTCCTTCCCTTCGGCTTCGGCCTCGTCACGCTCGTGGTGGGGTTGCTCGCGCTCGGCATCTGGGTCGCCTACCGCATCCTCATCGGCTGGAAGCGGCTCGTCCGGCGCGAACCGATGCCCATGCCGTAGCGGCTATACTCCCCATCCCGCCGCCTCCCGGGCCTTTCATCCGGGCGTGCCGGCGCGCGAAGGAGTGAGGTTTTCATGGCTCTCGGAGCAACGGTCTACAAGGCGCAGCTTTCCATTTCGGATCTCGACCGTGGGTGGTACGGGCAGCCCGTGCTCACCCTGGCGCGGCACCCCTCGGAAACCGAGGAGCGCCTGATGCTGCGCCTGCTCGCCTGGTGCATGCGCGCGGGCGAGCACCTTGAGTTCGGCCGGGGCCTCTCCTCTGAGGGCGAGCCCGCGCTCTGGGAGACGGACGACACGGGGGCAGTGATCGAATGGGTCGAGCTCGGCGCTCCCGACGTGCGCACCGTGCGCAAGGCCGCCGGGAAGAGCGAGCACGTCCTCGTCGTCGCCTATGACGAAGCGCGCACCCGGCCCTGGTGGGAGTCCGTCAAGGGGGAGCTCTCGCGCATTGACAAGCTCTCCGTGGTCTTCATCCCCGACGATGAGGCGCAGGCGCTCGCCGCCATGTGCTCGCGCAGCATGAAGCTCGCCGTCACGATTCAGGACGGCATTTTCTGGGTGAGCAGCGACACGGAGAACGTTCAGGTCAATCCCGAATCCCTCAAGCGCGAGACGCAGCGCTGGACCTGAGGCGCTGCAGCCGCCTTCATTCCGGGCGGCGGCGGCGCCCGCCGGGAGGCCGCACCCCCAGGGGCCTCCGTTCCGTCGGCACCCCGCAGGCTCCGTTCTCTTCCTTGAATGCGTTTTCGCCTCCATGAGGTCCGCCTCCGGAGCGCTGGCCGCGTAAGCAAAGAAAAACGCTCCGGTCCCCGACCTTGAGAGGCCGTCGGGAACGGAGCATCCGGTTGGAGGCGCGCCTGGCGGGGCGCGTCAGTGCGGGTGGTTGACGAGGCTTTCAGCCATGCGCGCGAAGGCGCCTTCAAGGCGCAGCCGCACCGCCGGGTCGGGCACGGTCTCTTCGAGAGCGCCGCGCATGACGCGCATCCAGTCGCCCATCAGTTCGACCGTGATGTGCTTGTGACGGTGGGACTCGCGCAGCATCGGCATGCCGTGACGCTCCTGGTAGAGCGCCGGGCCGCCGAGCCACCCGGAAAGGAACTCCCGCATCCGGCATTCATACATCTGCAGACGCTCCGCATCGTAGAGCGCCCGCAGGTCCGCGACGGCGGGGTCCGTGCGCAGATGGTGGACGACCGCGGCGACCAGCTTCGCCACGCCTTCCTCGCCGCCGATGGCGGCATAAAGGGACGATTGTCTGGACATAGGTCAATGGTGCAGGAACACCACCGCGCCGAAGCCGAGCAGAAACGCCCAGCCGACGAGGGGTGAGAGGATCCAACGCAGAATCCGGTGCGAAGGCGTGAAGCCGAAGCCGTAGACCCAGAGGATACTCATGCCGGCGAGCATGCCGACCAAAGGTCCGTGGGGTACGCCGGCGGCGTCGTGGGCGATCGCACGCGGATACAGAACGACGAGGGCGGCGCAGCCGAGCGCCGCGAGAAGCGAGAGGACGCGCAGCAGCGTCTCCGCCTTCCCGCGGGCGCGGGGCGCCGCGTCGGTGCGGTCCGAATCAGTCGTCATTGCGCGAGGCCGTCGTTTCGATGACGGCGGCGAGCAGGACGGCGAAGGCGAGGGCCGCGATCCAGTAGAAGTAGCTCATGAAGGACTCCGAAAGGTTTCATCCGCGTCCGGGGAGTGCGCTCGCGCGCCCCGGAGCAGGCGTCAGTAGAGATGATGCGTGTTCTTCTGAATGTACTCGGCGTTGAGCTTGCCGCCCATCACGCGGTACGCCCAGGTCGTGTAGGCGAGCACGAGCGGCAGGAAGATCAGCGTGACGAAGAGCATGATCTGGAGCGTGAGCTGCGAGCTCGTGCAGTCCCAGATCGTGAGGCTCGCGTTGAGCATCGTCGAGGACGGGAGCACGAACGGGAACATCGACACGAGCGGGGTGAGCACGACGCCGAGGATCGTCACGGCCGAGCAGATGATCGCGGGCCAGGCGCGGCCGGCGCGGACCATGGCGACGCCGCCCAGGGCACCGGCGAGGCCGAGCACGGGTACGAGCCAGAGAACCGGGCAGGAGGTGTAGTTGGCGAACCAGGCGCCCGCCTGGATCTCGACGGTCTTCGCGAGCGGATTGGCCGGGCCCGCGGGGTCGAGTCCGGCGGTGGCGACGTAGCCGTCGACGCCGAGCCAGGTCCAGACGCCGCCCAGCACGAAGAGCATCGCCGTGGCGAGGCCCGCCAGAGTTGAGACCTTCACCGCACGGACGTGCAGGGAGCCCTCGGTGCGCAGCACCAGGTAGTTGGCGCCGTGGAAGATGATCATCACGATCGAGAGCACGCCGCAGAGCAGACCGAAGGGATTGAGCAGGCCGAAGAAGCTCCCCGTGTAGGTCGGGCGCATCGTCGAGTCGATCTCAAAGGGAACGCCCTGCAGGAGGTTGCCGAAGGCGACGCCGCAGATGATCGGCGGGACGACCGAGCCGACGAAGAGCATCCAGTCCCACGAGGTGCGCCAGCGCGTGGCGGCGACCTTGCCGCGGTAGTCGAACGCGAGCGGGCGCAGCATCAGGGCGGCGAGGATGACGAGCATCGCCCAGTAGAAGCCCGAGAAGGCGACGGCGTACATCAGCGGCCACGCGGCGAACATCGCGCCGCCGCCCGTGAGGAACCAGACCTGGTTGCCGTCCCAGTGCGGGGCGACGGAGTTGATCATCACGCGGCGTTCGTCGTCGTCCTTGCCGAGGAACGGCAGCAGCGTGCCCACGCCCATGTCCTGGCCGTCCATGACGGCGAAGCCGACGAGCAGCACGCCGATGAAGAGCCACCAGACGGCTTTGAGGATTTCATAGTCGATCATTTTTCAATAGCTCCTCTCGTTACTTCGCCTCGAAGTGGTAGCGGCCGGTGCCGAGCGTGCTCGGACCCTTGCGGCTGAAGCGGACCATCAGCCACATTTCGGCGATGAGCATCAGGGTGTAGAGGATGAAGAAGCCGAGCAGAGAGCCGATCAGATCGCCCGTGGAGAGCGAGGAGACCGAAAGGTGCGTCGGCAGGATGTTGTAGATGGTCCAGGGCTGACGGCCGTACTCGGCGACGAACCAGCCCGCTTCGCAGGCGATCCAGGGCAGCGGCAGCGCGAGAAGCGTGAGTTTGAGGAACAGGGGCTTCGTCGCGAGCGTGTTCTTCACGGCGAAGACGAGGCCGAGCACGAAGATGAGGCCGAGCGCGAGGCCGCAGGAGACCATCAGGCGGAAGCTCCAGAACATCGGGGCGACCTGAGGCGTCGTGTCGCGGGCGGCGGCCTTGATCATCTCGGGCGTCGCCTGGGAGACGTCGGCGACGTAGCGCTTCAGGAGAAGGCCGAAGCCGAGGTCGGGTTCAAGCGCCTTGAACTCGGCGCGCAGCGTCTCGTTCTTCGGATCGGCGCGCAGCTTTTCGAGCGCCGCGACGGCCTTCTGGCCGTTCTTGATGCGCTCTTCGGCCTGCGCCTCGAGCTGCTTGATGCCCGGGATTTCGGTCGAGAAGGAGCGCGTGCCGATCAGGCCGAACACCCAGGGGATGTCGATCTGCGCGGCGTTTCGCTGCTCCTCGTCGTTCGGAAGCGCGAAGAGCGTCATCGGGGCGGGAGCCTCATGGGTGTCCCACACGGCCTCCATGGCGGCGATCTTCGTGGGCTGGTCGCGCGTCACGAGGAAGCCCGATTCGTCACCCATGTGCAGCGTGAGCGCCGTGGCGACGATGCCGAAGGCGGCGGCGAGGCGGAACGACGACGTGGCGAACTTCACGTCCTGGCGCTTGAGGAGGTAGTAGGCCGAAATCGCCATCACGAAGAAGGAGCCGGTCATGTAGCCCGCGGCGATCGTATGGACGAACTTCGCCTGCGCCCATTCGGAGGTGAAGACGGCCCAGAAGTTCGTCATCTCCATGCGCATCGTCTCGAAGTTGAACTCCGCCCCCGTCGGATACATCATCCAGCCGTTGGCGACGAGAATCCAGAGCGCGGAGAGGTTCGAGCCGAGCGCCATCAGGATCGTGGCGAGCAGGTGCTTGCCCTTCGAGAGGCGGTTCCAGCCGAAGAAGAAGAGGCCGATGAAGGTCGACTCGAGGAAGAAGGCCATCAGGCCCTCAATCGCGAGCGGCGCGCCGAAGATGTCGCCGACGTAGTGCGAGTAGTACGCCCAGTTCGTGCCGAACTGGAACTCCATGGTGATGCCGGTCGCGACGCCGAGCGCGAAGTTGATGCCGAAGAGCTTGCCCCAGAAGCGGGTCATGTCCTTGTACACCTCCTTGCCGGTGATCACGTAGGTCACCTCCATCACGACGAGCATGAAGGAGAGGCCGAGCGTGAGCGGCACGAAGAGGAAGTGGTACATCGCGGTCAGCGCAAACTGCAGGCGTGACAGGTCAACAAGATCAGAGGGGATCATTGAGGACTCCAGATGTGGTTTTGATGGTGGTAAGGGTCAGGGATTCTTGTCGGTCGATTGAGCCGCGGCAGCGGAGCCGAACACGGCGTCCCCCATCTTGTCCGGCGTCACCTCGGTGCGGTGTTCCGGGCTGAAGAAGGCGTACCAGAGGCAGAAGATGAGCAAGAGCTTCACGGCGACGACGAGCAGGACTTCGGCAAGAAGCCCGGGACGGCGGCGCGCAGGGGTTCCGGTTTGCATTTTTTGCCTTGAGTGTTTGAAGAAACGACTATTTCCGACGCGTTCATATTAGCCTCAGCCTTTCATGCGCATCACCTCCGGCAGGCGGATTCGGTAGTCTTGACGACGGGAAGGAGGGGGTGACAGACTGCCAAACCGTCATGTGGCAGGAATTGGCAGAACAACAATGGCAGTCAATGCAGAACTTCAGGGCGTGCTCGACGCGCTCAACGAACCGAGGCTTCTCGTGCGGTCGGACTATACGGTCGCCTACGCGAACAAGGCGTTTCGGCGCCGCTTCGGCATCAAGTCATTCGAAGGCAGGCGCTGCCACGAACTCGTATTCCACGATTTCGAGTGCTGTTCGCTCTGCAACCGGGACTGTCCGATGGAGCGCGCCGCACGCTCCGGGCGCGTCGAGCGCGTGATCGAGCGCGAGTTCGTTCCCGGCGGCGAGCGGTTCATTGAAATCGAAACCGTGCCGGTGACCGCGGCCGACGGCAATCCCGTCTACTTCATGGAGCGCATCCGGGTGCGCGACGACGAGGCAAGCCTCTCGCTGCGCGAAGGCGTGGTGGCGGAGAGCCCCGCGTCGCGCCGGGTGGTCGAGGCGGTCGGGCGCGTCGCGGCCACCGATCTGCCGGTGCTCTTCTGCGGACCGGGCGGGAGCGGCAAGTCCGGCTTCGCTCGGATGCTTCACGAAAACTCCCGCCGTGCGGTCAACGCCCTCGTGAAGCTCGACTGCGCCTCGCTCACCGACGAGCGGTTTGAGGCGGAGCTCCTCGGGCACATCGGCCGGATCGGCCGCCCCGATGAGGGACGCGTGGGCGGCCTGGCGACGCAGCCGGGCGGGACGCTCTACTTCGACGAGATCGCCGTGCTTTCGCCCGGCCTGCAGCGGCGGCTGCTCATGCTTCTCGAGTCCGGGCTCGTGCGCGAGGCGGGAAGCGCGCAGAGCGTCGCGCTCGACTGGCGCATCGTCTGCTCGACGAGCGCGCCGGATCCGGACGAGCTCGCGCGCTCGGGGGCGCTGCGCCCGGACCTCTGGCTGCGGCTTTCGGTGGCGCGCATCGACGTGCCGCCCCTCTGCGAGCGCGTCGAGGACCTCGACGAGCTCTCGCGCATTCTTCTGAAGCACATCGCCGGGCACGACGTCGGGCCCCTTTCGCAGAAGGCGCTCGACGTGCTGCGGCGCCGCGCGTGGCCGGGCAACATCCGCGAGCTCGAGTGCACGCTCGCGCACGCCTATCTGCGCGCCGCAGGGAGGAAAATTCTTCCTGCGGACCTTGAGGATCCGCATTCGGACAAGCCGCGCCCGACCGCGGCGCCGCGGGCGGCTTCGAGCCCCGAGGTGCTCCTCGCCTTCGAGGCGGGCTGGAGCGGCTCGCGCGCCGCGCTCGCACGTCGGCTCGGCCTCTCCGAGAGGACGCTCTACCGGCGGCTGCGCGAGGCGAGAGCGAAAGAGAACTGAACGAACAGACGAAACACTCCCCGCAGGGATACGAGATGCCTTCCACTACCGAGATCCAACCCGACGCAAGACTCTTCTTCAAGCTCGTCAAGGGCGAAAAGCGCCTCAGCCTGCCCGGCCCCGACGGCGCGATAGCCGCCGCCGTCGCGCCCGCCCGCGGCGCCTCCAAGGGGCTCTTCATCCTGGTGCACGGCGCCGCGTCGAACGCCTCGCGCTGGGAGGAGTTCGTTGAAAAGACCTCCCTGCGCGAGGACTGGGACATTCTGCGCTTCGATCTGCGCGGCCACGGCGCGAGCACGACGCGCGTGCCGCCGACGCTCGAGCGCCACGCCGAGGACATCGCCCGTCTGATGGACCTCGTCGGGCGCTCCCGCGCGGTGATTCTCGGCCACAGTCTCGGCGCGGCTGCGGCGATGGAGTTCGCCCGCACGCGTCCCGAACGCGTCGAGGGGCTCGTGCTCCTGGATCCGCTCCTCTCCAACTGTCTTACGCCCAAGGCCGTGGCGATGCGCCGCAAGCGCTGGATGCCCGCGCTCCTCGAGAAGATCGGGGTCGCGGCCCGGGCGCTCGGTTGCGAGCGGACGCTGCCGCCCTACAGTCTGCGGACGGGCGACGAACGGGCCCGCGAGATGATCGCCCGAGGGGGTGAGGCGCTCGAAGCCTTCGTGAAGGAATACTCCTCGCCCTGGCGCGACCTCCACCACATCCATCTCGCCGACTACGGCCGCGACCTGCTCGAGGTCGGCCGCCCGACGCCCGACCTGCGCGGCGTCGCGGCGCCGATCCTCATCATCGGCGCCTCTTCGGGGAGCTACACCGCCCCCGAGGCGATGCGCCGCGAGGCCGCCCGTCTGCGCACGGGCGAATTCGTGCTTCTTCAGTGCCGGCACTGGCCCGTGACGGAGTGCCTCGGCGACCTGATGCGCACGATCGAGGACTGGGCGCGCCGGCACTTCCCGGCGCGCTGAGGCGGCGCGGACGAAAAAGCCGCCGTCGGGAACATCCCTTCGGCGGCTCGATGCAAGAGCGCGTTCCCGCTCCGCTACTTGGCGTTGGCGGCGGATTCGCCGCCTTCAGCGGCGGCGGCCCCTTCCTCTTCATCATGCGCGACGACGATGCGCACGATCGGGGGCGCGACGGCGGCGTCCTCTTCGCGGATGCCCCAGATCTCAAGCAGTTCGGCCTGAGAGGGCATTTCACTCGCCGGACGGGTGCGGCGCACCTTGAGCGAGTTGCGCACGATGCCTTCGACAACGTCGAGCGGCAGGCAGTTCAGGTCCTTGAACTCAACGCAGCGGTGCTCCGTGTCGAGTCCCTTCCAACGGCCTTCGTTGCCGGCGGCGGCGTCCTTTTCGGCGTAGTAGAGGATGAGCGACTTCTCGTGGGACTTGACGGCGAAGATCGGTCCGTCAAGTTCGTAGAAGGCAAGCCCGAAGCGCATGCTCTCGCGCACGCCGCGGGCGGAACGGCGGATCATGCTGCAGACTCTGGCCATTGCAACGCGGCGGTCGTTGGGCAGGCTCTGGAGGTAACCCCCCACCGTGGTGGCTGCAGGTACCATGACTACTTTTCCCCCTATAAAAGCACAGCGCTCCGCGCTCTCTTTCGAGTGCAGAGCCGCAAGGTTTTTAATTTTAGCAAACCGGGGGAAGTATTTCCCGACTCCAATAGTCAGGAATCGTACGGAAGAGCTTCAGCGATAGAAAACGTAACGCGCCCGGAATGGCACCTTGAGGTAGTGGCCGCGCTGCGAGGCGGTGCAGGAGGCGAGCGGCATGCCGCCCGAAGGGTTCTTCCGGGCGATCCAGCGCACGCCCGAGAGAATCCCGCGGCCCGAAGACTCGGCGGCGAAGACCACCTCGCGCAGATCCCGCGCGGAGATCTGCGGACCCTGATCGACGATGCGCGCGCTCACCGCGGAGCCGTCGCGCGCCGTGACGGCGAAGTCCTTCTGCAGCACCGCCTGCTGGCGGCCGTTGTCGCCGATGAGCCGCCCTTCGGGGCGGATGAACTCCCAGAAGAAGCCCTGCTCGTCGTAGGCGCAGCGGAAGACCATCTGGCCCTGCGCCTCCCAGGAGTAGACGGCGACGGCGTCCTTGAGCGGATCGACGTGCGGACCGCCCAACGGGCCGACGGCGCAGCCCGCGAGCAGGAGAAGTGCGGATGAGAAGGCGAGAAGATGGCGCATGGGAGGCTGGTCGGGGTGAAGCGGGTTCGGCGGATCTTGAAGGAAAGTCTATCGGGCCGCAGGGGGGCGCGGACGGCGCTACGCTTGCGGGGAAAAAACACCCCTCCGACCTTCTCCAAGCCGCCTCGGGGTCTCCCTGCCGGGGCGCGGACTACGGGATCATGCCGAACAGGACCACCGCGCGCAACCGGTCGCTCTACCGGGAGTTCAAGCTCGTCTTCTTCCTCATCTCGCTCTGCGTGACGATTGCGGCCGTGCCCGCCGTCGTGCTCACTGAACTCTCGACCGGTTCGGGCGGCGCGATCAACGTCTCGGGCAGCCTGCGCATGATGAGCTACAAGCTCACCGTGGCGGTGGCCGACCCCTACGCGTCCGAGGAGGGCCGCGAACAGGCGGTGCGCTCCGCCGTCGAGGAGTTCTGGAAGCGCTTCACCTCGCCCGGTCTCGTGGGGAGCGTTCCGGGGGCTGCGGACGACCCCATCCGCGCGAGCTACGACCTCGTCGAGCGGCGCTTCACCGACGAGGTTCGTCCGCTTGCGTTGAAGAGCATCCACGACTTGTCGGCGCGGCGGAGCTTCATGGCGGGCGTGGGGGGCTTTGTCGACGACGTGGACGACTTCGTCTTCGCGCTCGAGGCGAAGCTCTCCGGGCGGCTCCTCTGGCTCAAGGTCATCCTCTTTCTCACGCTCGTGGGCGCGATGATCGTCACCTACCTGATGATCCGCGTGATGCACCGCAAGATCTTCGCGCCCCTTGAGGAGCTCGAGCAGGCCGCGCACGCGGTGCGCTCGGGCGACTTCACTGTGCGTGCGCAGGCGGCGCGCGAAGATTCCGAGATCGGGCGATTCGCGCGGGGGTTCAACTTCATGGTGAGCGAGCTCGAACGTCTCTACGGCTCGCTCGAGGCGGAGGTGGCGCTTAAGACCGAGGACCTCAACCGGCGCAACGAAGGGCTCGAATTCCTCGCCGGCGCTTCGGAGAAGCTCGTGGTGGACGGCCCCGAGCTCTCCGCCGCCGCGGCCGGCGTGCTTGCGGGCGCCGCGGCCCTTGCCGGCGCACGCGGCATCCGCTTCTTCGTGAGCGCGGACCCGCAGAAGCCCTATGAGGACGCGTCGGCCTACCTTTTCGCCGAAACGCCCGGTGCGGGCGGCGCCGAAACGCTCGTGCTCCCCGCTCCGGGCATACGCGGACAGACGCTCGGCATGCTCAAGGCGGAGCTCGCAGAGGCGCCCGCGCCCTGGCAGACCTATTTTCTCGGCATGACCGCGGCGCTCCTCGGACGCGCGGTGGAGACGTCGCTCAGGACGACGGACGAGCGGCGGCTCGCCGTCCTCGAGGAGCGCTCGACGATCGCGCGCGAGCTTCATGACTCGATCGCGCAGTCGCTCTCCTTCTCGAAGATCCAGCTGCTGCGCCTCAGAAAGGCCGTCGATTCGGATCCCTCGGGCGAAAAGACGCGCGAAGTCCTCAAGGAGCTCGACGAAGGCATCTCGACGGCCTACCGGCAGCTGCGCGAGGTGCTCTCCGCCTTCCGGCTGCAGATTCAGGGGACGGGGTTCACGGGAGCGGTCAACGCCGCCGTGGACGCCTTCCGCAACCGCACGGGCATGCCCGTCGCGCTGACGAACACGCTCATCGGCGTGGAGCTCTCCTCCAACGACCAGGTGCACTTCATTCAGATCCTGCGCGAGGCGCTCTCGAACGTCGAGAAGCACGCCCGGGCGAAGTCGGTCGAGGTGCGCCTCGAACGGTTGGGCGGCGGCATCTCGCTCACGGTCACCGACGACGGCGTGGGCATCCCCGAGCGCGCCGAGCGGGAGAATCACTTCGGTCTCGGCATCATGAAGGAGCGCGCGCAGGCTCTCGAAGCCGTGATCACGATCTCGCGGCGCCCCGAAGGGGGCACGGTCGTGCGGGTCGTGAAGGCCACGCCTTCCGGCGCCGCCTGACGGCGGCGGGCGTCGTCCGCGCGGCTAGAATGCCCTTCAAAAGAAGAACATGTCCGGCAGGCGCCCCGAACGACCCCGAATCTCCGGCCCCGGCATTCCTGAAGAGAGAGAAGTCATGATGACCACGCGGCAGCAGAGCATTCCCGTTCCGGACAAGCACACGGTTCTCGTGGTGGACGACCACCCGCTCCTGCGCCGCGGCGTGCGCGAGCTCCTCTCGCTCGACGAGTCGATTCAGGTCGTGGGCGAGGCCGGCACGCGCGAGGAGGCGTTCGAGCTCACGCGCCGTCTTGAGCCGGACCTCATCGTGCTCGACCTCAACATGAAGGGCTCCTCCGGGGTGGAGATCCTCAGCACCCTCAAGAGCGAGGATCCCTCGCGGCGCATCGTGATCCTCACGGTGAGCGACTCGGGCGAGGACCTCGTCGCCTGCATCCGCGCCGGCGCGGACGGGTACTTCCTCAAGGACATGGAGCCCGAGCGGTTCCTCGAGAGCATCCACGAGGCGCTCGAGGGCCGGCTGATCGTCGACCCCTCGATGGTGCGCTACCTCACGGAGATGATCCGCGAGAAGAAGCGTCCCGAGGAGCCCAACCCCCTCACGGACCGCGAGGAGGACGTGCTGCACTACCTTGCCCGCGGCATGACCAACAAGATGATCGCCCGCGAGCTCAAGATCTCCGACGGCACCGTCAAGGGGCACGTGAAGCACCTCCTGAAGAAGCTCGGCTTCAACAGCCGCGTGGAGGCGGCCGTCTGGGCGGCGCAGCGCGAGGACGAGCGCGCGAGGCGCTAGGACCCCGCGCTCCCGTCCCTCAGGGCGGCGTCAGTGCGCCGCCTCGTTTGCATCGACCGGCGCGAGGGGCTTCGCGTCGGAACTCTCCGCATGGCAGAGCATGCACTCGAAGCGCTCGCCCGCGAGCTGACCGGGCGCGGCGTAGTGCGAGCGCGGGATCTCGCCCTTGCGGCGGGCCGCTCCTTCGGGTTGCTCGCGGTGGCACACGAGGCACTTGTTCTGCGCGATCGTGATCGGCAGATAGGCCGCCACGGGGTGCGGCACCGGGCTCGGCGCGCCGACGATCGGCTGATCGGCGGCGAAGGCGGGGGCGGAGATGAGGGCGGCCGCGATCAGGGCGGCGGGGATGAATTGAGAGGTCATTTGGGATTCTCCAGTTGTTCATTTCGATTCGGGGGCGCAGGGGCGTTCGTCCTTCGGCGAACCGCCTCCCGGGCGCCTGCCGGCAAGCTGGAAGAAGAGCGCATTCTCGGAACAGACTTCGATGCAGCGGCCGCAGTTGAGGCATTCGCCCGAGGGGATGCGCCCGGTGCGGGCGATCTCCTTGAAGCGGATGATCTGCTTTTCCGGGCAGACCTTGAGGCACTCGGCGCAGCGCGTGCAGCGCGCGTCGCTGAAGCCCACCGAGACGAAGGGCTTCGGCGAGGCGCGGCCGATGAGCGACCAGAGCGCGCCGAGCGGGCAGAGGTGTCCGCACCAGCCCTCGCGCATCAGGCCGAGCTCGAGCGCAAAGACCGCGAGCGCCGCGGAGGCGGCCGAGAGGCCCGTGCCGAAGACGAGGTCGCGCCAGATCATCGCCTGCGGACTCACGGTCTCGAAGGCCGCGGTTCCGGCGGCGAAGCTCGCCGCAAGGGCGCCCGCGAGCACGGCGTAGCGCGCCGCGCGCGGCAGGCGGATCTGGTCCGCGGAGAGCCCGAGCCGGCCGCGAAGCCACGCCGCGCACTCCACCACACAGTTCATCGGACACACCCAGCCGCAGAAGGTCCGCGAGCCGAGAAGACCGTAGAGAAGCGTGATGAGCGCCGCTCCCGTGAGCGCCGCCGCGGTGGGGATCACCCCCGCGCAGAGGCGCTCGAGAAGCGCGAGCGGATCGGCGAGCGGCACGAGGCCGAGGATCTTCGACTGCGAGAGATCGCCCGCAAGGAGCGGTCTTCCCGCGACCGCCCAGCCCCAACGCGCGGTACCCGCAAAGAGCACGAGCACGAGGAGTTCGGTGAGGCGGCGCGCGGCCGTGTAGCGGCGGCGCTTGAGCAGGCGCACGGCGGCGTTCACAGCGGATCCTCCGAGTTCAGGTAGTCCATGCCGGGCGCCGTGGCGAGCGGCTCGGAAGGTTCGGTCGGAGCCGTCTTCCGGGACGCCTCGGGCATGAGGGTCTTCGGGGGACCCTCGCGGCGCAGGTTCTTGGGATCTTCTTCAGAAAGCCAGCCGAGCCGGTAGTGCGCGCCGATGGTGCCGAGAACGGCCTTCGCATCGGCGACGCGGACGGCCGGCTCGTCGGTCGGGCAGCCTTTTTCACAGAGCCCGCACCCCGTGCACGCGTCCGGATGAATCATCGGCACGAACACGGCGTGCTTGGAGAGCCCGCGCGGGTGCGTCTCGATCGTGATCGCCCGGCCGTTTTCCGGGCATTCGCGGAAGCACACCTCGCAGCGCAGCCCCTGCCAGGAGAGGCAGGAGTTGGGGTCCACCACGGCGACGCCCATGCGGGCGTCGCGGACGTCCTCGAGCCGCGGGTCGAGCGCGCCCGTCGGGCACGCCTTCACGCACGGGAGGTCCCTGCACATGTAGCAGGGCGTCTCACGCGGCGAGAACCAGGGCGTGCCGACGGGAGCGGGATCCCGCATGCCCGCGAGCCGCAGCGTGCCGTAGGGGCACGCCGAGACGCACTGTCCGCAGCGCGCGCAGGCGGCCGTGAAGGCCGCGCCCGCGAGCGCGCCGGGCGGGCGAGGGCGCCAGCGCGCGGCGCTCTCGCGCACGGGAGCGATCCCGAGCACGAAGGCGCCCGCGGCGGCGGCGCACCCGGACGCGACGACGCCTTCAAGAAAGGCGCGCCGTCCGATGGGCTCTCCCCGGCTCATGGCGTCAGGCTGCCTTCTTCACGAGGACGGCGGTCTTCTTGAAGTCGGGCTCCTCGGAGATCGGGTCCGTCGCGTCGATGCACACGGCGTTCGTGCGCACCTTCTCGTCGAAGAAGGCGAGCCACACGGTGCCCGCGGGCATGATGTTGCGCACCTGCGTCTCGACCACCGCACGGCACCGGCCGTGGCGGCTCTCGACTTCGGCGAGGTCGCCGCGCTTGAGGCCGCGTCGTTCGGCGTCGCCCGGGTTCATGTAGAGGAGCGCCGAGGGCGCGGCGCGGTGCAGCTCGGGCACGCGGCGCGTCATCGAGCCGGTATGCCAGTGCTCGAGGATGCGGCCCGTGCAGAGCCAGAGGTCGTAGTGGCCGTCGGGTTGCTCGACGGGCGCCGCATAGGGGCGGAAGAAGATCTTCGCCGTGCCCGGATAGGCGGTCTGCTTCGGATCGGTCACGCCCCGGAGGTCGCCCGAGGCGACGGGCTTCATGAGCTTGCCGTAGAAGAGGTTGTCGGGCTTGGCGTACGGGTCGTATTCCGGATTGAAGCGGTAGAGCGTCTCCTTGCCGTTCACCACCGGCCAGACGAGGCCGCGGACCTTGGGGGCCTGGTAGGTGTCGAAGTCGGCGAGGTCGTGCCCGTCGCCCAGCGTGAACTGCCGGTACTCGTTGAAGAGCGCCTTCTCGGGGAACCACTTCAGGCCGAGCGCGTCGCCCGTGTTGTTGAGTTCGCCCGGATAGAGCGGGTCGGGCCAGACGGCCTCGGCGCGCTTGCCCGTAGGCGCGAAGAGCACGTCGAAAAGCGTGTCGGTGGGCTTGTAGCCCATGGCGGCGGCCTTCTCGAGCACGTCGGGGAGCATGTCGCCCGCGACGCCCTTGAGCGGCACGGCCTTCCAGGTCTCGCCGATGGTGAAGCGCTTGGCGATCTGCATGAGCGTCCAGATGTCGGTCTTCGCCTCACCCGGGGAGCGCACGAGCTGGTGCCAGCCCTGGGTGCGGCGCTCGGCGTTTCCGTAGAGGCCCCACTTCTCGAAGTGCGCGGCTACCGGCAGGATCAGGTCGGCGCAGCGCGCCGAGAAGGTCGGATAGATGTCCGAGACCACCACGAAGGCCTCGGGCCGGCGGCACGCCTCGATCCAGTGCGTGTTGTTGGGTGCGGACTGGATGATGTTGACCACCTGCGTCCAGAGGAAGTCGATCGAGCCGTCCTCGAGGCCGCGCAGGATCTTCATGAGCGAGGCGCCCACCTTCGGATTGAGCGTGCCTTCGGGGATGTTCCAGATCTTCTCGGTCTTCGCGCGGTGGGCGGGATTGGCGACCAGCATGTCCGCGGGCAGACGGTGGCAGAAGGCGCCCACCTCGCGTGCGGAGCCGCACGCCGAGGGCTGCCCGGTGAGCGAGAAGGCGCCGTTGCCGGGCTTGGCGTGCTTGCCGAGGAGCAGGTGCAGGTCGTAGATCTGCTCGTTCACCCAGACGCCGCGCTGGTGTTGGTTCACGCCCATGCACCAATAGCTCATGATGTCGCGCTTCTCGTCGCAGAAGTAGTCGGCCAGAGCCATGAGCTTCTGCTTGAAGGTGTCGAGCGGCTCGTCGTTGTCGCCCTTGGCGAGCTCGGCGACGAAGTCGAGCGTGTAGGGCTCGACCCCCTTCTGGAAGTCCTCGAAGGAGATCTTCCAGTGCTTGCCCGCGGTGCCGCCGGAATTCTTCTGCGGCACGACCTCGCCCTCGCGGCGGCCCTGCGCGACGGCCTCCCACTTGTCGAGCTTCACCTCGAGCTGGCGGGCCATGACGTCCTTTTCGGCCGGGCGGGCGTACTTGTCGGTGTTGCGCAGGCCGTAGCCGATGTCGGTGACGCCCGCGCAGAAGATGCAGTGGCGGTCCACGAACTCCTGATTCACCTTGCCGCGGCGGATGATCTCGCGGATCACGAAGTTGATGATCGCAAGGTCGGTGTTCGGACGGAAGATGATCACGAGGTCCGAGAGGTTCGAGGAGCTCGAACGGTGGGTCGTGAGTTGGATGATGCGCGTCTCCTTGTCCGTGAGACGACGGTTCGCCATGCGCGACCAGAGCACCGGGTGAGCTTCGGCGGGGTTGTTGCCCCAGAGGACGATCGTGTTGGTCTTCTCGATGTCGGCGTAGCAGTTGGCCGGCTCGTCCACGCCGAAGGTCTGGTAGAACCCGACCACGGCCGAGGCCATGCACAGACGCGCGTTCGGGTCGATGTTGTTCGAGCGGAAGCCACCCTTCATGAGCTTCGAGGCGGCGTAGGCCTCGGGAATCGTGTACTGGCCCGAGCCGATGATGGAGATGCCCGCAGGGCCCTTCGCCTCATAGGTGCGGTGCATGCGGCGCGCCATCTCGTCGAGGGCCGTCTCCCAGGAGACCGGTTCGAAGCGGCCGTTCTTGTCGAAGTGCCCGTCCTTCATGCGCATGAGCGGCTGCGTGAGGCGGTCCTTGCCGTACATGATCTTGGCGTTGAAGTAGCCCTTGACGCAGTTGAGGCCGCGGTTGACGGGCGCGTCGGGGTCGCCCTTCGTGGCGACGACGCGGCCGTCGCGCACGCCGACCATGAGGCCGCAGCCGGTGCCGCAGAAGCGGCAGACGGACTTGTGCCAGCTGATGCCGTCGTCGAGCCGGTTCGCGTCGGCCGCCTCGGCATGGGTGACGGGCAGGCCGAGCGCCATGGCGGCGCTCGCGGCGATGCCCGACTTCAGCACCGTTCGACGGTGCAGGGTGATGGGGCGTTCTTGATTCATGGTCAATCTCCAGCGGATTGATGGTTTTGCCCGCAGGGCGTCCTTTTATGGGGGCGCCGTCCGGAGTGTGCCGGCGGTCTGCCGGCGTCGGGACGGTGTTCGATCAGGCTGACGTCGTAGACGTCGGCGAGGTCGGCGACTCTGCGGAAGAGGCGGACTTCGTCGTCAGTGCACGGCGCCTCGATCGTGCAGATCACGCGGCCGGCGGCCGGATCCGTTTGATGGGGCTCCACGCCTGGGATTGTTCTGACCGCATCGAGAACGGCTGCGAGCCGACCCGGGCGGGCGACGACGAGGATGGCGGAATAGTTCATGGGGGTCTCGGACAACTCGTGTGATTTTTTTGGGAATTGGTCCTCAACCCATTTTCATGCGCGGCGCGCGCGCGGACTAGATCCCGTTGCGGAGGGGCGCGGGATCAAAACACCTTCCAAATGGGGTGCTTTTCTATTTATTTAGAGGCATCTTCGCCGCTTGCGGCCCCGAGCGGGCCGGCGGCCGTCACCGCAAGGGCGACGACGAGGAGGAGGGCGGCGAGGAAGTACGGCGTTCCCGCGGCCGCCTCCGCGGGGGCGTGCTCGGTGGTGAAGAAGAGCAGCGGCGTGCCGAGCACCGGACTCACGGCGCCCGTGAAGCTGTTGAGCGAACTTGCCGCACCGAGTCGCAGTCCCTGCGTGGTCGCCGACCCCGTGCGGCTGATCACGCTCTGCAGCGTCGGCCCCACGACGCCCATCACCGAAAAGAGCGCGAGGAGCGCCGTGACGCCTGAGCCCGTCGTGTTGAAGCCGATGCCGATGAGCGCGGCGAGGCCGCAGAGAAGCCCGAAGACGACGAGGCGTTTGGGCGTGAGAAGCGCGGATAGCCGCGGCAGAATCCAGCCCTGCGTGAGGGTGATCGCCGCGCCGAGCACGAAGATCGAGAAGCCGATCGACTTTGGGGTCCACCCGTAGCGGAATTCCGTATAGAGCGCCCAGGTGCACTGCACGAGGCTCTGCGAGAGCGTGTAGAGCGTGATGATGAGGAGCACGGGGAGCACGAGCCGCTCGCGCGAGAGCGCTCTGAGCGACGAGAACGGATTGATGCGCCGCAATGTGAAGGGCTCCGCTGCGGGCGCGCGCAGGCTTTCGGGAAGGACGAAGAGACCGTAGAGGAAGTTGACCGCGCAGATCGCGCCCGCGATGAGGAAGGGCCGGCTCGGATCCGTTTCGCCCAACACGCCCCCGAGGGCCGGGCCGAGGATGAAGGCGATGCCGAAGATCGCGCCGATGCGCCCGAAGGCGGCGGTGCGCTTCTCCGCGGAGGTGACGTCGGCGATGTAGGCCTGCGCGACGACGATGTTGGAGCTCATGGCGCCGCCGAGGACGCGCGAAAGAAGGATGAGCCAGAGCGAGTCCGAAAAGGCCGGCACGAACATCATGAGCGCGAGCCCCAGGATGCCCGCAAGGAGCACCGGCCGGCGCCCGAGGCGGTCCGAGACCGCGCCGATCACTGGGGCCGAGCAGAACTGCATCAGGCCGTAGCTCACCATGATCGCGCCGTACCAGGAGGCCTGCAGGTCGGGCGTCGCGCAGAGCGTGCCGATCAGCCGCGGCAGCACCGGGATGATGAGGCCGATGCCGAGGGCGTCGAGAAAGACGCAGGCGAGCACGAAGCCGATGGCGGGCGTTCTGGCCATGGGAGCGGAAAGCGGGAGAAGTGAAAGCGGACGGCGCGGGAGACGGGTGAAGCTACAAATGATAACGGGCCTCAGGCCCGCGCCCAAGATGCGGCATAGTGATCATGCATATTGCTCTTAATCAAAACTTTGGGTTGAGCAAACAATTCTGCGGATAATCCCCTCGGGATATCCGCAGGATGACTTAGGCGCCGCATTGGAACTCTTGCTAGTGTTAGTGAATGCGTCGGACGCGCACGTCCGCGGACCGGCGCGCATGCATGGCGGCGGCCGCGGATATCGGAACTTCGCGGCGCCCGCAACAAGAACGACTAAAGGGCGGCTTTCAGAGGACACCTCCGCACCTCGCCGGAAAGCCTCGGGAAGACCGGGTCTTCCCCATTGCCCGACTCCCGGAGCACAAAAAATGAAGCGAGTCTTTCAGTTCGCGATGCCCTTCCTTCAGGCGTCGCTCGTCAAGCAGATCGTCGTCGGTCTCGTCCTCGGCATAGCCCTCGGCCTCACCTTCCCCGAAGCCGCCAAGGACGTGGGCCTTCTCGGCACGCTCTTCACCACCGCCCTGAAGGGCGTGGCGCCGATCCTCGTCTTCGTGCTCGTGATGTCCTCGATCGCCAATCAGCAGATCGCGGGCGACGTGCACATCAAGCCGATCGTCGCCCTCTACCTTCTCGGCACCTTCCTCGCCGCGCTGATCGCCGTCGGCGCGAGCTTCGCCTGGCCGACGGTGCTCACGCTGCACGCCGCGGGGCAGGCCGCGAGCACGCCGGGCAGCATCCTCGAGGTCTTCCGCAACCTCCTGCTGCAGGCCGTGGACAACCCCGTCCACGCCATCGCCAACGGCAACTACATCAGCATCCTCGTGTGGGCGATCGCCATGGGCGTCGTGCTGCGCCACTCGCACAGCTCCACGCGCGAGGTGCTCCTCGACGCGGCCCGCGCGGTCGAGTTCATCGTCCGCCTCGTGATCCGCTTCGCGCCCTTCGGCATCTTCGGCATCGTCTCCTCGACGCTCGCCACCACGGGCCTCGAGGCGTTCGCGGGCTACCTGCAGCTGCTCGCCGTGCTCGTGGGCACGATGTTCTTCATCGCGCTCGTCGTGAATCCGATCCTCGTCTGGTGGTGCATCCGCCGTAATCCGTACCCCTACACGCTCATGACGCTGCGCGAGTCGGGCGTCTCGGCCTTCTTCACCCGCTCCTCGGCGGCCAACATCCCGGTGAACCTTGAGATCTGCCGCCGTCTCGGCATCCCCGAGTCGACCTACTCGATCTCGATCCCGGTCGGCGCCACCGTCAACATGCAGGGCGCGGCGATCACGATCACGGTGCTCACGCTCGCGGGCGTGCACACGCTCGGCATGCCGGTGGACCTCCTCTCGGCGATCTTCCTCTCCTTCGTCGCCGCCATCTGCGCGGCGGGCGCCTCGGGCGTCCCGGGCGGCTCGCTCATGCTCATCCCGCTCGCCTGCGGCCTCTTCGGCATTGATCAGAACACCGCCATGCAGGTGGTCGCCGTGGGCTTCATCATCGGCGTGATTCAGGACTCGTGCGAAACGGCCCTCAACTCCTCGGCCGACGCGCTCTTCACGATCGCGTCCTGCAAGCGCGCCGAGCGCCTTGCAGGAAAGACGCAGGACTAAAGGCGGACATCCCCGCATCCTGAATGAACCCGGACGCCCCGTCCGCGGCACGACGCCGCAGGCGGGGCGTTCTTTTAGAATGCGGAGGTTTTGGACTTCAGACGACTCAGGGCATTTATGCGCCGTTATTCATCACCTCGGGAAGTGCTCAGGCAGGTCTTCGGCTACGACGCCTTCAGAGGCTTCCAGGAGGAGGTCGTGCGCACGGTGCTCGAGGGCCGCGACGCGCTCGTTCTGATGCCCACGGGCGGAGGCAAGAGTCTCTGCTACCAGATACCGGCGCTCCTGCGCGACGGCGTCGCCGTCGTCGTCTCCCCCCTGATCGCCCTCATGCAGGACCAGGTGGATGCGCTCGAGGAGCTCGGCGTCGCTGCGGCGTACCTCAATTCGTCGCTCTCTCCAGAGGAGTCGTCCGCCGTGCGGTCGCGGCTGCGCCGCGGTGAACTCGACCTGCTCTACGTCGCTCCCGAGCGGCTTCTGATGTCCGGCACGCTCGCGCTCCTCGACGAGCTCAAAATCTCGCTCTTCGCGATCGACGAGGCGCACTGCGTGAGCATCTGGGGGCACGACTTCCGCCCCGAATACGGCGCGCTCTCAGTGCTGCGCGAGCGCTTTCCCAAGGTGCCGCGCATCGCGCTCACGGCGACGGCCGACCAGAAGACGCGCGAGGAGATCGCCGAAAAGCTCCTCATCGAACCGAAGCGCTTCATCGCGAGCTTCGACCGTCCGAACATCTTCTACCGCATCGTCGAGAAGACGAGCGTGCGCGAACAGCTCGCGAAGTTCATCCGCAGCGAGCACCCGGGCGAGTGCGGCGTCGTCTACTGTCTTGCGCGGCGCACCTGCGAAGAGGTCGCGGACTTCCTTGTCGGGCGCGGCGTGCGCGCGCTCTTCTACCACGCGGGCCTTTCGGCCGAGGAGCGCGCGGCGCGCCTCGCGCTCTTCCAGCGCGAGGACGACGTGGTGATGGTGGCGACCATCGCCTTCGGCATGGGCATCGACAAGCCCAACGTGCGCTTCGTCGCGCACGTGGACATGCCCAAGTCGATCGAGGGGTATTTCCAGGAGACAGGCCGCGCGGGCCGCGACGGCCTGCCCTCGGACGCCTGGATGGCCTACGGCCTCAACGACGTCGTCAACCAGCGCCGCTTCATCGAGCAGAGCGACGCGGACGAGCTGCACAAGCAGCTCGCCACGCAGAAGCTCGACGCCATGCTCGGGCTCGCCGAGGCTTGCGACTGCCGCCGCGTGCGGCTTCTCGCCTACTTCGGCGAGCAGAGCACGCCCTGCGGCAAGTGCGACAACTGCGTCAATCCCCCGCAGCTCACCGACGCGACGCTCGCCGCGAAGAAGCTGATCAGCTGCATCTGGCGCATTCAGCAGAAGTCGGGGACGAGTTTCGGCGCGCAGCACGTGATCGACGTGCTCCAGGGGCGCGAGACGGAGCGCACGCGCCGGCACTTCCACCAGGAGCTCTCCACCTGGGGGATCGGCCGGGAGCTCACCGACCGGCAGTGGCGCGCGGTGATCCGGCAGCTCATCGCGCGCAGCGTCCTCTGGGTGGACGCGCGCAACCACAACGTGCTGCGCCTGGGCGACGCGGCCAACGGCGTCCTGCGCGGCGAGATCAAGGTGGAGCTGCGCCGCACGCTCCTCGAAGCGGAGACGAAGACCCGCCGGCGCGCCCCCGAGGATCGCCCGGACCGCGACGAGCTCCTCGCGCAGCTCTCCGCCGTGAGCCGGCAGATTTTCGAGGCGCTGCGCGCGTGGCGCCTCGAGACGGCGCGCACGCTCGGCAAGCCTCCGTACGTGATCTTCGCCGACCGCACGCTCGTGGAGATCGCCCGGCGCAAGCCCACCAGCGTCGACGACATGATCGGCATTCCGGGCGTGGGCCGGCACAAGATCGAGCACTACGCCGACGACATCATCGAGATCGTGCGCGCGGAGTGCTGAGGACTCAGCGGCTCGCGGTCACGCGGGGCTTCTGCTTGCGGTTGGCGAGGATGCGGTCGAAGAGCCCGTTCGGGAGCATGCGCAGGATCTTCGCGAGCACGCCCATCTGCCACGGAATCACGCGGTAGCTCGTGCGCGAGGTGATCGCCTCGAGCGCTTCGCGCGCGAAGTCGTCGGGCTCCATGAGAAAGGGCATCTTGTAGGGATTTTCAGCCGTGAGCGGCGTGCGCACGAACCCCGGGCAGATCGTCTGCACGCGGATGCCGTACTTGGCGAGCTCGACGCGCAGGCTCTCGCAGTAGGTGATCACCGCGGACTTGCTCGCGCAGTACGCCTCCGACCCGGGCAGGCCGCGGATGCCCGCGACCGAGCCCATGCCCACGAGCTGGCCGTAGCCGCGCGCCTTCATCGGGGCGATGAAGGGGTGGAAGGTGTAGGCCATCGCGAAGACGTTGATGCGGTAGACCTCCTCGAGCATGTCGAGGTCCTCCTCGTACTCGGTCTTCACGCCGTGCGAGATGCCGGCGTTGGCGATGACGACGGTGGCGCCCCCGGAGCGCGCCTCGAATTCCCGGGCCGCGGCGAAGACCTCCTCGCGGCGGGTGACGTCGGCGGGGAGCACGAAGTGGCGGTTGCGGCCGCCGGGGAGCTCGTCCACGAGCGCCTCGAGCTTGTCGCGGCTGCGTGCGACGAGGCCGAGCACGGCGCCGCGGGCGGCGTACTGACGGGCGAGAGCGGCGCCGATGCCGCTCGACGCGCCGGTGATGAAGACGTTGAGCACGAGAGGAGTCTCCTCGGGAAAAAACGGGGCGCTTCAACCCTTGTTGAGGCGCCCGGGGGACGGCGGTCCGATGAGGACCGCGGAGGCGACGCCCCGGTTCGGGCGGGGCGCTCGGTGGAATCAGCCGCGCTGGCGGCGGACCTGTTCGATGAGGAAGTCGATGCAGTCGGGCGTGCCTTCACGCGTGCCGACGAGGTGCGGGCCGGTCGTATAGACGCCGCCCACGCCGATCATCGGCGTGCTGTCGATCTGGTAGTTCTGCCAGTACTGCGTCGCCTGACGGGACTTGTTCATGACGCTGAAGGAGCGCATGGACTGCTCCCACTTCTGCGGATCCACGCCCTTGCTCTTCATGAAGTCGGTGATGTCGGCAGACGGGTTCTCGAAGTTGTACGGGTGCTCCTGGTAGATCACGCTCTCGAAGAAGGGCATGTGCAGGCGCTCGAGCAGACCGAGCGCCTCGAGGGCGAAGTAGGTCTGGGTGAAGGGCAGGAGCTTGGGCTGCCAGGCGACCGGGCAGACGCGGACCGTCACGCCCTGGTGGGCGGCCTTCGCCCACTTCTCGAAGTGCGGCGCGAACTGCAGGCAGTGCGGGCAGGTGTAGGCGAAGAATTCGACCACCTCGATGGTGTCGCGCGGCGTCGGCGCGGGCGGATTCACCACGAGGTACTCCTTGCCGGCGGTGTAGGACTGCTGCGCAAAGAGCGGACCGGATGCCGGGACGAGCGCGGCGGCGAGGACGACTTGACGACGAGTCAGCATGACGAATGAGTCCTTTGTGAAGATGAAGGAAGCAGGCTGATCGGCCCGCGGCTACTTGTCCCGGACGATCAGGGCCTTCATTCCCTGATCGGTCAGGCTGTTGAACGCCTCCTCGGCGCCCTGACGATTTTCGAACGGGCCGACGCGCACGCGCCAGAGCGAGGAGCCGGCGGCCTGGATCTGCGCGCCGATCGCCTGCATGGCGAGTGCGGCGACGGCGTTGTCCGCTTCGGACTTCTTCGAGTAGGAGCCCACCTGGACCCAGAAGACGTCGGCCGGGGCGGGCGCGGCCGTCCCGGCGTCCGACCCGGCTGCGGGCACCTTCACGGTGCGCACGCCGCCGGCTTCGACCGCATCGTCCGAGCCGTTCTGCTGGTTGAGCCGCGCGTTGGGGTCGACCCCGCCCGCGAGCTTCGCGGCGGGATCGACGTCGGCGGTCACCCGGTCCACCTTGTCCACGAAGGGCATCGGACTCTTGGAGATCACGAGCATGGCGCCGGCGGCGATGCCGAGGCCGGTCACCACGCCGATGAGAAAGCCGGCAAAGCCGGCGGCAAAACCGCTTCTGGCCACTTTCAGATTCTCCTTATTCGGCGGACTCGTCTTCGCGGCGGCTCATGCGCATGGGCGCGGAGATGCCGAGCAGACGCAGGCCGTTGCCGAGGACCTGACGGGCCGCGGCGAGGAGCGCGAGGCGCGCGCGGCGCTCCGCGGCGTCTTCGACGAGCACGCGCTCGGCGTTGTAGAAGGCGTGGAAGGCCGCGGCGAGGTCCTTCAGGTAGTAGCAGAGCACGTGCGGCGCGTGGTCGCGCGCGGCGATGCGCAGCGTGTTGGGGTACTCGGCGATGGCGCCGACCAACGCCTCGCTCGCCTTGGAGGAGAGCGGCGAGAGGTCGCACTCGGCGAGCTCGGCCGCCGTCGGCACCTCCAGGCCCTGCTCGGCCGCGTTGGCGAAGACCGAGCAGATGCGCGCGTGGGCGTACTGCAGGTAGTAGACGGGGTTCTCGTCGCTCTTGGCGCGCGCAAGCGTCACGTCGAAGACGAATTCGGCGTCGGCCTTGCGCGAGACGAGGAAGAAGCGCGCGGCGTCGCGGCCGGCCCAGTCCACAAGGTCGCGCAGGGTGACGTAGTTGCCCGAGCGCTTGCTCATCTTCACGGGCTCCCCGTCCATCACGACCGAGAGCATCTTGTGCAGGATGTATTCCGGGAAGGTCTTCGGAATGGAGATGCCGAGCACGCCCGAGGCGGCCTGCAGGCCGGCGCGCACGCGCGCGATCGTGCCGTGGTGATCCGTGCCCTGGATGTTGACCGCCTTGGTGTAGCCGCGGCTGAACTTGTTGAGGTGGTAGGCGACGTCGGGCACGAAGTACGTGTAGGTGCCGTCGGCCTTCTTCATCACGCGGTCCTTGTCGTCCGTGAGGCCGTTGCCGAGGTCTTCGAACGTGGTCGTGCGCAGCCAGAGCGCACCGTCCTTCTCGTAGGTGTTGCCCGAATCAACGATCGCCTGGACGGTCTTCTGCACGGCCCCCGTCGAGTAGAGCGAGGACTCGAGGAAGAAGTTGTCGAAGCGCACGCCGAGCGCGGCGAGGTCGTCGTCCTGTTCGTTGCGCAGATACGCGACCGAGTAACGGCGCACGAGGTCCATGTCGGTGAAGTCGCCCGTGGACTCGATCACGCCGCCCGCATGCGGATGGACGGGCTTCTTCGCGAGGAAGTCGCGCGCGATCGAAAGGATGTATTCGCCGTGGTAGGCGTTTTCAGGCAGCTCCACCGACTCGCCCTGAAGCTGGCGGCAGCGGACCTGCACGGAGTTCGCAAGGTTGCCGATCTGCACGCCCGCGTCGTTGTAGTAGAACTCCCGCGAGACCTTCCAGCCTTGGGAGGCGAGGAGGTTGGCGAGCACGTCGCCCAAGGCGCCCTGACGGGCGTGGCCGAGGTGCAGCGGGCCGGTCGGATTGGCCGAGACGTACTCGAGGAGGACCGATTCGCCGGCGTGCTCGGTGCTTTCGCCGTAGCGCTCGCCCTCGCGCAGCACCTGCGAGACGATCGCGAGGCGGGCGTTCTGGGCGACGCGGATGTTGATGAAGCCCGGACCGGCGATTTCGACGGTTTCGACGATCTCGCCGAAGGCGGGATCGGCCTTGAGCGCGGCGACGAGCTCTTCGGCGATGGCGCGCGGATTCTTCTTGAGGCGGCGGGCGAGCTGCAGGGCGCAGGTGCAGGCGACGTCGCCGTGGGCGGGATCCTTGGGACGCTCGAGCGTCACGGGGGCGTCGGCGGCGCCGAGCGACGCGAGGGCGCCGGCGATGAGCTTCTGAATGGCTTCTTTCTGAGTGTCGAGCATGGGAGAAACAAAAACGGGGGGTTGCAGTTTTGTGTGGACGGTGTGGGCCGCGGCGGGTCAGAGGCGCTTGTCGCGTTCGATCCAGGCGTAGGCGGAGTGGTTGTGGATCGACTCGAAGTTCTCCGCCTCGACGCGGTAGCTCAGCACGCGCGGGTCGGCGTTGAGCGCCTTGGCCATGTCGCGCACGATGTCTTCGACGAACTTCGGATGATCGTAGGCGTATTCGGTGACGAACTTCTCGTCGGCGCGCTTCAGGCGCGACCAGAGCTGACAGGAGGCGGCGGACTCGGCGACGCCGATCTGCTCCTCGAGGGACATCGGCGCGGCGAGGATGAGCGAGCTCTTGAGGAGCGAGCGCTGGTTGTGCGCGCCGTAGCGCGAAATCTCCTTGGAGCACGGGCAGAGGCTCGTGACGGGCGCGATCGTCTCCTGACGCACGACCGTGCCTTCGGCGCCGGTCGAGGCGGTGAAGGCGCATTCGTAGTTCATAATGCTCTCGAGGCGGCTCACGGGCGTGGCCTTGCGCACGAAGAACGGGAAGCGGATTTCAATCGTTCCGGCGTCGGACTGCAACAGCCCGAGCATCGCGCCGAGCAGCCGCTCCATGAGCGGCGCATCGAGCGGGTCGCGCAGCTCCTCCATCAGGCCGATGAAGCGCGACATGTGGGTGCCCTTCTTCGAGGCGGGCAGCGCCACCGTCATGGTGATGTCGGCGACGGTGTGCTGCGGCCCCTCGCGGCCGGCGACGATGATCGGGAGTTTGACGCCGCGTACGCCGACGCGGTTGATGGCGATGTTGCGTTCGTCTTCAGTGGACTGTATGTCCGGGAGCGTGATCTTCTCTTCTGCTGCCATGTCGGAGGTCTTGAATTCGGCCGCGGCCCGCAAAGGCGCCTGCGGCTTTCAGCCCGCGGAGCGCGGGGCAGCCGCGCGACGGAGCGGTCGGGGCGGCTGAATGGGCAGTTATCTTACTCGACGCCGTGCGGCGCTGTGCCGCACGGGCGGCGCGAATGCGCAGGGCGGATGAAACCATTGTTTGCACAAAATGCCGCCTCCGAGGGTCGTTGCGGCCGGATCGGCCCGGCGGGGCGACTTTCCGCCCGCCGGCGGCCGATATACTTTCCCTCAACGGCTTCTTGCAGTGAATGAGACGGCCTGCGAGCCGTCCGCGAACCGTTCCAGAGGAGTGACCCCATACATGCCCATCTTCATTTTTCCGCAGCCCGGCGGAGGCAACCCGCTCCTGAGCTTCCTCGTCGGTCTTGCGACGCTTGCGATCCTCGTCGGCCTCATCATCTTCTTTCTGCCGCTGATCGCCGGCGTCGTCGTCGCCGTGATCGTTCTGGTCGCTGCCTTCTGCCTCTGGGGGTGGATCAAGCGCAAGTTCGGTCTTGAATCTCAGGACGAGCGCAACTTCCGCAAGGTGATGGAGGACGCCGAGGCGTTCGCGCGGCAGCAGTACCGCGGCGCTGGACGCTCGGGCACGGTCTACGAGCGCGAGGAGATTCGCATCGCGTCGGGCGCGCCGTCGCAGCGTCGCCGCGACATGAAGGACGTCGAGGACATCGAGGAGACGCCCGTCCCTCCTAAGAAGGACGAGCAGCACTGACGCGGCGCCGGGCCCGGCCCGGCGCTCCGGATTGAATTCGGGCGCGGCTCCGCCGAAGGCGGATTCCGCGCCCGAATTGCATCTGAGGCGTGTTCGTCATTCAAAGAAGCGGCGACACAAGATAGGACGCGCCCTCCTTGAGCCGGTCCGAAATCGGCCGGCGGCGCCATGCCTCCGGAGAGAGCTCCCGGCAGCGGCTCTCGTATTCCTCATGGAGCCGCACGAGGTCGGCGACGAAGTCGTCGTCGAAGATCACCATCATCAGCTCGAAATTGAGATGCATTGAGCGGTTGTCGATGTTGAGCGTGCCGAACACGGCGAATTCGTTGTCCACGGCGATCGACTTCGTGTGCAGCAGTCCGCCCTGATAGAGCAGCACGTGCACGCCCGCCTGCAGCAGGTCGTCGAAGTAGCGGCGCATCGCCCAGCCGGTGGCGGAGTTGTCGCACCGCTCGGGCACGATGAGCCGCACGTTCACGCCGCGCAGCGCCGCATTGAGGAGCGCCTGTACGACGGATTCCGTCGGAATGAAGTAGGGCGTCGTGATCGTGAGCGTGTATTCCGCGCGGCTGATCGCTTCGAGAATGAGGAGCAGGTTGCTGTCGCCCGGCTGATAGGGGCCGGAGGGCACGGTGGAGATCACCGCATCACCCGTATTGGGCGTGCGCAGCGTCTCGAAAGTCCTGTCGAAGTCCGAGAGGTCTCCGTCGGGCTGCAGAGCCCAGTCGAAGCGCCAGACCGCGTCGAGAAGCCGCGCGGCGGGGCCTTCGACGCGCACCATCGCGTCCACCCAAGCGCCCACGACCTTCGCTTCGGCGTAGTTTTTCGGGTCGATCATGTTGAAGCTTCCCGTATAGGCGACGCGTCCGTCGATGACGACCGTCTTGCGGTGCAGCCGGATGTCGGCGCGCTGCAGCCCGAATATCTGCAGAAGCTTCATCGGGAGCGCCGAAGCCACGGCGACGCCTTCGGCCTCGAGACGCCGGCGCGCCTCCGAGCGCAGGAAGATGCGCGACCCGAAGTCGTCCACGAGGATGCGCACGCGCACGCCGCGGCGCGCCGCCGCGATGAGCGCCGAGGAGATCTCAGCGACTTCGCCGCCGTCCTCCCAGATGTAGAACTCCATGTCGATCGAATGCCGCGCGGCGGCGATGTCGGCGTGCAGCGACGCGATGGTTTCCTTTGAGCTCGCCTTGAGCACAACCGTCGAGCCGGTGGCGGTCGGCATGCCGGAGAGCTTGGCGGCGAGGCGCAGCAGCGTGCGGTGCCGCACGAGCCGGCTCGGCAGCGGCCCGAGGGGCGTGAGCTTGTGCTGCGCGAGGTGCCCCCGGCGCTCCGCCGCGTCGCGCAGGCGCTTGGCGCGCAGCCGCCCGACCGGACGTTCGCCGAAGGCGAGGTAGAGCAGAAAGCCGACGTAGGGCAGGAGCGTCGTGAGCAGAATCCAGGCGAAGGACGAGCCCGGCGGATGACGCGTGAGCACGACGCGGATGATCACGCTGAGGACGATGCCGAACTGCAAGAGCGCGGCGAGCGCGCCCCAGGCCGTGAGGGTGTCGAGGAAGGACATGGTCGAGGAATTCGATGCGATTTCGTTGATGCTAAAGGAAGTCGGCCCGGTCGGAAGCGCGCCCGCCGCGGGAGGGCGGAACTTTTTTTCACGCCCCTCTTGACAGCGCGGCGAAAAGCCGCAATAATTCGATCCTCTTCGCACGGAGGGGTGCCCGAGTGGCTAAAGGGGGCAGACTGTAAATCTGTTGGCTTACGCCTACGATGGTTCGAATCCATCCCCCTCCACCAGCGAAATCTGCGACGATCTGCTTACGCGTCGCAGCGTCAACCGCGGAGCGGAATGACCGTCCTCGATCCTGAGCGGGTGTAGCTCAATGGTAGAGCAGAGGCCTTCCAAGCCCCCGACGAGGGTTCGATTCCCTTCACCCGCTCCAGAAAATGCCCATGTGGCTCAGTGGTAGAGCACTCCCTTGGTAAGGGAGAGGTCATGCGTTCGATCCGCATCATGGGCACCACGAATTCCTTATACGTCCAATCTGATCCGAGCTGGTCGGATCTTTGTTCATCAGGAGCCGATCATGGCCAAGGAAAAATTTGAGCGTAAGAAGCCCCATGTGAACGTGGGCACGATTGGTCACGTTGACCACGGCAAGACCA